>JAJYMM010000096.1 GCA_021787035.1 Actinomycetes bacterium
TCGGCGACCGAAACCCTTATGGCAGCGGTCTCGTCGGTCACCGAGGCCGTGACGGACTCGCGAACGCCGCGGGCCTCGTCGGCGACCGAAGCCGTGACCTTCTCGTAGAGGCCGCGGGTCTCGTCTACAAGCGCCGCCCTCATAGCCCTGGCCTCGTGAGCTAGCGATTGGCGTACGGCCTTCACCTCGTCGATGACGGCGTGGACGTAGGGCAGTGCAAACCGGTCGATCTCTTTGCGCAGGGGTCGGGAGAAAGCGTTCACGGCCGTAAAGCGTAACGACGCAAGCACGAGGGGCGGGCCGCGAAGCTACCCCTGCCGGGCCCCACGACAGGCGCGGCCAGGACGATCAGGACTGGCAGCGAGGACAGAAATAGGCGCTTTTGGCCCCGATCCTCACTCGCACGACCGGCGCCCCGCACTTCGCACACGGCTCTCCTGCGCGGCCATAGACCTTGTGTTCCAGCTGGTACTGGCCCGCCTCTCCGAGAACGTCGCGATAGCGCTCATCGCGCAAAGTCGAGCCGCCTGCGGCTATCGCGGCCTCCAGGACCGAGCGCGCCGATTCAGATAGCCGCCGCAGCTCGTGAGGGCGCACTCCGCCGGCCGGACGGTCGGGCCTCAGGCGGGCCGCGAAGCAGATCTCGTCTGCGTAGATGTTGCCCACCCCTGCCAGCACGCGCTGGTCGACCAAGACTGCCTTCAGGGGCGCCCGCCGCCCGGCCAGGGCAGAGCGAAATAGGCCCGGGCTCGCACCAAGGGCGTCTGGCCCCAGGTCTTCAAGCTCGACAGGCGGCGGCTGGGGGGAAGCGGAAACGAAAAGCTCCCCAAAGGTCCGCGGGTCCACGAATCGCAGCTCGCCCGCACGGTCGAAGCGCAACACGGCGTGGGTATGGGGAGCCAGCGGATCTCTTGGCCGTGCCGCAAGCAGTTGGCCGCTCATGCGGAGGTGCACCACGAGCACCTGACCACCGCTCCATTCGAGAAACAAGTACTTCCCGTGGCGGCCAACCGACGACAGGATCTGTCCCTGCAGCTGGGCGAGGAGCTCGGGCGGGTGGCGGCGCACCGTCCGCCTGCCGGTGACAGAGAGCGAGGTGAGACGGCACCCCAGGTATAGGCGTGAAAGACCGCGCCGGACAGTCTCTACCTCTGGGAGCTCGGGCAAGGCCTAGTTGTCTTGGCGGCGGGACCGATCGTCCCGGCCGGCCTCCTCGGCCATCAGAACCGACCATGCGTTGCGCGCAGCCACCTGTTCTGCCTGCTTCTTCGAGCGCCCTTGGCCTTTACCGCGCGGGCGCCCGCCCACGACGACCTCGGCCTCGAAGCTTTTCGCGTGGTCCGGCCCGTGCTCTGCGACCCGATAGGAAGGAGGCTGGTCGAAATCCCTGGCACAGAGCTCCTGCAGCCTCGTCTTGTAGTCGTCCTCGCCTGGCCCCTTGGCGGACTCGAGCAGCCGCGGGCCAAGCAACCGCAGCACCACCTCGTCGGTCGCCTCATAGCCCCTGTCCAGGTAAATTGCGCCGATCAGGGCTTCCATCGCGTCCGCTAGGATCGATGCCTTCGACCTTCCCCCCGAGGCGTCCTCGCCCTTGCCGAGGAGAAGCGCCTTGCCGAGCTCGAGCTCGGCGGCGACGCTTGCCAGGGAGGCCGAGTTGACCACGGCCGCCCTCGCCTTAGCGAGCTCTCCTTCGGGCAGCCCGGGGTAGCGGCGGTAGAGGTAATCGGTCGTGATCAGGCCGAGGACTGCGTCACCTAAGAACTCCAGTCGCTCGTTTGGTTCCTGCGACGGGTGCTCAGCGCACCATGACCGGTGCGCCATCGATTGCTCGAGCAGCGCTCGGTCTCGTACGTGCCAACCGAGCCGCTCCGCCAGAGCGGTCTGCTCGGCAGCCTCGTCCGTGACGTCGGTCGCGCTCACCCGTGCCCGATGGACGCCTGCCTCAAGGGGTGCCCCCCAATTTGGCCACCACGTAGTCCACCGCGTCGCGCACCGTCTTTAGGTCCTCCAGGTCCTCGTCTTCGACCCTGAAACCGGTGAACTGAGCGCCGAGGTCTTTCTCGAGCGATTCCACCAGCTCGATCAGCGCCAGCGAGTCGGCACCCAAGTCGTCGAACGAAGCACCTTCCGCGATGCTCTCCGGGCTCACCTCCAAGATGTCAGCGAGGCAACCACGGACCAGCTCCAAGACCTCCTGGCGCCCGGGTATTTCTCGTTGCACTCCTGTCTCCGAGGCCATAAGCAACGCTACCACGAGCGGGGCAAGACCCTGCCCTCCGTCCGGCCTGCGCCTCTACCGCTTTGGGTGCTCCGCTGCACCAGGTGCGGGCTGAGCGCCGATAACCGCCTCCACCCGAGCGACGAGCCCCTCGCTCACAGCATGATGAGCCACCCTGATCGCGTTGACGATCGCCTTCGCCCCCGAAGAGCCGTGGCTGATGACACAGACGCCATTTACGCCGAGCAGGACTGCACCCCCGGTCGTGTCAGGGTCGAGAGCCTCCGCCAGCGGCATGAGCGCAGGCATCGCCGTTTTGGCCGCCTCCTTGGCCTCCTCGGTGCTCGTGAGCGCACCGAGGACACCCCCGACCACGGCCTTCACTCCCCCCTCCAGGGTCTTCAGCACGACATTGCCCGTATAGCCGTCGGTGACCACTACATCGACACGGTCGCTCATAACGTCGCGCCCCTCAACGTTGCCGATGAAGCACACCTGCGGCCCGGCCGTGCCCGCCGCGAGCAGTGAGTGGGCCTCCTTGACCAGGGCATTGCCCTTCGTCGCCTCCTCGCCGATCGACAGGAGGCCAACACGAGGCTCCTCGATGCCAAAGCGTTCCACTGCAAGAGCGGACCCCATCTGCGCGAACTGCACGAGCATCGCCGGGCTGCAATCGACATTGGCGCCAGCATCGATGAGGACAGTGGGAGTCGACCCAGGTACCGGGATGGGAGTTGCTATAGCGGGCCTCAAAACACCCGGCAACCGCCCCATGCGCAGCACGGCGCTCGCCATTGCCGCACCGGTGTTGCCGGCGCTCACCATCGCCGAGGCCCTCCCTTCGCGAACCGCTACAGCACAACGCACGAGGGAGGAGTCGCGCTTCTGGCGCACGGCCTTGCCCGGGTCCTCGTCCATGGCCACTGCTTCGCTCGCCGCCTCGAAGTCAACACCAGGCCGGTTCCCTAGGCCGGCCAAGTACTCGGGTTCACCTACAAGGAGCACGGGGATACCAAGCTCCTCCACCGCCCTGAAGGCTCCGGCAACCACCTCAGCCGGTGCCCGGTCACCGCCCATAGCATCGACGGCGATAGGGAGCCCGCCGGCTACGGCAACCATCGCCTAACGATGACCATGCCTAACAAGCGCTCTGCGAGGACACGATCTGCGAGGACACGATCTGCGAGGACACGATCTGCGAGAACAAGGTCAGCCCACGTCCAAGGCTTGCCGGCCCTTGTACCAGCCGCAGTTGGGGCACACCGCGTGGGGCACCTTCGCCTGACGGCACTGAGGGCAAACGCTCCGCGCTGGCGTGCGTAACACCCACGCGCTAGCGCGACGGCTTCGCGACTTCGATTTCGACGTCTTCTTCTTGGGTACTGCCACGGGGCAGCTATGTTACCGTGCGCGCAGGCCGCCCCGGGGAAACTTAGCCGCCCTCTTCGCGCAGCGAGTCGAGCACGGACCACCGCGGGTCGGCCATTGGCTCCTCGCAGCGACAGGACGAGACGTTGCGGTCCTCCCCGCACACAGGGCAGATACCGAGGCACCCATCCCTGCAAAGGGGGAGCACAGGGAGCGCTCCGAAAAGGGAGTCGAGCACCATCTCACGCAGGTTGAGCTGGTCCACGTCCATTGAGTAGACACCCTCGTCCGGCTGCGCCCCACGCCGGAAGATCTCCTTAGCCGGCGCGACGACCTCTCCTTCGAGGCTTCTCAGGCACCGGCGGCACTCGCCCAGCCAGGTGGAACTGACGACGCCCGTGACAGTGATCCCACCTTCGAAGGACCTGAGCACGACATCGGCCACAGCTTCGGCCCCCTCCGGCACCCGACAATCGACGTCCACGACGAGGTCGCGCTCCAACTTGCCACGGCGCACGACCCGTAGCTCGTGGCCCTGTGCCCTGAGCGCCCCGAGCGGAACGTCGAAACTGTCCCGGTTCACGCTAAGTATCCTGGTCGAAGACCCTCTTGTCCGCGCCGGGTGCCCGCACCCCCGATGCCCCCAGACTGCCCGAACGGCCAGCAACCTGGCGCCGCCCCGAAGCCTGCAGCGCGCCGGCTTGTCTCTCCGCGCCGGCTTGTCTCTCCGCGCCGGCTTGTCTCTCCCCCCCGCCGCTACCACCACCCGCAAGCGCCCAGCCACGGCCCTCCTGGGGGAACGCACCGGGGTAAGTGCTCTCGCCAGCTATCTTTCCGGCCGCCACCGGGGGTGGGACGGCGCCAGTGGCGCTGTCAGTGCTCGCCCGCTGGTCGAATGGAGAGTAGCCAACCCCAGGGCTCGCCGCCTCTGGGGGGCCGCCAGCCGCGCCGGCCTCTTCTCGTTCTGGCAAACCGGCAAGCTTTTGACGCCCTGACGCGACCGTCTTCAGGGTCCGCTCTAACACTATCTCGAACTGCGCGAGCTTTTGGTCCGCATAGTCCTCGGCCTCGAGGCGCAGCCTGCTCGCTTCCTCTCGCGCCTCTTCCACCAGCCGGCGTGCCTGGGCCTGAGCCTCTTTTATGATCTCGGTCCGCTGCACGAGCCGCTGCGCTTCAGACCGCGCGGCCTCGACTAGCTCGTCGGCCTTTCGCTGAGTCGCCCCCAGGTACTCCTCGCGCTCTTTCAGCATCCAGCGCGCGCCGCGCAGCTCCTCGGGCAACCGCTCGATCGCCTCTCTTAGCAACTCCAGGATCTCGTCTTTGTTGTCGAGCTTGACCGAGGAGGAAAGGGGCAAAGCGCGTGCTCCTGCGATCATCCCCGAGATCCTCTGCAGCAGCACCTCTGTTTCGACGGCGATCCCGTGGCCAGGAGCGCCTCCAGCGTTGGTCATGAGTACTTCTCTTTCACGAGCGCGCAGACCGGTGCGGGCACCAGCGAGCCGATCCTGTCCGACCCGCCGTAGCTCATGAAGTCCCTGAGCCAGCGGGAGGCGATGAAGCTGTAGCTAGACGAACACGGCAGGAGCACGGTCTCCAGGCCCGAGACGGCCTTGTTCATCTGAGCCTGTTGTAGTTCGGACTCGGCGTCCGAGGAGACCCGCAGGCCCTTTACGATCACGTCGGCGCCCACTTCTCGGGCCAAGTCGACAACCAAGAGCGGCCCGTGACCCCTGGTCAGCTCGACATTGCTCAGGTGGGCGACCGAGGACGAGATCATCGTGCGTCGCTCGTCGAGGCTGAACATCGCCGGCGCCTTTTGGGGGTTGAGCACCGGAGCGACCACGACCCTTTCGAACAGCCGGCTGGCGGTCTCGACGATCTCCAAGTGCCCGTTGTGGAACGGGTCGAACGACCCGGGGAAGAGCGCGGTCCTCATGGTTAGGGTCCCCCCGATCGGCCCGGCCCAGGTTGCCCGGGCCCAGCTTGCCCGGGGCGAGACTGGCTCGCGTCGCAAGTGGTCAAGGTAACGAGGGTACCGCCATGGCGCCTCGACCTATGCACGAACCAACCCTCTGGCAGTGCAGGCTCGCTGTCGGTCTCCATCATGACCAAGGCCCCGAAGGGGTACAGAGCCCGGAGCAGTGCCGGCCAAGACCGCCAAGCATATGGAGGATCCGCGAGCACGACATCGGCGCCCCGCGCCGGTACGGCCCCGCCCCCTGGTCCCTCGTCCAGACCGTGCACCCAGCGCAGCGCCTCAGCACAGACGACGCTCGAGCGCTCCGGCCCGTACCCGAGCTTGGCCAGGTTCTCCTTGACCGCGGAGACAGCACCGTGGGCCTGGTCGACGAAGGTCACGTACGCAGCGCCACGAGACAGCGCCTCGATACCGAGAGCACCGCTCCCGGCGAAAAGGTCCCAGACCACGGCACCAGCTAGGCCCCCCTTGTTGGCCAAGGCGCTCTCCAGCATGGAGAAGGCCGCTTCTCGCACGCGGTCGCTTGTAGGCCTAGTGCGGAGCCCCGCCGGCGCAACGAGGCGACGGCCGCCCTTTTCCCCGGCTATGACGCGCATGCGTGCCTCCTGGCGCTCTCACCGTCAGTTCTTGAAAAGGTACTCACGGTCCTCATCGTCCACGAGTGAACGCAACTCCCTCGCGAGCGCCTGGTGACGGGCCAGGCCGGGGTCGGCGTCCACTATCTGGAACGCAACCTCCCTCGCCAGCAGCACGTACTTCCTGTGCCGGCGGAGCGACGCGAGCTTCAGGTCGTTGACCCCTTTTTGGCGGGTCCCGAGGATCGTGCCCTCGCCCCGCAAATCGAGGTCCACCTCGGCCAGCTCAAAGCCGTCGTTGCTGCGCTCGAGGGCGGAGAGCCGTTGTGCACCCTCGGCGGTCGGCGCTTCCCCAAGGAGATAACAAAAGGAGCGGTCCGCTCCCCGCCCGACCCGGCCCCGCAGCTGGTGCAACTGAGCTATGCCAAAACGTCCAGCATCTTCTATGACCATGACGGTCGCGTTGGGGACGTCCACGCCAACCTCAATGACGGTCGTCGCCACCAGGACTTGTTCCCGGCCGGCCCGGAACGCCGCCATTGCCCCCTCTTTCTCACGTGAGCCGAGCTGACCATGGAGGAGGCCGAGGCGGAGCCCTCTTAGTGGGCCAGCGGCTAGGCGTGCCAGCTCTTCGGTTGCCGAGGCCGCCTGCACCTTCTCGGATTCCTCGACCAGGGGGCAAACGACGTACGCTTGACGGCCCGCGGCCACTTCTTCGCGCACCCGCTGCCAGGCATCCTCCACCTCGAGCGGCCCACGGGCCCAGTGTGTCTCGACCGGCGTTCGACCTGGGGGGAGCTCGTCCAAGATCGTTGTGTCGAGGTCACCGTAGACGGTCATGGCGGCTGTCCTCGGGATCGGCGTGGCAGTCATCACGAGCACGTCGGGGACCGGCCCGTCACCTTTCTCGCGCAGTGCCGCGCGCTGCTCGACCCCAAAGCGGTGCTGTTCGTCGACCACGACGACTCCGAGCTGGGCGAAGCGCACGGATTCAGTCAACAGTGCGTGGGTACCGACAACTATGTCGACGCCGCCATCAGCCAGGCCCGAGAGCAACCGTGCCCGTTCGGCGGCGGGCGTGCGGTTGGTGAGGAGCTCCGTGCGCACCTGCCTCTCTCCGAAAAGGGCCCCCGCGTCCACCACGGCGAGCCCCGGGAGGAGGTTGGCAAGTGACAGGCTGTGCTGTTCGGCAAGCACCTCGGTCGGCGCCATGAGCGCACCCTGGTACCCACCGGCGACCGCCGTAAGAAGGCACCACAGTGCGACCAGTGTCTTGCCAGACCCGACGTCGCCCTGCAAAAGACGGTGCATCGGCACTTTCCTCGCGAGGTCTGCCTCTATCTGCTTGATCGCCCTTTCTTGAGCACCCGTAAGGGGAAATGGGAGGCTCTCGCGGAACTTGAGAACCAAGGGCGACCCGACGCGGTGCGCGATACCTACCGATGCGCGCTCCAGGGCCCGTTTGCGCAACACGAGCACGAGCTGCAGCCGGAGCAGTTCATCGAAGCCCAGGCGACGCCTGGCCGCGTTCGCGGCCCCGACCGATTCAGGCTGATGGACTTGTTTTATGGACCAGTCCCGCCCCGCAAAATGGTGCGCGTCCAGGGCCTCTTTCGGGACGGGGTCCTCCAGCTCGCCTACCCAGGTTAGGGCCTCGGCGACACAGGCCCCGATGTCCATCGTACTAATCCCCGCCTTTTCTGATTGCGGGTATATGGGGACTACCCGGCCTTGCCACTCGCCCAGCACGACATCGACCGAAGGGTTCGCCATCTGGCGCCTGCCCCTGAAAACGCCGACCTTGCCGGATATCGCGACTTCCATCCCCTCCCGGAGCTGCTGCGCGCGCCAGGGTTGGTTGAAAAACGAGAGCGCCAAGTAGCCGCGCCCATCGGACACGTCGACCAGGACGAGAGGCTTGGCGCCGCGGCGCGCTGGTTGCCTGCGCACACGCCGCACAGTCGCGAGCACCGTCGCGTCCTCACCCTCCTTGAGCTCGGATATGGGAAGCTCCGTGGTGCGGTCGAGGTAGCGACGAGGGTAGTGGGTGAGGAGCCCCAAGACGTCCGTGATACCCATCTCAAAGAGCGCGTCGGCTCGTGTCTTTGGCGCCTTCTGGCCTCGCTCGGCCTTCACCGGCCGGCCTGCTGAGCGCAGGACCGACAAGGGGACGCCCGCCAGCTCCTCCAAGCTCCTCAACTGGCGCCCCGCGACCAGGTCCGGCTCGTCCTCATTCCACCGAAAGGACGTAGGGGTAGAGCGGCTGGCCTCCATGGTGCACCTCAGCGCAGATCCCGGGATGCTCTTCTGACAGCCACCCGACAACTCGACGCGTCCCCGCCGCCGTGGCCCCCTCGCCCTCAATGAGGGTCACCATCTCGTAGCTCGGCTCTGGTGGCACGATCGCACGGAGGAGCGCTATGGCAGCGTCCGCCGCGCTGGCCGGCGCCGGCGCGACCGCCCTCACCTCTTGGCGGGATATCCCCAGCCAGTCCCCCCGCCGGACCGGCCCCACCGCCGTAGTGGCGTCGCAGGAGGCCTGGGCCACTTCGCCCGTCAACACCCGAGCGGCCGCGTCGCCCATCGCCTGCGCGTTGGTGTCTACATCGGCTTCGGGGTCGTAGTCGAGCAGGGCGGCGAATCCCTCGGCTATCCCGCCGGTAGGGACTACGCGGACCTTCTTCTCGGCGTTGGCGGCTGCCTGCTCCGCGACGGGCACGACGTTGTCGTTATTTGGTAGGACGACAACCTGCTCGGCTGCTGCCTCTGAGATCGCTTCGAGGATCTCGGCCACCGAGGGGTTGGCGGACTGGCCCCCCCGGACGAAGTGGTGTACACCGAGCGATCGGAATATGCGCTTCACGCCCTCTCCGGCACAAACGGCGACGACGGCGGTCGTAACCGGTTCCTCGGCTGGCTCCGACTGGGCGCCGGAGGCCTCGGCATCTCTTACCCAGCGTTCCTCTTCGACCTGCTCCGCAAGATCTGTGACCCTGATCTGGCGAGGCCGCCCTATCTCGATCGCAGCCTCGATGGCTGCGCCAATGTCGCCGGTGTGGATGTGGCAGTTGTAGAGCTGGTCACTCCCGACGATCACTATTGAGCCCCCGCAGCCTGCCCAGACCTCCCTGAAACCAGCGATGGCCTCATCGGGCGCCTCCAGGAAGAACATCACCTCATAGCGCAGGTCACCGACATCTTCGGGACCAGCACCCGACCCAGATGGCTCTGGGCCATCGCCTCTTTTAACATCAAGGCCGGTTTTGACATCAAGGCCGGTTTTGACATCAAGGCCGGTTTTGACATCAAGGCCGGTTATGACATCAAAGCCGGGCTGCGGAGCGGGCGCACCAGGCACGCCTCGCGCGTCACCAGCACCAGCGCGTGCCGGCGGCGCCTGTAGCGCCCTCCCGTCGGCAACGTGGAGGGCGCAGTCGAACAGCAACAAGAGCCCTGCGCCGCCCGCGTCCACCACACCAGCTGCCCTGAGCGCCGGGAGCTGCTCCGTAGTGCCTGCGAGCGCTCGGGCCGCTCCCTCGCGAGCTGCCTCCAAGACCCTGGTCAGGCGCAAGTGCGGGGGTACGTCCAAAGCGAGCGCGCCCTTCGCCGCTTCTGCAGCCGCACGGGCGACGGTAAGGATGGTGCCCTCAACCGGGCTGCTCACTGCTGCGTACGCGCTTTCGGACGCATGGGCCAGCGCCTCGACGACCTCTGCTGGGCCGAGCCCTTCTGGGTGTGCACGTGCGACGCCGGCGATTCCACGGAGCACCTGAGACAAGATGACCCCTGAGTTCCCCCTCGCCCCCATCAAGGACCCGTGCGCGAGCGCTTGGGCGACGGCCCCCATTGCGGCTCCAGCTCCAGCCCCCCCGGTGGTCTCCTCCCCTGGCACTACCACTCCTGGCGCTACCACGGCCAAGTCCAGCTCGGCAACCACGGCCTCGAGCGTGAGGGCCATGTTGGTGCCCGTGTCTCCGTCTGGCACCGGGTAGACATTTAGGCGGTTGAGCGCCGCCCTGTACTTGCCAAGGGCGTCCCTGTAGGCGCGGAACACCGCCACGAGGTCGGCGCTCGACACTGCCTCCGGCAACGTCGAGCTACCAGCCTGCGCTCCCGCTCCGACCAAGCTACCTTCCGGTTTTGGGCTCTCCAGTTGTGGGCTCTCCGGTTGTGCGCTCTCCGTTCCGGTCAGGGTACTAGGTCATGGCCCGCGGCCCGCGCTTGGACTAGTGAAGCGCGCCAGTGCGCCACACGGTCTCGTCAGCTGCTATCCTTGTCCCTTCGTGGCAGGCGTGTGCGAAGTTTGTGGCCGGCATCCCTCGGTAGGAATGGCGATCAGCCACTCGCACCGAAGGACCAAGCGGCGTTGGTACCCCAACATCCAGCGCGTCCGGGCGCTGGTCAACGGGTCACCTCGGCACCTCTACGTATGCACCTCCTGCATCCGTGCGGGAAAAATCACCAAAGCAGCCCGCTCCGCCCAACAGCGCGCCCAATCTTGACGTTGCCTTAGCCACCTGCCCCTCGGCAGGGCTCAACGGGGTTTCCACCCATCACGGGAGTGCTTCCAAAGCCGCCCGGATTTTTTCGGCGCGCGCGTCTATGTCTGCGAGGAACTTGTCCAGTGCGGCCCGCTTCGCCTCCACCGTCGCCCGAAGGTTTTCATTGAGCTCGAGGGCTTCGCTCAGTAGCTCCGCACGCTCGGGGGCTCCGGTGCGCTCGTCGCGAAAGCTCTGCCTTATCTCGGCCACGCGGTCCTCATGACGAAGCACCACGGCGATCTCGTCGAGGTTGAGCCCGAGGAGGCTCTGCAGTTCGCGGATGCGCGTAACACGCTCCAGGTCTTCTTCTGAGTAGCGCCGCATCCCACCAGGCGTCCTCGCGCAGGGCGTCACAAGGCCGAGCTGTTGGTAGTAGCGAAGCGCGCGCTCGGAAATGCCGAGCACGGCGGCGGCTGCACCGATACTGAGGAGCCGTGCCTCGGCCGCCAGCGTCCCCGGAGCGCCGGGCGGGCCGTCTCGAACTGCGTCTGCCAGGTTGCCGCTCACCGCGTGACAATCCCCGTGGAAGGACCGGCCTCCGTGGAAGGACCGGCCTCCGTGGAAGGACCGGCCTCCGTGGAAGGACCGGCCTCCTTGGAAGGACCGGCCTCCGTGGAAGGACCGGCCTCCGTGGAAGGACCGGCGCCTCTTGCGAGGGCGACCCCCGCAGCCTTCTCGGCCCCGGCCGCGCCGTTGGCCCCGGTAGCCCCATCGGTCGTACCAGCAGCCGCAGCCTGGTGCACGTACCTCTTCCCACGCAAGGCACTAGCGACCACGGCGACCAGTGTCGCGCCGGCGGCGAAGTCGAAGGCCAAGCCGAGCCCGTTGGCGAAGGGCTGCTCGATCAGTTTGGGAAAAAACGAGCGGCCAGTTAGGTAAGCCACCTGCGAGCTCTTCAGGTGCTGGAGCACGTGAAGCGGAGTGAGCAGCTCCTGCACCGGGTTGTAACCGAGGAACGCAGAAAAGAGGCTCCCGATCGGCGGCTCGCCCGCCACGATGTGGGCGGCCTGCGCCGGCACACCTTGAGCACGGAGGCCGGCGAACATATGGCTCGGGAGCGATGCGGCGAGACCGAGCGTGACGATCGTAAAGAACAGGCCCATCGACAGGACCGTTGCCGAGTTTTGGAACGTGTTCAGCATCCCTGCGCCGGCACCGCGCTGGTCGGGGGGCAAGCTGTTCATCACGGATGCCTGGTTGGGCGAGAAGAACATGCCCATGCCGAGCGCGAAGACGAAGATCAAGATGGCGAACCAGACATAGTTGAAGTTCATCGGTAGAAGCTCGAGGAGCAAGAACGTGGCCCCACTTACCGTCAGCCCGGCCGTCGCCAAGCCCCGAGCGCCGAGGTGGTCGGATAGCACGCCCGACAAGGGCCCCATGACGAGGAACCCAGCGGTGAACGGCAGCAAGAAAATGCCTGCCCAAAGCGGGGTCTGGCTGAAGCTATAGCCGTGCTGGGGGAGCCAGATCCCCTGGAGCCAGATGATCAACATGAACTGCAGCCCACCTCGCCCGAGCGCGGCCAAAAGAGCGGCAATGTTGCCGGCGGTGAAGGCGCGGATGCGGAACAGGCCAAGGCGGAACATCGGCGCAGGCACCTTGGTCTCGATGTACACGAACAAGGCCAGCACGGCCAGGCCACCGAATATGGCTGCCAGCACCCAAGGGTTGGTCCAGCCGGTTGGGTGGCCCCCGTAGGGCAGGAGGGAGTACACAATCCCGCTAAGGAGGGCGACGAGGCCGACAGCGAAGGCGGCGTTGCCCAACCAGTCGATGCGGGCCGGCACACGGGCTCCGTTGTCCTTCAGCATGAGGTACGCCCAGACCGTCCCGAAGAGCCCGAAGGGCACCGATACCAAAAAGACCAAGTGCCACTGGATGGGCCCAAGGAGCCCCCCCAGCACGAGGCCGATGAAAGACCCAGAGACGGCCGCTATGCCATTTATGCCCATGGCCTTGCCCCGCTCGTCGGCGGGGAAGGCGTCGGTCAGGATAGCACTTGAGTTCGCGAACAAAAAAGCCCCGCCCACGCCCTGGAAAACGCGCATAACGATTATCCAGAGCGCACCCGCCGAGCCAGTCATCCAGGTCACGGACAAGAGTATGGAAAAGACCGTGAAGACGGCGAAGCCAAGGTTGTACATCTTGACCCTGCCGTACATATCGCCGACCCGCCCGAGGCTCACCACGAGCACCGCCGTCACGAGCGTGAAGCCCATGAATACCCAAAGGAAGTAGGAGGTGTTGGAGGGGGTCAGGGGGTTGAGCTTTATGCCCCGAAAAATGTCGGGGAGCGAGATCAAAAGGATCGACTGGTTGATCGTCACCATGAGGATCCCAAGGGTCGTATTTGAGAGAGCGATCCACTTGTAGTGGAGCCCGCGGCCCCCCTTCGCCCCTCCGCGCGTTGCCACTGCTGCGCCGTTGCTCACGGTTGGTGTCCTCCTCCTAGCGCCGTGAGCACATCATATCGGTGGTTTACGTTAACGTCAGGTTACGCCTCAGGTGCGCCGAAGCGAACCTGCGAAGTCGGGGTGTTGCCAGCCGCTAAAGGGTAGCGCCGGGCCGGCGGAGGGAGTTCACCTCTAGCAGCGCCATTACATCCTCGCTGCGAAAACGAAGGTGGCCGCCCACCGTGCGCAGGCAAGCGAGCTTGCCCGATGACGCCCAGTTGATGACTGTGCGTTCCGTCACGTCGAACAAGGCGGCTACCTCATGGCTGCGCAGGAGCGAGCTGCCGTCGGGGGCAGAACGCACCCCATTGGAGGGTTCCACGGGCACAACCGGCGCTGCCAGCAAGTTGTCGGTCGCCCTATGCGCAGACAAGGCAGTAGAGATGAGGCGGCCCGTGGCGATCATGGCGGAACGTTCCCGCCGCGAGAGCTCACGGGGCTGCGTGTCGAGGACGGCAAAGATGGCAATTGCCTCACCGCTCGGGCCTGCGAGGGGCACCGCCAATAGCCAGCGGACCCCGAGGTTGGAGTGGGCGAGCCGGCTCCTCGACAGGGCCGGGTTGGTAGCGGGGTCGGTTACTTCGACGGGTTCACGCCGCGCTGCGATGATGGCGAACAGCTCAGGATCCTCGAGGGCTTCGCGCTCGACCCCGAAAGTGAGGGTGCTCCAGCCTTCACCCCGTGCGACCGTGAGCAGAGCGAGCGGGCAGCGCGCCGCCGTCGCGCCGACGAGAAGCAGGTCCAAGAACGCCTGGCCAGCCTGGCTGGCGGCGTCATCACGCGTGGCCGATCCGGGAGCGGCCACGACTGCGTGACCTCCCAAGTTGACTATGCGGGGGTTCAGAGGGCGGCGAGCCGCCCCCAAAGACGGCCCCCTCGACAAGCCGCGCTCCAACTTGGAGCTCGACTGTAAAACGGTTGGGCTTGCCTCGCTCACGATGGTGCTTGCCTCCTAATCCCGAAGTGCCCTGGAAAGGACCTCCAGGAAAAGTCTCGGCGGGACGCCTCGACCTCTTGAGTAAGGACGGAGAAAAGCTGCGAACGTTACGCCCTGGCGCAGGACACGGCGCTCAGGTCAGAGTACGTGCTGCCAGCCCGAAGGCACCAGCGGGGCTCCGGCCAGGCGGCGCCGGCCCGTGTCGGGCACGCAGACGCCCACGGCAACTGGGCCAGGGAGCCCAGCCGATTGGAACGAAGCCAGCGGCGAGCAGCCGGCTGGGAGCGTGAAAACGAGGACAAAGTCTTCGCCGCCGCCGAGCGCCTCTTCGAGCGTGGCCCCGGGTGCCACCGGTACCTGAGTGAGCTCGAAGCCCACGCGAGAACTGTCGGCCAGCCGAAACAGGTCGAGCGCCAGCCCGTCCGACACGTCGATCATCGCCGTGGCGCCGGCCTCCCTGGCGGCACGGCCCTCGGCTAGTGCCGGCAGCGGGCGCGCGTGGGCGGATGCGAGCGCCTGCTCGACTGGCACCAGCACCGACACGAGACCCTGCCCACGCAACCCGGGGTGGCCGAGGGACGCCCGTCGCAGGCAGCGAAGTCCGGCCGCCGCGGCCCCGAGGGGACCGGTCACCCATACGGTGTCACCGGGACGCGCCCCACTGCGCAGCACCGCGGGCCGATCGGCCCACCCGGCCACAGCCACGCTCACGACGGCCTGACTACTGCCGGACAAGTCCCCGCCCACGATCGGGCAACTGTAACGGGCAGACGCCTCCAACAAACCGTCGTAAAGCTCACGCAACGCCTCGGTGCCGAGCCCCGAGGCTCCGACAAGGGCACACGCCGGCGTCCCTCCCATGGCAGCAATGTCGCTCAGGTTGACCGCCAATGCCTTCCAACCGAGGTCGGAGAGCGTGGTGAGCGACAGGTCGGCGTCCAGGCCCGGGACCACCGTGTCGAGCGCAAGCAGCAATTGAGGGCCGCCGCCTGGGGCCGTCACGACAGCGGCGTCGTCGCCGTACCACGTTTGCCCCTCTGGAGCTGGCGGGAGCAGCCGGCGCAAGAGCTCCAGCGCGTCGTGCTCGGAGCTGGGGCGCTCCTCCGGTTCGCCGGGTGACGATGATGGCGCCTGCGTCACACCGCTACATCCTGGAGAGCAGTTCGGCCTTCTTGGCCGCGAACTCACGCCGAGAGATCACACCCTGGCGGCGGAGCTCGCCCAGCTGAGCGAGCTGGTCGGCGACGCTCGCGTGTGCGTCCAGGAAGCCGCCACCGTGGCCCACGTCGCCCTGCCCGGGACCAAGGCTCGGCATCCTGGCGAAGTAGCCGGCTCGGTCGGCCTGCGCAACGAGCTGGGAGATCAAGTTTTGGACCGCCATGGGGCGAGGCAAGTCAGGGAAAACGTCTGGGCTGTCGCGCCCGGGGGACTCTATGAGCACGTCACCGCAACCGAGGAGCCGGTCAAAGACCGTCTGCCTGCATGAGACGTCGGTGAGCCGGTTGATCAGGATCTCCCGCGCGACACGCCGGAAGGCGCCCTTCCTCACCACCAACCTCTGCGTCGTCACGACGAAACTCGTAGTGGCCCACCGGAGCCATCGGCCCCCCAGCCAGAAGAGCGAAAGCACGAGCGTCGCCGCTAGTACGAGGTCCGCCCAACGCGGGGCGGACTTGGCCAGCGCGACCAGCGAAGCGGCCGCTATGACGACAACTGCGGCCGCCGGGCCAAACAGGAACTTCCAGTGCGGGCGGAGGTCCGCCGCCACTTCCTCGCCAGGGTTGAGCAACTTCGCCGGGAAGCCCACGTGCGAACAGTCTCAGCGTGCGAGCTTGCTAGCAATGGAAGCGGCCGACCGCAAAGCCATGCCGTCCGCGCCGGCCGAGCCCCACCGGGCGCTCGGCCGCGCTCTCGCCTCCTCGAGCATGTCCGCGAGCAGGCTGGAAAAAGGCTTTTCCGCCGGACCAACCCAGAGGTACTTCGAGAGGCTGCCCGGGATGGTGTTCACTTCATTGACCCACCATTGCCCGCTGGCGGTGTCGACGAGGAAGTCCAGCCTCCAGACACCTCGTAGGCCAACCAGCCCTGCCACCACCAGAGCCGTGTCGGAGAGCTCCTTTTGCAGCCCGTCCGGGAGCCGCGCCGGGAGCTCTCGTGGAGCGCTGACCATTCCTTCGCCGCCGAGGTACTTGTCCGCATAGCTGAGGATCGGATTTGAAGCATCCGAGCGGAGAGCACGGGCGAACGCCGAAAGTTCCACGACGGGGTGGGCGCGCATCGCGACCTCCACGTCCGCGGCACCAGCCTGGTAAGGCTCGACGACCATCCCCCGCGCGGCGTGGGGCCCACCAAGGCCCGTGTAGCGCACGACGTCGGGCCAGGTCTCGATCACCTCGATGCCGATGGACGAGCCGCCGAAACGCGGCTTCACGATGTAAGGGCCACCAGACGCGCCCCACGCGGGCACCTCAGATCCAGGCATTACGAGCTGGCGTGGCAGTACGGGGAGCCCGGCGGCCTGGAGCACCCCACCGAAGGCCAGCTTGTCCATACCGAGCGCAGCCGAGGCCGACGTCGGTCCGGTGTACGGGATCTCGGCCATGTCGAAGGCGGCCTGCAACGTGCCGTCCTCGCCAGGCCCCCCGTGGCAGCAGTTGACGACGGCGGCCAGCTCAAGGCGCCGCTCGCCAGCCAACACGCCGCTTCGCGGGAAAAAGAACCCACCCCCCGGCTGAGCGACGAAGCGCAGCTCGCGAGCGCCCCTTGGAGGCCCGTCTAGGAACGCCGCCGCCTCGGACCCGGCATCGACGGACACGAAGCCCCCCGCCTTGGTCCAGTAGATGGCTTCGACTCGCCGAGCGTTCCCGGTCCCCTGCAGCGCCCGCGCCGCCTGAAGACCCGTCAAGATGCTGACGTCGTGCTCCGGCGAGGGACCGCCGAAAACAACCCCAAAGGTGCCCGCGCCGCTTGGGCCAGACCTTGCTGATTGCACCACGTCTGTCGAGGTTAGTGGGATAAAGGTGGCCAGTCAGGGGTAGTGGTCGGGCAGGTCGTTCTCGTAGAGCACCGCGTCGCCTGGCCCAAGGTGGACGGACATCCAAGCCAGAGCTCCAGCGCGGTCGCGAACGCGCTGGACCGGGAGACCAGCGCGGCGAGCACCCTCCACCAGCGCCTTCGCGTTGGTGCGCCCAACGACAACGAGCTCGGTCGCGACTTGGCCGGCACGCTCGGCAAAGCGCTCATTTTCTTGCCGCTGGGAGGCCCCGAGCTCGATCATGCCAGGCGTCACGACTACCCGCTTCGCCGACTGCGCGCCGACCAGCGACAACAAACCAAGCGCAGCCTCGGCGCCTGCGGGGTTCGAGTTGTAGGTGTCGTCGATGACGCAGGCTCCGGTGGCGCTCATCTCCGAGCTGCGCCTGTGCTCTGCTCCTGGGAGGGAGTCGAGGCGCGAGCAGACGACCTCGCTCGGAGCACCGAGGCACAACGCTGCGGCGAGGGCGCAGGCGACGTTTCCGGGGGATACCTCCGGCCCGGCGCCAAAGAGCACGTCGACCTCGGTGCCCGTCCGCGCGACCTGCGCGCGGAGCTTGCCGTCCTCGCTGGTGACGACCACGTCGGCGCCCTCTTCGGCCGCCCCCCGGCGCGACGAGCACCGCCAGACCGCCTTTCCCTCAGCCTCAGCCTTCCCGGCCAGGCGCGCTAGCAGTGGGTAGTCGACGTTGAGCACAGCGAAGCGCGCCTTCTCCAGGATCTCTGCTTTGGCTTCGGCAATATTTTCGAGGCTCCGCATGCGTTCCAGGTGGACGGGCCCTATGGCAGTTATGACCGCCACCTCAGGTGTCACCCACTCGCACATGGCCCGGATCTCCCCAGCGCCGTAGGTGCCCATCTCCGCCACGAACACCTCCGTGCCCGGCGCGAGGTGCTGGTTGACGGCGGTCGCAAGGCCCTTTGCGTTGTTGAAACTGGCCGGGGTGGCCAAGACGGAGAAGCTCCCTCCGAGCAGGTGCGCTATGTAGCCCTTCGTCGTCGTCTTGCCAAAGGAGCCCGTGACCGCCACTACCCTCGGGGACACGGCTGCCATGCGCCGGCGGGCACTGCGCACGAAGGGCGCGAGGAGACGCGCTTCAAGCGGGCTCGTGCACCACAATGCGCAATCGACCAGTAGCGGGGCCCCGATCGCACAAAGCGCCGCGGCGCTCGCAGCCCCGTCGGCTCCGGCGGCCGAGGCCGCCCCGACGGCAATAGCGGTGGCACCCGCGCATGTAGCAGCGAGCCGCTTCATCCTCGGGGTCCAAGCCAGCCTGGAGGTCTTACCCCAGATCCCAAGCCCGATGGGCCCTGCCCCCGCCGCAACTGCCGCGCCAACGGCAGCCACCGGGTAAGCGAGGGAGGCGAGCGCGCCAGCCACGCCGAGGGCGAGGAGAGCGGAATTGGCGACCGACGATCCCCACCACCTCTTGGCGAAGGTGGACGTCGTGCCGGTCAGGTAATGCTCTCGCTGGGCAACCCGCAGCCAACGCAGGTACGAAACCACGAGGGACGCGAGAGCGAGCGCGAGCGCGACCATACCGAGGGCGTGCACCACTCAGCGCGCTCCATCGTCCATGGCGCTGGCACCCTGGCGCAGGAGGGTGGCGCGCAGCGCCTCGACGAGCGCCGGCGATAGGAGATGGCCAGCACCCCTGACGGTCGTCACCCGGACTGCTCCGTCAGGTAGCCCCGCTAGTGCGCCAGAGACTCCCGCCAGCGAAGCCACCCTGTCTTCTGTGCCCCAAACGAGCTCCAACGAGCCGCCATCTCTTGCAAAAGCGCGAAGCGCTGGTATGTAGGCAGACGTCGCCGTCTCCTCAACGGATTTGACCAGCACCCCGCGCATTACCGGGCTCGCGCGGCGATAGTCCTCCGAGCCGTAGTTGTTGCGGAGGCGCTCCATGCGCTCGGCACCAACGATGCCAAGGCGCGAGAGTGCGCGCGCAGTGCGAAATACGGGTGACGGGCGTACCGCTCGCTGCCCCGGCGGGGGCGCGAGGGGCGCACCGGTGAGGACGAGCGCGGTCACCCTCGGGTCCGCCGCAAGGTGCACAGCCACGCGGGCCCCGAAGGAGTGGCCGACGACAGTGACCCGCCCGGCGAAGTCGGAGAGCGCGGCGCCCACGAGCTCGGCGTACTCCGCCGTGGACCAGGCGCCGGGAGGGTCGGGAGTGGCTCCGAAACCAGGCAGGTCAAGCGCGACAGCATCGAGGCCAGCAAGCACCGGGGCAAAGTCAGTATGGTCGCGCCCCCAGCCCGGGAGCGCGAGGATCCGGGGGCGGCCCGCCCCCTCTCGCGCGCCCCATAGGCGCCCACCGGCGAAACTGCAGAGCGCCATGAGCGCAGCCAGGATACTAGCCAGCCGTCCACCTATGCCGTCCCACCCCCGAGGTAGTGTAATTACATGCTTGTCAGCGCGCCTTCCGCAGCCGACGAGGCGCTGCTCAAGGGCCTTACACCCATGCAACGCCGGGCGGTGAGCACCCTGTCGCCCACGGTATGCGTCCTGGCCGGAGCGGGCTCAGGCAAGACACGGGTCCTCACCAGGCGGATCGCCTACCGGGCGCTGGCCGGCACCGCCAAGCCTGAGCACACGCTCGCCCTCACCTTCACGAGAAAAGCGGCAGGTGAGCTGCAGGAGCGCCTAGCGGGACTGGGGCTAGCCGGCCCGGTGAACGCCGGGACTTTCCACTCCCTCGCGTTCCACCAGCTGCGGCGCTGGTGGGCGGACAGGCGCTCGCCCGAACCCGCGCTCCTCCAGAGCAAGGTGCGCCTCCTCGGAGAGCTGACCGGTGGCCGCTCGGGCCTCGAAGGCGCCAGTACCGCGGACCTCGCAGCCGCCATCGAGTGGGCCAAGGCACGTCTCGTCCCCCCTGACCACTTCGTCACTGCAGCTCAAAAAGCCAACAGGGAGCTGCCTGCAGATCCAAACGCCGTCGCCTCGCTGTACGCCCGCTATGAGGACGAGAAGCGCCGCCGCCGGCTGGTCGACTTCGACGATCTGCTCGTACGCTACGCCCAGGCGCTTGCGTCGGACGGCCGTTTCGCAGCCGGTCAGCGTTGGCGGTGGGCACACGTCTTCGTCGACGAGCTCCAAGACATCAACCCGCTCCAGTGGCAGGTCCTCCAAGGCCTCCTCGATGGCAATGACGACCTTTTCGTGGTGGGCGACCCCAACCAAGCGATCTACGGGTGGAACGGGGCGGACCCAGAGTTCCTGGCCGGTTTCCCCCGCCGCTTCCCGGGCGCCGAGGTTGTGAGGCTCGACGACAACCACCGGTCGAGCCCTCAGGTGCTCGCGGCCGCAACCGCGATACTCGGGCGCCAGTCGGCCGGCGAGACCCGTTCGCGGCGACCCGATGGCCCGGCCCCGACTCTGCGCTGCTTTCGGACCAACTTGTCTGAGGCCAGCGGTATTGCCGCCGAGATCTGCGAAGCCGCGACGTCTGGCCTCGCCTGGCACGACATGGCGGTCCTCGGGCGGACCAACTCACAGTTGGTCGCTGTCATGGAGGCCCTGGTGAAAGCCGGGGTACCGTACCGGGCCCCCGGGGCGGCCCTGGACGCGGCACGAGAGGTAGTAGACGGAGCGGTAGACGGTGGTGCTGACGGCGGGCAGGAGGGTGTCACTGTGTGCAGCTTCCACCGGGCCAAGGGCCTTCAGTGGCAAGCCGTGTGGGTCTGCGGCCTCGAAGCGGGCCTTGTGCCGATCGCTTACGCGACGAGCCCTGAGTCCCTGGCCGAGGAGCGTCGGCTCCTCTATGTCGCGCTCACAAGGGCAGAGCGTCGCCTCCACTGCTCCTGGGCGAGCGAAAGACGCGCTCCGAGCGGGTCGTTCCTCCGGCGTAGCCCGAGCCCTTGGCTCTCGGCTCTTGCCTCCCATTGCTCCGGTACCACGGCCCACGAAGAGGTGTTCGAGACGCGGGCCGAGCGGGGCAGCGGAGCGCGTGTGGTCGCGCTCCCCGTGCGGCGCGAGGGCGTGGCCCCGTACTCGGGCTTCATTGCGATGGCTCGAGGGCAGTTGGCGGCCACTACACCGAGGGGCGGCCCCAGCGCAGGCGGCCCCAGCGCAGGCGGCCCCAGCGCAGGTCGGCCCAACGCAGGCGGGCCCAACGCAGGCGGGCCCAACGCAGAGGCGACAAGGGCCGCGGCAGATGGCCTGCGCGAGTGGCGCCGACGTATCGCAAGGGCATCAGGCGTCCCACCTCACGTTTTGCTCCACGACTCCACCCTGCTCGCCCTGGCACGAGCGAGGCCGCAGAGCACCCAGGATCTCCTGGCGGTACCGGGGCTCGGCCCCGTCAAGGTAGCCCGCTTCGGGCCGGCGATCCTTGGTGTGATCTCCGAGGCAACAGTGGTGGGGCCCCGTACGGCATAGCGGGCAAGCAGGCGCAAACGCGCAAACGCGCCAATGGCAGCCGTAAAAAATCGGACAGCCACCCTGTTTGGTCCGGCGGCGCGGGGAGTATCATGTGTCATCGTGGCAGAGTGGTACTCGATCGAGGTGTTCGACGGCGCCTCGCCGGCCGCTCTCTGGGCTGGAGCATACGGCGACAGGCTTGTGGAGTCGGCTCTGTTGGCAGGCGCCAAGGACTGGAGCTGGCATTACAACAGCTGGGGCGTCGTGCTCGAGGTGGAGTTCCAAGACGCCGCCTCATGGGAAGCATGGAAGGCGCTCGCGAGCACGCAAGCCGCCCTCGAAGCCGTCCCGGACCCGCTGTCGGGTCTCATCATGTACCGCGGCAGGGGTGGCAGCAGTGGTGCGCTTTCGCCTAGGCGGCCCCGTCCACTTGCTGGCAGTGGTGCGGCCGCGCTCCCGCTCCCCTGGGAATGGGAGGCTGAGGGGCCGTCCCTGCTCCCCCGTGCGCCAGGTCGCATGCTCGCGGGCTCGGTAGGCGCCGGGCTCGGGCCTGGGTTCCCCCGCTCAAGCAGGGCCGTGCGGCAAGCTGGTCGATAGCTATCTAGAGCTCCAGGTCCACAAACAGCGGGGCGTGGTCCGAAGGGAGCTTACCTTTGCGGGCGTTGCGGTCGACAAGGGCCCATCGCAGCTTTCCGGCGAGCGGCCGGCTCAATAAAACCAGGTCGATCCGCATACCACGATGTTGGTGAAAGTCGCCGGCACGGTAGTCCCAGTAAGTGAAGAGCCTTTCATCGGGCCAGATTTGCCTGAACGCGTCGACAAGGCCCCATTGCAGGAGGCTCCCCAGGCTCTCACGTTCGGCAGGGGTCACGTGTGTTGAGCCGGCAAAGGCCCTCGGGTCCCACACGTCCCCGTCGGCGGGCGCGACATTGAAGTCGCCACAGACGACCACCTTGTCATCTGGTGAGACCACTGCATCGAGGTGGCGGCGCAGGCGCGCCAGCCAGGCCAGCTTGTACGCGAAGTGCTCGGAGCCCACCGTGCGGCCATTTGG
>JAJYMM010000002.1 GCA_021787035.1 Actinomycetes bacterium
TCGGGATCGGGGTCCGCTGGCTCGGGCGCCGGGCATAGCGCCCCTCCCTCCGAGCTCACCCCACTGGCGCCAGCTCCGTGTGCGCCTCGAGCGTCGGCGTCGAGTACCGGTTCCCTCGCCGAAGCTCCAGCGGGTGTGGGGGTGAGTTCCGTAACCCGGTCGAACGGCGCTCGACGCCCACAGCAGGCTTGCAAACCTGATGGGGACCTGCGCCTGAACCGCCCCCCGTGTGATGGCGCTGCCCGTGCATCGGGCCGGAGGACCGCCGAGCGGCCGAGTTCGCCGGGCTGCGGGTCTGGGTTGCTGCGCTCGAAGTCTTCGCCGGTCCGTTCGAGGTGACACGGGCGCGCCGCACGGGTCGACTCGTTGACCGGCTCCGAAGTCGGGTCGCAGCACGGTAGCGATCTGAGACCATTCGCCTGTGGCGATGACACCCGACTGTCCGAGGCGGCGGAGGAGGCGCTACAGCGACGGGCCATCGCGGAAGGCACCTCCGTCGAGGGTCTCGTCGCGTCGGCGCCACGCCTCGTCGGTGACCCGCCCCCGATCCGGGATCTGGGCGTCCTCGGGTCGGCCGCCGCGCGTCCCGCTCCCAACGCCTTCGGCGAGGACGCGTATCCGGACATCTGGCTGAAGACAGCCGCTCTCCTGCAGTCGCTGGTCGGGAACCGCCCGCTGGTCGACGGCAACGAGCGGCCCGGCTGGCTCTCGCCCCCCGTGTTCTTCGAGCTGAACGGCGTCGACGCGACCCAGGCCGAGAACGACGACGTCCACGACTTCGCGATGCCCGTGGCAACCGGTCAGGGCGCGGTGGAGGAGATCGCGCACGGTCTGCGCCGGATCGTCGGGTAGGCCTCAGGTCGCCAGGTCGAGCACGCCGTCGCGTGTCGGCGCTGGGCAAGTGCCCCCTCTGACAACCAGCAATACTCCTAGCCCCAGGACGGGCGAGCAGAACTCGTGCACGGCAACAAAGGTCAGGTCCCGCTCGGACTGGACGCCGGTCACCCGGATGGTGCGGAACCCGCCGCCTCTCGTCGCGCACCGCTCGATCAGTGCGGTCTTGTCGACTCCCGGGTGGCCGCGAAGCACCAGCGCCCCGCTCGGGCCCCCCGGGCGGCGTCTATCGAACGGCCGACCTCGGCCAGCTCCCACTGCCGGCCGACGAACGCTGCCGGATGGCCTCCCGCCGCGCGGCTGGACACGAAATCGCCATCACGCCCCCGCCCGGGACAGGACGGCCGTCAGGGCGCCGAGGATGCAGCTGGTGCGTGGAGGTGTGAGCTCAGCCACTGCGTGACGATCGGCTGGAGCAGGTCGAGCCGGTTCAGCGCGCAGTGTGTTCCGCCGCCGATGAGGACGACGTCGGTGTCGGGGCGGCCCTCGAAGATCTGCGCGTCGGTGATCGGAACGTGGACATCCTGGTCGCCGTTGATGACCAGCATGGGGCAATTGCTGTCGTTGGCCAGCAGGTCGTCGAGCATGAACCTGCCGGCGACCTCGACCAGCTGCTGGTTGGTGGGGACCTCGGTGAAGCCGAAGGCGTTGCCGAGGATGTCTCGCATGCCGTACAGCAGAGCGTTGATGTTCGCGACGGTGAATGTGCTGGAGACCGGGCCGCCTACGACCACGGCGGCGTCGACGACTTCGGTCAGGCCGGCGTGCGCCGAGAAGTAGCCACCGAAGCTGACCCCGAGCTGGCCGGTCTTCCCGGTCGTCAGCGTCCGACCGAACGCGACTACCTGGTCGAGAATCTCGGTCGAGGGCCGTGACGTAGGGATATCGGTGAGGTCTCCGGTCCCGGGGATGTCGGCAGCGACGACCCGGACGTGCGCCCCGAGCACGTAGGTGACCCACATCTGGCGCCAGTCCATTTTGTAGGTGTCGACCCCGCCGCTGGCCACCAGCACCGGCGTGTCCTCGGTGGCGTCGGCCTCGCTGAGGATGTGCACTGGGACCTGGACGACCCCGCCCTGATATCGAGCGCTCACCACGCGCCGCTCGAAGGCCACCGGGAAATCCTTGGATGCCTCGACGTCCTCCTTCGCCGTGCCGAGAGCGACGAACTGGCGCGCCCGTTCGCTCCACAGGTCCTTCACGTCGACGGGGAAGATGTACCCCATGGCATGCTCCTTGTTCGTGATGTGACTCGGTCGTTCGGAGTAGTGCGCGGTGTTCTTTGTGTCGTCGAACCCGGGAGCCCCCGGTCCGCTCCCCAGCACACCGCCCAGCTCGCCGCAGGTGCGGTCCCGGGCGGCCCACGCTGTCGCCCCCGTTCGGCGGCACCAGAGTTGTTCTCGGCCCGAGAAACCCGCGAGGGGACCCGGGACTCCCTGATTCGACGACGGGCCGCGCACGGCCACGATCACCGCAGGGGTGCCGGACCGAGAGGAGCGTCTGCATGACACCACCCAGCAAACAGGCCCCGGTGGCACTGGTCACCGGAGCACGCCAGGGCACCGGGCTCGAGACCGCCAGGCGATGGGCGACAGCCGGCTGCACCGTCGCCGTCGCCGCTGCGGAGATCGGTGCGAGGTCGGTCCCGCTCGAGGCCACCTCGGATGCGTCCGTGGCGGCCGCGGCCGTCCAGGTCGGGGCCGACGTCGGCCACCTCGGGTCGTGTTCGAGGTGCTGATGGAAGCGGACCTGGGGCGGCGAGAGGTCGACTGGTACCGGGTGGCCCGCCCGCTCCTCGGCGCCATCGCGGTTGCCCCGCTCTCCCTGACCGTTGTGCCGACCGGCGGCAACAACCTGGCCCTCCAGGCGCTCGGGGCTGGCGTGGGCGTGGTTCTCGGGTGCGCCTGCCACCTGTTCGTCTTGGTCCGCTCGGATCCGACCGAGCGCAAGTCCGGCTGGGCCCTCAGCCGGGCCGGGTTCGCCTACGCCGCCCGCTGGGCGATCATCTTCGCCGCCGGGCTCGGGTTCGCCTACGGCTCCCAGCACGTCTTCGCCGCATCGGTCGGCCGCATCCTCGCCACCCACCAGCTCGGCGCCACGGGGCTCACCAACGCGTGGTCGTTCATGGCCCGGAGCTCGGGCCTGGCCCGCAGCGCCGTCCTCGCCGGCCGGGGCGTCGCCGCCCACGCCCAGCGCCCGGCCCACCAGCGCCCGACCCACCAGCTCCAGGAGGCCTGAAGACATGACCGCCTCGTTCACCCTCGCCTCCAGCCGCTCCGGCGGCAGTCTCCCCACACCGCTGGTCGTGCTCCTTGTGATCGCCGGGATCGGGTACGTGCTGTGGAGACGACTCACGGGTGAGCCGGTGCAGACCAAGCGACTGGTCGTCCTGCCGGCGGTCTTCACCGTGCTCGGTGTCGTCGACCTCACCAAGTCCAATGCCCCGCCGTTGTCGTCGGCCGATGTCGCCTTCTTGGTGGCAGGCGTAGCGACCTCCCTCGCCTTGGGCGCCGCACGAGGAGCGAGCGTCGAACTGCTCCCCCGAGTCGGCTACCTCTACCAGCGCTATCGGAAGGCCACCGTCGCCTGGTGGGTTGTGCTGGTCGTAACCAAGCTGGGCCTGGACCTCGCCGCCCACGCCGCCGGCGCAGCCGCGGCAGCAGGAACCCACAGTCTCATGCTCGCGCTCGGTGTCAGCCTGCTCGGCGAGGCCGCCGTGGTCGCCCCCCGTGCCCTGGCCACCGGGATCCCCTTCGCCCCCGACCCCAAACGAGCGGATACCAACCGCCCCAGCGGGCGACGCACCGACGCGTGGAACGGGTCGGACGAGCAGGACGCGACGTCGACAGCCGAATGCGACGATGATCGAGTGCCGACCCGGCCCGCCGCCCACGGCGAGCCCGACCAAAGCGCGCCGTGGCGTTCACCAGGCTGGCGAGAGGGCCTCGACTGGGTCCGCAGTCAACTCGACGAACCCCCTGCCCCTCCCAGGCGATCCCGGCGCAGGAGGCGCCGCTGACCTTGGCGGCCTCGCCGTGATGGTCCGACCGCTCCGCCTGGATGTGGGGCTTGCGGGTCGTCGCTGCGGGCGCGCTGCTGGCCGACCTGTCTCACGGCCGACCCGCCCCCGGCCCATCCGGCGAGCACCTGGTTCTGCTCGTCGGCA
>JAJYMM010000126.1 GCA_021787035.1 Actinomycetes bacterium
GCTGAGCCCGAAATGGCCATGGCTACGCTGCCGACCAAGCCACCTACCAGGTACCACCAACCGATTTCCCGGCCGACGCACGCACAGTACTGCCGGAACGTGCCGGACTGCCGGGACGTGCCGGACTGCCGGGACGTGCCGGACTGCCGGGACGTGCCGGTTAGTGGCTCAGGCCGCGTCAGCGCTCCGTCCATCAGTGCCTTGTTTTGTAGGTGTTCACGGCGGGGCCGCCTCCTCCGCGGCGCGAGCAACCAACGGCTCCAAGCCCAACGACCGGCGGGCCGGTATGCCCAGCGCGCACGTATGTGTAATGCTCTACCGCTGGCTGACGCCTCCCCTTGTGGAAGTGACGGGCCTCGGGGTGCTCGTGCAGAGCCACGAGCGGTCACACGAGAGCCTATCACGGCGCCCGATAGGCCAACAACCGTCGAAGCGAACGGGTTAGGCGCGCCTTTGCCAAGTGGCCGCGCCCAGGCGTACGTGACTGGCGGCTTAGACTTTGGCCCATGACGGGAGGCATCATCTGACTATGGGTCACGGGAACCTGGCGGGGGGTCACGGGCACCTGGCGGCGGGTCATGGGCACCTGGCGGGGGGTCACGGGCACCTGGCGGCGGGTCATGGGCACCTGGCGGCGGGTCATGGGCACCTGGCGGGGCCCACCCACTTCGGGCCGGGCCCGAGCCAGTCTCGCTCTGTCGTCGCGGTTTGCCTTTGACCTCGTACAGGGCGCTGTTGCAGCGCGCTGAAGCGGTCGGGCGCAACGGGACGAGGGGCGAGGGAGGAGCACGTGGCCGTTGGGCAGCGCTGCGCGCCTGGAGGCCCGCAGCCTGGCTAGCTTGGCCTTCGCTCGCGTTCCTTTTGTTTTTCGCCTACGGGATGGCCTTTGTCTGGGGCCACTACATGTTCCTCGACTTGAGGGTCTACATGGGGGCGGCCCATGAGCTGCTAATCGGGCACGACCCCTACGATCACTCCTTTACCTTCGTCAAGCTCTACGCCACCTACCCACCCTTCGCCATGGCCGTCCTCGCCCCCTTTTCGGTCGTGCCTGTTCACGTCATGGTCTACCTCTGGTCGCTCGCGAGCCTCGCTTGCCTCGCCTTGCTTTTGTCGCTTGCCTTAGGCGAGGTCGGGCCGCTCTCCTGGCGTATGGCGAGCCGACCTTGGCGAGCGTTGCTCTCATTGTTGTTGGCCCTAGTGGCCGTCATCGCCATCCAGCCCGTGCGGGCCAACTTCGGCTTCGGCCAGATAAATATCTTCCTCATGACGATGAGCACCGCGGACGTGCTGCGAAAAGGGCGGCGTGGTCGGGGCGTGCTCATTGGCCTTGCGGCGGCGGTCAAGTTCACGCCTCTCATATTCGTCGTGGCGCTAGTGCTCGAGCGCGACTGGCGCGCAGTAATGCGGAGCATTACCGCATTTATCACGGTAACGGCTGTCACGTGGCTCATCGTGCCGAGCATCTCAGCGCGATATTTCCTGCATTTTAACACGATGGACAAGAAGATCGGCACGCCCACCTACGTGAGCAACCAGTCCGTGAACGGGATCCTCCACCGCCTTGGTATGGGTGGGGCGTTTGCCACTGTGACCTGGTTCGTGCTCTCGGTCGCCGTCATTGCTGTGGCTGCTATGGTCGCCCGCCGGCTCCTTGACACCGGCCAAAGCGTGCTACTCGTCCTGCTTGTGATCGCGGTCGCGGGCCTGCTCGCATCTCCCATCTCCTGGGACCACCATTGGTCGTGGGTCGCCCTCTTTCCCTTGGCTCTGCTCGATAAATCGCTGCGCCGCCCGGTGAGAGCGGGCTTCCTGGCCGTCATAATCGTGGCCGTTGCGGCGTTTTATTGGTGGCACTACGCCGACGGACAGGGCTACGGCATCCCTACGGGGCCTTTTACTCAGGTTGCCGACGACTCCCTCGCGCTGGCCGGGATAGCCTTCATCGGTACTTGGGCGTGGGTGCTGCGTAAGCAGATCTCGCTCAAGGACCTGTCGCCCAGGGCCCTACTGGTGAAGACCGCCAGTAGGACGCCGGATCAGTCGCCCTCGGGACCGTTGCGGCTGCCGGGGGAGCCTGCTCGGCTGGCAGCCACCCCCTTGGAAGGGCGGGCCTCTCTGGAGAGGCGCCAGAGATGGCGCAAAAATACGAGCCCTTCGCGGAGGCGCGCTTTCGATCGGCCGGAATAGCGCTCGTCGAAGCGGTAGTCGACGTTGGCGGCGCTGTGCCAGTCGCCTCGAGCTATGACTTCCAAGAGGATCTTGTAACCCTCGGGCCGCAATTGGGCGCGGTCAACCACGGAGCGTTCCAGCGCGAACAAGCCGCTCATCGGATCGGCGATGGCCCGGCTCGATGGCACGAGGCGGTGGGACAGCCACCGGCAAGACAGGGCGACTACCTGGCGTGCCGGACCGTCCAAGCCGGCGCGGCTACCGAGGATGCCGTAGCGATTGCCGGCAGCCAAGTCGTACTGCCCGGACAGGACCGGGGCCACGAGGTTGGGGACCACCTCAGGAGGATGTTGGAGGTCGGCGTCCATCACCGCTATGACGCGACCGCTCGCTTTGGTAAACCCGAGCTTCACCGCCCCCCCGAGGCCGCCGTCGCGCTGGCCTGGCCCGCGATGCAGGAGCGTGACCCGCGGGTTGCCCCTGCTCATGAGGTCTTCTACCACGTCTGGCGTCGAATCGTCCGAGTCGTCGACGAAGAGTATCTCCCAATCGGCATCGAGGCCGGCTAAGGCCGCATCGAGGCGGTCCACGAGCGGCTCGATGTTCCCGGCTTCATTGCGTGTCGGTACGACGACCGATAAAGCGGGAAGGGCACCATCGGGTACCTTTTCGGGCACGGTCTGGCAGTCTACGCGCGGCGGCGGGTGGCCAGAGACGCGGGCCTCTCGGGGTGGGGAAGGCCTGGCTCACGCCAAGGGGCCTGCTCAGCTAAGGTATCGACCAATGAGGCGCGCCTTCGGGTCGCGAGACGAGGGCGCAAGCCAAGCTCGCGGCCTCCACTTGGTCCGCGTCCGCCCAGGTTCCCGCACTTCGCCCAGGCACCTGCCCGAGGTGGCCCGCTCGTGCCTCGTCCCTATCGGTATTGGGCTCGCTGCGCACGTCGGGGCTTTGCTCGTTGCGTCCTCAACGGCTGCTTCCACGCGACAGCCGGTAAAGAACTTGCTCGTGGCGTGGGACAGCAAGTGGTATTTGAGAGCGGCAGCTGGTTACCCGCACCACATCTTGCCGGGGAAGGGCAACTCAGCGCAATCATCCCTCGGCTTTTTCCCGGCGTTGCCGCTCCTGGTGAACTTCGTGCACACGGTGCTCGCGACGAGCTATGTCGCTTCCGGCATAATAGTCAGTTCCGTGCTGTCACTGGTTGCCCCGGTGGTCGTGTGGTGGGCCCTTCGCGACGTCTTCGGTCGCCAGGGCGCCACGCGCGGCGCTGTCCTCATCTTCTTTTCACCGGGTGCTTTCGTGTTGGCGATGGTGTACAGCGAAGGGCTTCTAATCACCGCTGCGGCGCTCTGTTTTATGGCATTGCGCCGGGAGAAGTGGGCCCTCGCAGGGCTCTGCGCGGCGATCTCCAGCGCTGCTGACCCGCTTGGTATCGCAGCCTTTGCCCCCTGCGCCGTCGTCGCCTGGAAGGCGTGGCGGGACAGGGGTACCCTTCGCCCGTTCATCGCACCCTTGGCCGCACCTGCTGGCATCGCCGGGTTCTTCGCATTTTTGTGGGCGTGGACTGGGACGCCGCTCGCTTGGTTCATCACCCAAAGGCGTGGTTGGCAGGGTGGGGCATTTTTTTCCGGCATCCCGACAGCGTTTAGGTACGTGTACCGCTTTGGCTTCAACGACATCAACGACACCGTGAAGATGTTGAGCGTACTAGTCATAGCCGTCCTGCTCGTTGTTTTCTTGAAGGGGCGCCCTGGAGCCGCTTTCGTCGCTTTCGTGCTCGCCACCCTCTTCTTGGCGGCCGCCTCCCCGATCGTCAGCTTGACGCCGCGGGTCGCATTGCGTGCCTTCCCGCTAATCGGTGTGGTTGGTGCCCGTGCCCCGAGGCGCCTTTACCCCGTGCTCGTCGGCTTCTCGGCTTTGGTGATGGCTGCCCTGGCCGCGATGTCTTGGGGTTCGGCGCGGATCCCCTTCACCCCGTGAGCGCGCCCATCTGCAGAGGTACGGGGCATGCCAGCGACGTCGTTGTCGTTGGCGCTGGGCCAGCGGGGCTCACCGCCGCTTACGAGCTGGCTCGTCGCGGCCGGACCTGCACGGTGCTCGAGGCGAGCAGCGGAGTTGGAGGGCTCGCTCGGACCGTGGAGCGCGAGGGCTGGTTGGTGGACCCGGGAGGCCACCGCTTTTTCACCAAGGTGGAAGCCGTGAAGGACATCTGGCACGAGATCCTCCCTGAGGAAGATTTCATGGTGAGGCCGCGGCTGTCTCGGATTTACTACAAGGGCAAGTACTACGATTACCCACTGCGACTGCCCAATGTAGTGAGCAACCTGGGATTTTGGGAGTCACTTCGTTGCGCCGGCTCTTATGCATGGGTGCGTACTTTCCCTCCTAAGTCCCAGGACGGGTTCGAGGGTTGGGTGGCGGCTCGTTTCGGGTGGCGCCTCTATGAACATTTTTTCAAGTCCTACACGGAGAAAGTCTGGGGGGTGCCGGCATCGGAGCTCCGGGCGGACTGGGCCGCCCAGCGGATACGGGGCCTTGACTTCGCGACCGCCGTCAGGAACGCAATCGGCCCCAAGTCCCACCAAGGCACGGTAAGGACCTTGGCGGACCGGTTCGAGTACCCACGGCTCGGCCCGGGGATGATGTGGGAAGCCTGCAGGGCCAAGGTCGAGGCCGCCGGCTGCCGTGTGATCACGGGTGCGAAGGTGGTGGCCGTGCGGAGGGAGGAGGGGCAGGCGGTCGCGGTGGTCGCTCAGAGCGGCTCGGTCACGGCCGAGCACGCAGCTGGCGCAGTGATCTCGTCGATGCCACTCCCCTGCCTGGTGAGGGCGGTCGTGCCTGAGGCGCCTGCCCGAGTCCTGGCTGCGGCCGGGGAGCTGCGGTACCGCGGCCACCTGACCGTGGTCCTCGTGGTACCCGAAGAGGCGAGCTTCCCCGACAACTGGGTGTACGTGCACGACCCGAAGGTGCGTGTCGGTCGCGTCCAGAACTTCGGGCGCTGGTCGCCGTGGATGGCTAGGGATGGGCGCACCAGTCTCGGGCTCGAGTACTTCGTCTCAGAAGGAGACGAGCTCTGGTCCATGCCCGACCAAGAGCTGGTGGCCATGGCCAAGGCGGAGATCGAGCTCATCGGCCTGGTGGGCCGCGACGTCGTCGAGACCGGCTTCGTGGTGCGCACGCCCCAGGCGTACCCCTACTACGATGCGGGTTACAAGCAAAATGTCAACATCGTCCGGGGCTGGCTCGAGGACGGCCTTCGCAACGTGCAACCCGTGGGCCGCAACGGTATGCACCGTTACAACAACCAGGATCACTCGATGTACACCGCCATACTCGCGGTGGATAACTTGTTGGGTGCCGCGCACGACGTTTGGTCGGCCAACGTCGAGGAGGCGTACCAGGAGGAGATGAAGTCTGGCATGAGCCCGGTTGATGCGATGACGCCCGGGGGGCAGGCAGGCAGGGTAACCGTACCGCGGCCCCTCCCATCGGGAGAGGGTTCCGGTCGCGAGGCGCCGGTACTTCCCTCGTCGCGCTCTCGGGGGGAGCGATGACCAGGAAGGTCTGGTACTGCCCCTTCTGCGGGTACGAGGTAAACGCCCGCGGCCGCTGCCACAGCTGTGGCGAGAGGCTCGTCGCCTCTCCCCTCGGGGAGCTCGAGTCCGGGCCTGAGGATGACGAGGTCGGCTACCGCCTGGACCAGTGGGACGACGCCACCAGGGGCAGGATGATCCAGCTGCTCATATCGGCCAGCGTGCCGCACCGCTTCGAGGACGAAGAGCTGGTCGTACTGGCCGAGGACGAAGATCGGGTGGACCGCCTTGTCGCTCGTGCCACGGGCAGCGAGGACGAGGACGAAGAGCTGGAAGACGGGGGAGCGAAGAAGGCGCTGGCGGCCGGGGACCGGCGGACCTCCTTGGAGCTTTACGAAGCGGCCAAACACCTCCGTCAGGACCCGACTGACATGCAAGCCGACGTTGCCCTTGCCGAAGCGTCTGCCGCTGTTTTCGCCGTCGACTACCTTCCCGACCTGGACGAAGCGCATATGGCTGCGGTTGGGCGCGTCACGCGGAGGCTGCTTGGTGCTCTCGGCGCCGACGAGGCTTTGGAAGACGAGATCCGCCACCAGGCCGAGATCCTGTGCCGCCTGGTCGCGCCGAGCGCAGGCGAGGCCGAGGCGGATGCCGAGACCGAGCGGGCGCGGGCGCGTCTCGAGACGGGTGCCAAGGAGAAAGGCCGGCAGGTCGAGCTGCCCCAGTCGGAGGTGACTCCTGGCGGCGAGCTGGGCGCCAACGTACCCAGTCAAGCTGGTCCCGGAGAGCCAGGCGCTTCCGGAGAGCCAGGCGCTTCCGGAGAGCCAGCCGCTTCCGGAGAGCCAGGGGGTGCCGGAGGGCCTGACGGTCAAGGTGGCGAGCAGGGGGGCGAAGAGGCGCCGAGCGTAGCCCTGGTGGCCGATGAGGAAGGGGCGCTTGTCGAGCTTGGAACCGAGATCGAGGCACGCGCCGAAGGCTTGGAGGCCAGCCCGGCCACAGAGGTCGACCAAGCGGGCCAACTAGACCAAGTCGACCAACTAGATGAGCTCGAAGATGTCGGAGAGGACGAGGTCGAGGACGAAGACACGGGCGAGATCGTCTACGAGCTTGGGGAATGGCTACCTGAACAGCGCATCGAGCTTTCCATGCTGCTCGAGTCCGCCGGCGTGGCTTACAACTGGGAGGGTGCCGACCTGACCGTGGCAGAAGATCACGAGACCGAGGTGGAGGCGCTCTTCGGCCAGGTGCGCGGGCTTGCCGAGGAAGATGACGAGGCGCGCTACCGCTCGATCGAGGAGCTCTTCGGTTCAGTGGACCGCCTTGCCAACGACCCGAGCAACGAGGAGCGCCAGCAGGCCTTCCTCCACGCAGTAGCGGCCGTCGAGCAGCCGACCCCGGTGGGTGTCGACGACGCGTACTGGTGGCGTGTGCGCAGCCAGGGCCACGCTGTCGTGGCGGCCTTGGAGGCGGACGGCCGCTTGGACGAGGTCTCGCGCGAGGCGGCGCTCCTCGCGGAGATGCTCCACGAAATGGTCTGAGGGCCACCAGGCAACGGCCCCGTAGGATGCGCTAGCCCGGCGCCGCTGCCAGGAGGGCAGCACGGGCTCGCGACCACCTCATGGCTTGCCGTAGAAGATCCGTTCGGTCACACGTCGCGCGCGGCGGGTGAGCCTGCGGTAGCGGTCCCGAAGCTCGGGGGCGGTAGTGCCCAGGCTTCGGGCCAGCGCCGTCAGGTGGTGGCCTGGCGGCGGGAGAGAGTCACCGGGGCGGCCGCGCACGAGGTAAAGACGGTTGCGTGTGGCCTCGCAAAACCTGTACGCTTCAGCCAGCACCTCGGCGTCGACTGGGTCGACGAAGCCGCCCGAGCGCAGCGCTGCAAGGGCGTCCAGAGTGCCCTGGGCCGGGACGGAAGCCCGGAGCTGGAGAAGCTGCACCGTCCACTCGACGTCGGACAGGGAGCCCGGGCCGAGCTTCAGGTGGAACTCCGGGTCTTCGCCAGCGGGGACTCGCTCCCGTTCCATGCGTGCCTTCAGGCGGCGCATCTCTCGTACCCCGTCCTCGGAGAGGGGCCGGCCCCACACGAACTCTGACGCCAACGACATGAAGCGCCGGCCGACCTCGGGGTCGCCGGCGACGGGGCGCGCCCGCAAGAGCGCTTGGCGCTCCCACGTTTCAGCCCATCTGTTGTAATAGCCCTCGAAGGCCCCCAAGCTCCGAGCGAGCGCGCCCTTGCGGCCTTCGGGCCGCAGGGACAGGTCGAGCTGGAAAAGACGTTGTACGGGGGTCTCCCCATTGACGAGGACGAGCAGGTCTTCTGCCAGGCGCTCGGCGTCGGCCGGCGGGCAGTGCCTGTCGTCGAAGACCACCATCACGTCGAGGTCGCTCGCGTAGGACAGCTCCGCGCCGCCGAAGCGGCCCATGGCCACGAGAGCCAGACCTGACGGCCGGCTCTCAACCCGCTGGTTTCCCGGCCCCTGGTTTCCCGGCCCCTGGTTTCCCGGCCCCTGGTTTCCCGGCCCCTGGTTTCCCGGCCCCTGGCCCTCCAGCTGCGGAGCGGGGGGACGTTCGTGCACTTCGGGCGTGTCGCCGGCGCCAGCGCTGGTGCGGAGCGCCTCGAGGGCCGTCCGAAGGACCGCTTGTGCGAGGTCCGCCGTTGCGCGCTCGGTCTCCGCTAAGGGCGCAAGGCCGAGCACGTCGCGCGCTTGGGCGGTCAGCAGCTCGCCACGCACGACGCCGGCGAGCCCTCGCCCCCAGTCGGCACGCGGCCTCCAGGCAATGGCGTCGGCCGCTCTCTTCTCCAACGTGGCGGCCTCGGGCAGGGCTGGAGGGCCCTTCGCCAATAGCGCTAGCTGGTCAGGATGGTGCTCGTAGCCTTCGGCGAAGAGCGGGCTCGTCCCGAGCAGGAGGCACAGGTGCCTGGCCGCCTCGGGTGACTCACGGAAGAGCGCCGAAAGTTGCGCACGCCGGTGCGGGCCCGTAGCGAGGCGCCGGAGGCCGAGCAGGCCAAGGTCTGGGTCCGAGGACGTCGAGAGCCAGTCGAGCAGCAGGGGGACCATGGCGCGCATCAGCCGAGACGTGCGGGAAAACCCGTGCGTCAGTTCGGTAACGGCCTCTTGCGTGCGCCTCGCGTCAGAGAAGCCGAACGCCGCCAAGCGCTGCTCCACGGCAGCCTGCGCAAGCAGCACGGCCTCGGCTGCAAGGGCCCCGGCCGCGGGAGCAGGTGCCTGGTCGTTGGCTGCGGCACGCGTCCCGGCGCGCCGGGTTGGCCGGGCCGTGAAAGCCTCCAGTAGGGGCCTGAAGTAGAGGCGTTCGTGTATTGCTCTGGCCGTGGCCTGGCGTCGCACCAGCTCGGCTTCAAACGCGGCGAGCGCGCTGACCTCGAGCTTGTCCCGGTACCCCATCACTCGTGCTAGGCGGGCACGAGAAGCCTGGGTCGTGGGCAAGGCGTGTACCTGACGGTCCTCGAACAGCTGCAGCCGGTGTTCGACGGCGCGAAGGAACCTGTAAGCGTCCGCCAAGCCAGCCGCGTCCTCCCTCGCCACGTAACCGCCGGCGGCCAAGGCGTCGAGCGCCGGGAGCGTGGCTCGGACGCGCAAGGTGAGGTCTTGTCTCCCGTGGACGAGCTGTAGCAGTTGGACGGCGAACTCGATGTCTCGTATGCCTCCCCAACCGAGCTTTATCTCGTCGCGTGAGGGGCCGCGGCGCCCGACCAGCCTCTCGGACCGGGCCTTCATGTCCCGGAGCGAGCGCAGGTCATCAGCATCGAGGCGCCTTCCCCAGACTCGAGCAGAAGCGGCACTAGCAAAGTCCCGGCCCTGCTTCGCATCGCCAGCTACCGGCCGTGCCTTGAGGAGGGCCTGGAACTCCCACGTCTCGGCCCAGCGGTCCCAGTACGCCTCGTAGGAAGCGAGTGAGCGGACGAGCGGGCCTGCCCGCCCTTCGGGGCGCAGGTCCAGGTCGGTCCGCCAGGCCGGGCGGACCAAGCGGAGCAAGCCCTGTGCATCTCCCCCCCCGACCAGCACGATATCGATGTCGCTCCCGTAGTTGAGCTCCCGCGCTCCAAGCTTGCCCATGCCGATGACGGCGAGCTCGCCGCTCAGGTCCGCTTGGGCACAGGCAGCCTCGAGGAGGCCGCTTGCCAGATCGGCCAGGGCCGTCCCAACCTCTTCAAGGGAGAGGGCGCCGGTTAGGTCGAGGGCCGCTACCCGGAGTACCTCGAGGGCTTTCCAGCGCGCGAGTGGCCGGAGCGCGCCGACTGGGTCTTGCGGGGCGGACAGGACCTCGAGTGCCATGGGGTCGGTGACGAGGGCCCGAGTGAGGAAAGGGCTGGCCGCCATGACTGCCACCACATAGGCGCGCAAGACGACGTCGGCGCGCAAGCGCTCCATGGCTCCCGGGGCGCTCTCCGCCAGGCGCGAGAGGCCCAGTTGTACAAGCTCGGGGTCGGCACTGGAAGCGACCTCGGGCCAGCTGGCTCGGGTCTCCGCCGCCACCGCCTACCCTCTTGTTGTATGACGTGGATGCGCGTGGCCTTGTGCCAGATCGCCCCGGTCGTTGGCGACCTCGCGGGCAACGTGCAACGCATCGCGGGTGCTCTTGGCGAGGCGGAGGCTGCCGGGGCCGACCTCGCTGTTTTTCCCGAGCTGGCGGTGACCGGGTACCCGCCGGAGGACCTCCTCCTGAAACCGGGCTTCGTGGCCGACAACGCGGCCGCTCTCAGCCAGGTCGCAAAGGCGACCGAGGGATGCGTGGCGGTCGTCGGGTTCGTGGACGAGAACCTCGACTTGTACAACGCGGCCGCCGTGTGCGCCGGAGGCGAGGTGAAGGGCGTCTACCACAAGGCCAACCTGCCCAACTACTCGGTCTTTGACGAGCAGAGGTACTTCGCCCCTGGCCACGGCGCCAAGGAGCTCTACGTCGTCGCTGGCGTACGGGTCGGCGTATCGGTTTGCGAAGATGCTTGGGACCCTACCGGGCCCCTGAGCGCTCAAGCCGCAGCCGGTGCGGAGCTGGTGGTCAACATCAACGCCTCCCCCTATTACGCCGACCGCCTCGAGGAACGCCAGCGCATGCTTGGGACGAGGGCAGCAGACGCCTCGTGTGCTCTCGTCTACGTGAACACCGTTGGTGGCCAGGACGAGCTGGTCTTCGACGGTGCCTCGATGGTGTTTTCGGCGGGAGGGGAGCTCGTCGCGTCGTTACCCCAGTTCCAAGAGGCCGTCTCCGTCTTCGACCTCGAAGTCCGTCCCACCTACAGGAAGCGCCTCCTCGACCCGAGGGGACGACATCGTGGGGCCCCGCTCCCTGAGATCGCCGTGAGCTTGAGCTCCCGGGCCGGCACAGCGCCTCGCCTGCCGGCGCCGCGCGCGCACGCTCTTCGGACGGAGGAAGAGATCTACGGCGCCTTGGTCCTCGGCACCCGGGACTACGTGCGGAAAAACGGCTTCACCGACGTTGTCATCGGCCTGTCGGGCGGCATCGACTCATCGCTCGTTGCGACGGTCGCGGTAGACGCCCTCGGCCCGCGGGCGGTACACGGTGTCTCGATGCCGTCGCGTTTCACGAGCGAAGGTTCCAACGTCGACGCCGCGGAGCTGGCTCGGCGGCTCGGGATCGACTACCGGTCGGTACCGATCGAAGCCGCCCATGCAGCGACTGCGTCCATGCTCGCCACGTCCTTCGCTGGCACGGAGCCTGGCCTCGCAGAGGAGAACGTACAGAGCCGTCTCCGCGGCGTCGTGCTGATGGCGTTGTCCAACAAGTTCGGGTGGCTGGTGCTTACAACGGGCAACAAGAGCGAGCTGGCGGTCGGCTATTCGACCCTGTACGGCGACACCGCAGGAGGTTTCGCGGTAATAAAGGACGTGCCCAAGACGCTTGTGTACCGGCTCTGCCGCTGGCGGAACGCCCAGGACCTGGGCAAAGGGGGAGGAGTCATACCCCAGGCCGTGCTCGAAAAAGCGCCCAGCGCTGAGCTGCGACCTGACCAGCTCGACACCGACAGCCTGCCTCCCTACGAGGAGCTCGACCCCGTCCTCGAGGCGTACGTCGAGGGGGACCTCACCGCGCCGGAGCTCATCGAAGCCGGCTTCGGGCCAGAGCTCGTTGCCCGCGTGGTGAAGCTCGTGGACCGCGCGGAGTACAAGCGCCGGCAGAGCCCTATCGGGGTGCGCGTGACGCCGAAGGCCTTCGGGCGGGACCGGCGAGTCCCGATAACCAATGCTTACCGTTAGGAGCACGACGGGCATGGCGTACGGAGCGGGTTGGGCGGCATCTGTGCCGATCGGGCAGGCGACCGAGCGGGCCGAAGCGTGGGCCTGGGTGGAAGGGCGGCTCTTCGAGGTGGTCGGGGCGCTGGCTATCACCTCCGCGCGCGCCTCTTGCAAGATCTACTTCGACGCCTGTAGCCAGCACCACGCGTGGCGCTCGCGGCTCTGGCTCGAACGCTTAGGGTCCCAGCCCCGCCAGGCGCTGCGCGCAGCCCCGGGCGAGGTCGGCCCTCCCGCGCCGGGGAAGAGCCTGGCGCCGGCGGCCCAGCTGGAGGAGAGCCTTGGCGTGTTCTCGGCCATGAGCGGTGACGTCGGCCGCCTGGCGGCCTATAGCCGGGTCCTGCTCGCGCGGTCGGTCGCTGGTTACCGAGCCTGGCAGCGGTCGTGCGGACCGTCCGCCGACAAGCCTGTCGAGCGAGCCCTCTCTTTTGTGACAGCCGACGTCAGCGCCGACTGGGAAGACGGCGAGAGCCTCTTGATCGAGATCCTCGACGAGAGCGGAGATGCCGCAGTGCGGGCCGCGTCCGAAGCGGTTGCCATCGTAGAGGGGCCGCTCGTAGCTGGTCTCGGGCAGTTCCAGTAGCGGAAGGGCTCTTGGGCCGCTACCTTGTCTGGCATGGTCAAAAAGCTGCTCTTCATAGCTCTCATCGTCGGTGTAGGTGTATTTGCGGCCAGGAAGTTGAAGGCCGCATAGCCCCTTTGGGGCAACAGTCAGGTTGCAAGTCAGAGAGCGGACGCGGGGCGGCGCCTGACGACGAAGGCGACTGAGAGCGCCAGCGCCGCCAGTACCACCGCCCCAATCGCTCCTATCAGGCCAGACCGCAAGGACCGGAGTGGGTGGCGACCGCTCGGTGTCATGACCGCGAGCTGCGAAAATTCGAGGATGGGCCAGCCCCGCATGCGGGCGATCCTCCTGAGTGCCCGGTCCGGGTTGACGGCCACCGGGTTGCCGACGGCTTCCAGCATCGGCAGGTCAGTGGCGGAGTCGCTGTAGGCCCAGCTTTCGGCGAGGTCGAGGTCATCGCGTTCGGCCGCTTCGCGCATCGCCGCCGCCTTCTCAGGCCCGAACGTGTACCTGAGCAGCTGTCCCGTGTAGCGCCCGGCGCGCACGGCGGCCCGAGTGGCGATCGCCTCTTCGGCACCTAGGTACCTTGCGAGGGGTTCGACGATCTCAAAGGGGGAAGCGGAGACGATGTAGACCCTCCGACCAGCCCCTTTGTGCTCCGCGATCAGGTCTAGGGCCTCGGTGTAAGTAATAGGGCCCGCCACCTGGGCGAGTGTGTTGGCGACGACGTTGCGGACCCGCTCCTGTTCCCACCCCTCGGTGAGGCGCTGGACAAGCACCCTCAGACGGTCGACTGCCGTCTGGTGCGCCCCGAAGCGTGCGAACAGGGCCTGCCTCCACAGTGCATGCACGACGAGGCGACGGCTCAGCAGCCCCTCCCGGTAGAACGGCCCGGAGAAGGCCACGATCGAAGCCTTGGCGATCACGGTCCTGTCCAGGTCGAAAAACGCCGCTGACCGGGTGGCCACAACCGGAGTCTGCCACGGCCCAGCTGCTTACCTCGGGCTTTCTTGGGAGATGGCTGCTAGCGTGATCGGGAGCACGCACCAAGACACGCACCAAGAGTCGTGGAGGAAGGGTTTTCGCTCGATGGATCTCGGTCTCGAGGTAGACGAAAGTCGCCAGCCCTACACTGTGCTGGCTGTGGCGGGTGAGGTGGACGTGTACACCGCTCCACGCTTGCGCGAGAAGCTAGTCGAGCTCGTGAGCCAGGGTAAGCACCAGATAGTGGTCGACTTGGAGGGCGTTGACTTCCTTGATTCGACAGGCTTGGGTGTGCTGGTCGGTGGCCTGAAGCGCCTGCGCAGCCACGACGGCGACCTCTCGCTCGTGTGCACCCGCGAGAGGATCTTGAAGGTCTTCGAGATCACTGGCTTGACGAAGGTGTTCTCGATCTTTGGTTCGGTCGACGAGGCCGTATCGGCTTAGAGCGGGATCGGCTTAGATCGGGCTGGCGCCGCCGTGCAGCGTAATTTGGTGCTCGAGCTGGACATCCCCTCCAGCGCCGAGTACATAGCAATCGTGCGCCTGGTGGTGGCCTCGGTGGCAGGAGCGCGGCGGGCGCTCGCAGACGAGCGCGTGGACGACCTCAAGTTGGCCGTCTCTGAAGCCTGTACCAACGCCATCGAGGCGAACCATTCGGCGAGCCCTACTTCGCCTACGTCGCCTACTTCGCCTGTGCACGTCGAGGTCTGGGAGTCTCCGGACCGCCTCGAGGTCTGCATCGAGGACTCTGGGCCAGGCTTCGACCCGGACAAGGTCGCTTCTCCGCCCCCCTTCACCGACCCAGAGCGGCTCAACTTCGAAAGGGGCCTTGGCATCCCGCTCATACGGACCCTCGTGGACAACGCGGCATTTGTCCGCAAGCGCAACGGGACCCTCGTTCGCATGACGGTCTTCGGGGGGCCGGTCGACGGAGATGACACGGGCACCATCTACATGGACGTCTCCCGCCTCTCCGACCCCCCGTCGCTCGACAGCGGCGGCTGAGCGCTCCCATCCCGGCACAAGGAGTGGAGGGCGCCGAGGCCCGCGCTTTGCCGGTCGCGTCGTCGTGCCGAGGCGACGCTGCGGGCCCTTCGGAGCGGCACCATGGGCCTGTGGGACGTGCACTACGGGCCATGGTTGGTATGGGACGGGACTTTGTGCCTCAGCGCCCCTTGACTTTCGACCTAGCGAAACCTAACTTTCAACGGACCAAAGATGGAGAAAATGGACGTTGAACTGACGGCGCCCCAGCGCGAGGCCTTGAAGGAGATCTGGCGGCGCACGCCGGAGCCAGGGGACTGGGCGCGAACGGGTGACCTCGCGTCTGCCCTCGGCGTCTCGCCCGCCACCGCTACGGCGATGGTGAAGCGGATGATGTCCCAAGACCTGGTCATGCACGTCCCCTACAAGGGGGTTGCACTCTCGCAGGAAGGCCGGAAGCTCGCGGCCGCCGTCGTCCGGCGCCACCGCGTGGTCGAGCGGTTCCTGTCGGACCTGCTCGGCTACAGCTGGGATGAAGCTGACAAGCTGGCACCTTGCTTCGAGCACGACCTCCCCCAGCAGGTTGAGGAACGTTTGTTCGAGGCACTCGGAAGGCCCTCCACCTGCCCCCACGGGTTCCCCATACCGGGCGAGGGAGAAGAAGGCGTCCCTCAACTCTCCCAGCTCTATGACCTGGACAAGGGCGAGACCGCCGTGGTGGCCCTATCGAGCTCGGTGAGCCAGGCTATGGTGGCTTTCCTTGCCGAGATGGGCCTCGTGCCCGGGGCACAGGTCGAGGTGATAAGTAAGCAACCCTTCGGCGGCCCGCTCATGGTCCGTGTCGAAGGGGTCGAGCGGACCTTGGGCGAGAGAGCCGGGCGCCAGGTCCGTGTCCGTATGCTGGCACCCGGCCCACAACGACTTCCCGGTGCCGTCTTGGCGCACGTTTGAGGGGACCAATAAAGGAGAAAGTGGTATGGCTCACTATGTCGCCGCCGGGTCGGGCGGTTACCAATCTTTCAGCCTGAGGGGAGTGGACTGGGTCTGGTTGGCGTTCGCCGCTGGTTGCGCGGTCGTTGCCATCGCGACCGGGTTTTTCTTTCGCTGGCAGGTGGTCGCCTCTGATCCCGGCACCCCGACGATGGTCGATATAGCGAAGGCCATCCAGGAAGGCGCAGCCGCCTACTTGCGGCGCCAGTTCAAGACCATCGCGATTGTCGTCGTGCCGTTGGCGGCGCTCGTGTTCGTGACCGCAACGAAGGTCGTCAACCCCGTGACGCACCATACGGTGTTGTCGTTCGGCCTATCGGGCCTGTACCGGATGGTCGCGTTCCTCCTCGGCGCGGTCCTCTCGGGCCTAGCCGGCCTCATCGGCATGACCACAGCTGTGCGCGCAAACGTACGTACGGCCGCTGCCGCCCGCGAGGGCTCCATGCCCAAAGCGCTCCGGGTGGCGATCCGCGCTGGCGGCACAACCGGGGCCTTCGTCGTTGGCTTCGGGCTCCTCGGCACCACGGTCATCGTGATGCTCGCGCAAAACAGCGTGACGGACATATTGGTCGGTTTCGGGTTCGGCTGCTCGCTCCTTTCGCTCTTCATGCGTGTTGGCGGTGGCGTATACACCAAGGCCGCTGACGTGGGAGCCGACCTCGTTGGCAAGGTGGAGGCCGGCATACCCGAGGACGACCCGAGGAACGCCGCCACGATCGCCGACAACGTGGGCGACAACGTGGGCGACTGCGCCGGTATGGGCGCCGACCTATTTGAGTCCTACGGAGTCGTCCTCGTGGCCGCCCTCATCCTCGGGACCGGCGCGTTCCGTGCAATCGGCCAGCGCGAAGTCTTCGGCATAACCTTCCCGCTGATCGTCATGGCGATCGGGATATTGGCGTCCATAATCGGCATTTTCTCGGTCCGTGCGACCCCCCGTGACCGCTCGGCGATGGCGCCCATAAATCGAGGTTTCGTCCTGGCGTCTGTCCTGACACTCGTCGGGAGCTTTTTCGTGGCGGAGTTCTACGTCCACAACTTGACGATCTGGTGGGCGGTACTGGTCGGAGTCGCGCTCGGCCAGCTCGTGAGCCGGATCGCCGAGTACTACACCTCCACCCAGACCGCCCCCGTTCGCGAGATAGCCGAGGCGTCACGCACGGGCCCCGCCACCACGATCCTTGCTGGCATAAGCTCGGGCCTTGAGTCGTCGGTGGCGGCGGTCCTCGCCATAATCATTGCTATAGCGGTTGCGATCGCTCTCGCGAATGGCAACATCCAGTACAGCCTCTACCTGGTAGCGCTCATCGGCATCGGGCTGCTCTCCACTACAGCGTCGGTTGTCACGGAGGACACCTACGGGCCGGTCTCGGACAACGCCGCCGGCATTGCCGAGATGAGCGGTGAGTTTTCGGGTGAACCCCAGAGGATCATGGAGCACCTAGACGCCGTGGGCAACACGACCAAGGCAGTCACCAAGGGCTTTGCCATCGGGTCCGCCGTAATCGCCGCCCTGGCGCTTTTCGCAAGCTTCATCCAGACGATCGCCGAGCAGCTAAACCTCCACGTAGTCGGCAACGCGCTTTACCAGAGCGTGGCCACGGCAGTGAATGTCGCCAACCCCAAGGTGTTCATCGGGCTCCTGATCGGCGGCTCGATCGCCTTCCTCTTCTCCTCTGAGGCCATACGGGCGGTGGGCCGTTCGGCCGGCACGATTGTCCAGGAGGTGCGCCGCCAGTTCCGGGAGCACCCAGGCATCATGGACCGGACCGAGCGCCCTGAGTACGGCCGCGTGATCGATATCTGCACCCGCGCTTCTCTACGCGAGCTCGTTACGCCAGCACTTCTCGCCGTGTTGGCGCCGGTCGTCGTCGGCTTCGGCATAAGTGACCTAGCGCTCGGAGGTTTCCTCGCAGCGGCGATCCTGACCAGCCAGCTCATGGCCGCGTTCATGAACAACGCCGGCGGCGCCTGGGACAATGGCAAGAAGTACATCGAAGAGGGCCACCTCGGTGGCAAAGGCTCGGAGGCCCACAAAGCGGCCGTCATCGGTGACACCGTCGGAGATCCCTTCAAGGACACCGCCGGCCCCGCTTTCAACCCACTGATCAAGTGCATGAACCTCGTGAGCCTGCTCGTGCTGCCTACCGTCATCACTTTGCGCAACAACGACGCCGCCCGCTATGCCATCGCCGCCGTGGCGCTCGTCATCATCCTGGCCGGCGTCATCTTCTCCAAGCGTGGGGTCGAGAGCATCGCTGACGACGAGACGACGGGTGGAGCTAGTGGCGGGCCGGAGCTGGCGGCAGCGGGCGCGGGCGCCTTGGCTGGTGGTGGCCTAGTCAGCCCAGACGGAGCTGCGTCAGCTGGAAGTGGCGCGGCGGGTGCCGCGGCCACAGACGTGGCCAGTCAGCCTAGATTGCCGGGCCAGAGGTAGCCCCTGCATGCCCAAACCACTTGTCATAGTCGAGTCACCGGCCAAGGCCAAGACGATCGCGAGCTTTCTCGGCAATTCCTACATGGTCGAGTCCTCGGTTGGCCACATACGTGACCTCCCGAGCAATGCCAAGGACGTGCCCGAGAGCATGCGAGGCGAGCCATGGGCCCGCTACGGGGTAGACGTAGATAACGGCTTCAAGCCCCTTTATGTGATCGTACGGGGCAAGAAGGAGCGGGTGACAAAGCTCCGGTCGCTCCTAAAGGACGCGAGCGAGCTCTACCTCGCAACAGACGAGGACCGGGAGGGTGAGTCGATCGCGTGGCACCTCCTCGAGGTCCTCCACCCGAGGGTCCCGGTAAAGCGGATGGTCTTCCACGAGATCACCCGCGACGCGATCCGCGAGGCAGTTGAACACCCGCGCGACCTGGACCGGAGGTTGGTGGACGCGCAGGAGACCAGGAGGATCCTCGACAGGCTCTATGGCTACGAGGTGAGCCCTGTCCTTTGGAAGAAGGTGGCCTCGCACCTTTCTGCCGGACGTGTGCAGTCGGTGGCGACCAGGCTCTTGGTAGAGCGCGAGCGTGCCAGGATCCGCTTTCGTGCCGCGTCGTACTGGGACATATCGGGGCGTTTCCAGCGTTCCGAGGGTGGTGACGCCACGACCTTCGGGGCACAGCTTGTCGCCCTGGACGGAGGACGCCTCGCTACAGGCAGGGATTTCGGCGAAAATGGGGAGCTCACCCGGAAAGGCGCTGTAGTCCTCGACGAGGACGGCGCGCGTGGGCTGGCCGAGCGGCTAGCGCCGGCTGAGTTCACGGTCCGGGGCGTCGAGGAAAAGCCGTGGAAGCGATCGCCTTACCCTCCGTTTATGACGTCGACCCTCCAGCAAGAAGCGAGCCGAAAGCTTCATTTCTCGGCGGCGCGTACGATGAGGGTGGCCCAAGACCTCTACGAGGCAGGGCACATCACCTACATGAGGACCGACAGCACCTCGCTTTCGGACCAGGCGCTGGATGCCTCCAGGCAGGTAGTCCTCGATCTCTACGGGCGTGAGTACTTGCCGGCATCGCCGCGCCGTTACGAAAAGCGTGTCAAAAACGCCCAGGAAGCCCACGAAGCGATCCGTCCCGCGGGAGAGCGCCTCGCGCACCCTGACCAAAGCGGCCTCTCCGGCGACCACCAGCGGCTTTACGAGCTGATCTGGAAGCGTACGGTTGCCTCGCAGATGGCTGACGCGCAAGGCCTTTCGGTCCAGGTCCGCCTCGGTGCCGTCACTTCGGCGGGCGAAGACGCTGAGTTCGCCGCTAACGGCCGCGTAGTCAATTTCCCGGGCTTTTTACGGGCATACGTCGAGGGTTCCGACGACCCCGAGGCAGAGCTCGAAGACAGGGAGGTCCGCCTGCCCCGCCTAGCTGCGGGTGACCCTCTCACGGCAGACGATCTAGCGCCAGAAGGCCACACAACCCAACCTCCGGCCCGCTATACCGAGGCCTCCCTCGTAAAGGCGCTCGAAGAACTGGGCGTCGGGAGGCCTTCCACTTACGCGACGATTATCGACACCATCCAGCAACGTGGCTATGCCTGGAAAAAGGGCACCGCCCTCGTGCCGTCGTGGACCGCATTTTCCGTCGTGGGCCTCTTGGAGCAGTATTTCGGGCGGCTTGTGGACTACGGCTTCACCGCAGAGATGGAAGAAGACCTCGACGCGATAGCTCGCGGAGAGGAGGAATCACTCCCGTGGCTCACCCGTTTTTATTTCGGCGCTCCCTCCGAGGGGCCAGGTAGTGGTGGTGGCCGGGCGGGAGGCCGGGGTAAGAAGGCTGCCGCAGCGAACGGGGGAGACGCCGAGGGCAAGTCGGCGCGAGGCGACGGGGCCGGGCTCAAGCAGATGGTCGCAGAGCGCTTGGGGGAGATCGATGCCCGAGCGGTCAACTCGATCCCCGTCGGCGACGCTGGCTCGGGCATCGTGGTGCGCGTGGGGCGCTTTGGGCCGTACCTGCAGGACACTGCGAGCGACAAGCGAGCGTCGCTGCCCGAAGATCTGGCGCCCGACGAGCTCACCTTGGGACGGGCGCGCGACCTGCTCGAAGCCCCTCCGCTCGAGCGTGCCGAGCGCGAGCTCGGCACCGACCCGGCCACTGGTCAGCCGGTCTTCGTGCGCGATGGGCGTTTCGGGCCCTACGTGCAGCTCGGCACCGACGACGCCGCCGGGGCGGGCGCGAAAACCAACGGGAGGGCGAGCGCGAAGGCCAAGACCGGCGCGAAGCCAAAGAGGTCGTCGCTCCTGGCGGGCATGTCGCCCACGGACGTGTCCCTCGAAGACGCCTTGCGGCTCCTGTCCCTGCCCCGCTCGCTCGGGCCGGACCCGGGGAGCGGTGAGGAAATCGTTGCCGACAACGGCCGCTACGGCCCGTATGTCAAGCGTGGCGACGAGTACCGCTCGCTCGAGAGCGAGGACCAGCTGTTCAGTGTCAGCTTGGACGAGGCGGTGGAGCTGTTCTCCAAACCGCGTGCGCGCCGAGCGCGTCAAGCCGCCGCACCTCTGGCCGAGCTGGGCAATGACCCTGTCAGCGGGGCGCCTGTGGTCGTGAAGGAGGGTCGCTTCGGCCCGTACGTGACAGATGGCACGGTCAATGCGTCGCTCCGGCGAGGTGACAGCATCGACGGCCTCACCTTGGAACGGGCAGCCGAGCTGCTGGCCGAACGGCGAGCCCGGGTGGCGGCCGAGGGCGAGTCAGGTGCCACGACCACTCGCCGGCGTCCCGCCGCAGGTGCCCGCAAGCGCACGGGCGCAACTGGCAAAGCTCCGGCGCGGCGGTAGCGCTGCTCTGGGGCGATGCTGGCGCGCTCGTAACGGGCGGCTCTCGTAACTCGCTCCTAGCTGGCTCGTAACTGGTGTGGCGGCACCGTGGTAATCGGGGTGCGCTCGGAGCTGCGCTTGCGCGACGATAGAGCCATGCCAGCCCCCGATCGTCCTCGCGTATCAGCTCGCGCCGCCGCCGTGGCGGAATCGGCCACCTTGGCGGTGGATGCCAAGGCCAGGGCGCTGAAGGCGGCGGGCGAGGACGTGGTGGGCTTCGGCGCCGGAGAGCCGGACTTCCCTACCCCCGAGCACATCGTCGAAGCTGCGGTCGCCGCGTGCCGTGATCCTCGCAACCACCACTACACGCCGACGCCGGGGCTCCCCGAACTGCGCGAGGCGATCGCAGCGAAGACCGCTCGTGACAGCGGTTTCCAGCTGGCACCGTCGCAGGTGCTTGTTACCAACGGTGGCAAGCAAGCCGTCGAGGAGGCCTTCGCGACCCTGCTCGACCCGGGGGACGAGGTCCTCCTGCCCGCGCCTTACTGGACTACCTACCCAGAGGCCGTGCGCCTCGCGGGTGGGGTCCCTGTTGAGGTGCCCACTACCCCTGAGAGCGGCTACAGGGTCTCGACCTCCCAGCTCGAAGCGGCCTTCACGGAGCGCACCAAGGTCTTGCTCTTCGTGTCGCCTTCAAACCCGACCGGAGCGGTGTACGGCGAGGGGGAGGCCAGGGAGCTCGCAACCTGGGCCTACGAGCGAGGGCTCTGGGTGCTGACCGACGAAATCTACGAGCACCTTGTCTATGGCGACGCGAGGGCCCCGTCGCTCCCGGTCCTCGTCCCCGAGCTGGCGCAGCGCTGTGTCGTAGTGAACGGCGTGGCCAAGACCTACGCGATGACCGGTTGGAGGGTGGGGTGGCTGATCGGCCCGGCCGATGTTGTGACGGCGGCGACCAACATGCAGAGCCACGCGACGTCCAACGTGTGCAACGTCGCCCAGCGAGCTGCGCTCGCAGCCCTCAGTGGCCCGCTCGACTGCGTGGAGGAGATGCGTGCTGTCTATGACAGGCGCCGGCGCGCGATCGTGGCGGCCCTGTCGGGCCTTCCCGGTGTCGTCTGCCCGGTCCCCGAAGGGGCGTTTTATGCTTTCCCGAGCTTCGCCGGCCTTCTCGGCCGGCCCCTTGGCCAGGAGGGGAGGCGGCCCAAGACCTCTCTCGAGCTGGCCGAGGTAGTCTTGGAAGAGGCCAAGGTCGCCTTCGTCCCGGGTGAAGCCTTCGGAGCGCCTGGATGTGGGAGGTTCTCCTACGCCCTTGCCGACGCCGACCTGGCGGAGGGCATGGAGCGCCTGACCAAGCTCTTTACCTGACACGTCCGCGATAACATCCCAGGTAAACATCATCGCGGGCTACCCGCGCGGCTGGATTTCACCCGGGGGGACCCTTACGTTTTCCCGTGACAGAAAACAGGAGATGTTGATCGCCCTGTGATGGTTCTGTGAACATGGCCTCAATAGCACAACCTTGGCTCCTCCGAGCGGGTAGACGGTTAATAGCTGGTGACTCTAGGAGGACGAAATTATGAGAAATAAGTCAATTTGCGCGGCGGGCGGGGCGGTAGCGCTCGGCCTGTTCGGCGCCCTACCTGCGGCAGTCGCGACATCGCCGCCGGCGACAGCGCAGGCTGTCGTGATGACCGAGAGCTACACGATCGGAAACGGTTCTGTGACGGGTGCGACGGCGGTGCCCCAACCGGACACGGCGGGCGCTACGGCCAACTACACGGTCGGCTTTACAACCCCTTCGGCGCTGGCCAGCGGGTCTGCGACCGTCACGCTCGCGTCTGCCGATGGGGCTCTCACGTTCCCTGCTACTGCCAACAGCTACGTCGTGGTCGACAACAGCAATCCTTCGTCCGTTGCGACCGTCTCGAAGGTCGTGCTCGGGACGGGCAACCACAGCGTCACCTTGACCCTGCCGTTGTCGGTTGCAGCCTCTAGCTCGGTGTCGATCTACGTGATCGGCGTGACCAACCCCACCGCTGCGGGCGGCTACAGCCTCGACGTGTCGACCTCAGCCAACACCGTGCCAGCGAGCACCGCGGTCTTCCAGGTCGTTGGTGCGAGCGCCGCTCCCTCGTTTGCCCCCACGGCTTCGCCGGCACTGGTCGGCGGGACCTCGACCTACACGATCGGCGCCTTCAAGGCGGCCGCTGCCATACCGGCTGGAGGGACGATCGTGGTCGACTCGCAGGGGAGCACGGGGGTAAGCGACAACGTCGGCTTCCCTACGGCGGCGGCCTACTACAAGGTCACTGACCTCACGACCGGGGCTTCTTTTGCGCCCGAGGCGGTGACGGTGGCCCCAGTCGCCGGCGGGAACACTGGCCAGCAGGTCACTTTGCAGGTCGGGACGGCGATAGCGGCCGGTGACGAGCTCTCGGTGACCGTAAACGGGGTGCGCAACCCGACATCCTCCCAAGTAGACGTCGTCACGGCGGCGGCGCCGGCGGGCTCGACCGCTTCCAGCGCTTCCCTCCAGATCGGTACGTCGGTGGCCAACCCGACTGTCGGCCTCTCTCAGAGCGGGGCCGGGGCTACGGGCGTCGAGTACACGGTCGGTTTCAAGCCGGCGACCTCGCTCCCCGCTGGCGGCACCATAACCCTGGTGGCACCGCCCGGCACTTCTTTCGCTAGCTCGACGGTGACCGTCGTCGACTCGACGCACGTCGCAAGCTCCGCTGCCATTACTTCCAGTTCAGTGCACGTTTCGTCGACGGCCGGTTCCTCGACCGCCAACCAACTCTCCTTCAGCGTCCCGAACGCCATTACGGCCGGCGACTCGGTCTTCATCGAGGTGGCTGGTGTGACCAACCCCCCGGCAGGCACCTACGGCGGTTCGGCGGGCAACTTCACGATCTCGACGAGCGCTGACGCCGTGGCAGCGCCTGTGGCCTCTTATACCGTGACCGGGGGCTCCTCCTCGGCGCTTGCGAGCATCGAAGTCAGCCCTTCCACGCCTCAAGCTTCGGCGACCTACACGATCGGGGATCTCCGCGCCACGGCCGCCCTTGCAGGGGGCTCCGCGACGATACAACTCGGTGCGCCGCAAGGCACGGTGCTGCCTGGCGCCCCGGTCGACTACACGGTCGTTGACCAGAGCGCACACGCGAGCGTCCACCCACAGTCGGTATCGGGCGGTGGCAGCTCTACGGCGACGTTCGTGCTCGGCAGCTCCATTGCCTCGGGAGACTACATCGAGGTCGTAGTGGACGGCGTCGTCAACCCCGGGCCCGGCACCTACCAGGTCAACTTGACCGGGGATCTCCAGGCCGCCGTCGCCCCGACCACGCCAACGGTGCCGCCCGCGCCCGCTCCCGCCAGGGCCACGACGACGTCTTTGTCGGCGTCGGTCAACCCAGTCGGGATCGGCCAGGCCGTCACGTACACGGCGAGAGTTTCGCCGGCTCCTAACAGCGGGTCCGTCGTGTTCAACCAGGGCGGTGCCCCAATCGCAAGCTGCACGTCCCAGCCCGTGCACGCTGGCCAGGCCACCTGCACGGTCACCTACTGGGCCGCGGGCCGGCACTCCGTCCAGGCCTCCTACTCTGGAGCGTCGGGGTGGAAGAGCTCGACTTCGGCCCCGCTCGCCGAGGCTGTGAGCTTGCCACCGACGGGTTACTGGCTACTCGGCCGGACCGGGGCCGTCTTCGGCTTGGAGGGGGCACCCAACATGGGCAGCTTCACACCCTCGAGCTCGAGCGCCTCCGTTGTGGACATGGCCGGTACACCGTCGGGCAAGGGGTACTGGGTGGTGACCTCCAATGGGACGGTCCAGGCCTTCGGCAACGCCAAGTTCTACGGCGACCTCCCGCGGATCAATGTCCACGCGAAGGACATCGTGGCCATAGCCCCCACCTATAACGGCCAGGGCTACTGGCTGATAGGCAAGGACGGCGGGATGTTCACATTCGGCAACGCCCGCTTCTTTGGGTCCATCCCGGGGCTGCACATCCACGTCCACGACATCGTGGGCATGGTCGCCAACTCCGGCGGTGGCGGCTACCTCCTGGTGGGCGACGACGGCGGCGTCTTCACCTTCGGTAAGGCCCGCTTCTTCGGCTCCCTGCCTGGCATACACCGCCACGTCCACGACATCCAGGCGATCCTTCCGGCCTCTGCCGGTACGGGGTACGTGCTAGTGGGTGCGGACGGCGGCGTGTTCAACTTCGGCAAGGGCGTCCGCTTCTACGGGTCCCTTCCAGGCGAGGGCGTCCACGTCCGCGACGTCGTCGGCATCGCCCTCACGCCAGATGACGGCGGCTACTTCATGGCCGGGAGCAACGGGAACGTCTATGGGTTCGGTAACGCTCACCCAGCGTCCATGCCGAGCGGCTTGTCCAGCAACCTCCCGGTTGTCGCCATTGCCGGGACCTGAGAGGGTGTCTTAAGCCGGCGCCAGTACCGTAGCGGAGAGCGTCAGAGGGGAAGGGCCAGCAGGTCTAGCTGGCCCTTCCCCTCTTTGGCGAGAGACAGGAGCGTCGCATCGTCCTCGTCGTGGCTGGGATCCATGCCTGGCCCGATCACACATAGCCGGTACCCGAGCCGGCGCAGGTGGTCCAGGTACCCTTGGGCGCTCCCCCAGGGGGAGCTGTCGAGCGCGAGCGGGTAGAACTCGCTCACAAGGGCGGGCCTGTCCCTGGCCAACATGCCTGCCGCTCCCAAGAGCACGAGAGGTTCTGCTCCTTCGACGTCGACCTTGACGGCGTCGACATGGGCGACGCCTGCCCCCTCGAGCAGCGAGTCAAGCGTGCAGGCTGCCACGACAAAGCTCGCCGGGACCGGTTCCGGGGGCGGACCGTCCACCGGCACCACCCTGCCGTTGCTCCCATCGGTCTCGAGAGCGACGGCGCCGGCCCGGTCTGCCAGGGCCGCGGTGAACACCTGGACGTTCGAGAAGCCGTTGTCTTCGGCGCTCCGCCGGGCGAGTGCGCAGTTGGTCGGGTTGGGCTCTACCGCCACGACGCGCCCGGTAGGCCCCACGAGGCCCGCGGCGAGCATGCTGAACCAGCCCATGTTGGCCCCGGCGTCGACGAAGGTTGCCCCCTCTCGCAGCAGGGAACGGACCGTCGCCGTGACATCGGGCTCGTAGACGCCCGTGAGCGAGATCGTGTGGCCGACCGCGTAGTCGGTCGGGTCGACGTGAAGGAGGAAGCCCTCTACCGTCCTCACCGCCTCGCTTGCCGGCGCAGCACCAGGGCGGCCGAGGCGGTGGGCCCTCACGAACTCGACGCTCCCAATGAACTCCTTGACGAGGTCGCCGACAGACGCTCCCCCCTCTGCCAGGCGCTCGCGGTAATGGGCCAAGCCCTCCGTGTCGGCCTCGCGCCCGAGGAGGAGCCGGTAGCAGGCGACGACGTCCTCGAGGTCGGCCGGGTCGTCCCAGAGGCCTTGGCGATCTCCCAGAGGGGCCCCGTCCGCAGCAGCCCCGTCGGCAGCAGCCCCGTCGGCAGCAGCCCCGTCGGCAGCGGCCCCATCCGCAGCAGCACGGTAGCCTGGGCTGCCAGGAGCGCGGCCGGCGGGCACGGCGGCTATGCTACCGGCCCGTGCTAGCGCCAGCTCTTCGGCCGGCACCTCGGTGAGGGCAAGTGGGAAATGTCGGGAGAGAGCTGATGAGACGCCGGGTCGCTTTTGTGAGCCCTCGCTTTGGGGCACAGATCGTGGGAGGCGCCGAGTCGGTGGTGCGCGGGACCGCCCTCGGCCTTTTGGAGCGAGGTTGGGACGTAGAGGTGCTGACGACCTGCGCCACCAACCCCTACACCTGGGCGAACGAGCTCCCTGAGGCCACTACCTTGGAAGAGGGCCTTGTCGTGCGCCGCTTCTCGAACGTGCTCGCCACCTCTGCCAGCAAAGAGCACGCCGTGCACGGCCGGATCTACTATGGGGAGCGGCCCTCCCTCGACGACCAGGTGACCTGGTTGAACGCTCTTTTCCGCAACCCGGGCCTCTTCGAGGCGATCTTCAGGGCCAAGTACGATTTCGACGCCTTCGTCTTTGCCCCCTACCTCTTCTGGCCCGCCACGGTTTGCATGCCCGTCGTGGCCGACCGGTCCGTCGTCATGCCCTGCTTGCACGACGAGGTGTACGCGCGGATGGACGTGATGCGCCACGTGCTCTCGTTGCCCGCGTCTGTTTGGTTCCTGTCGGGCCCCGAGCACGACTTGGCCCACCGCCTCGGTCCCGTGACGCCACAACACAGCGTGATCGGTTCGGGGATGGACGTGCCGGACTCGTACGAACCCGAGGAGTTCCGTTCCGAGTACGGCATCGATGGCCCGTTCTTGCTCTACCTCGGGCGGCGCGAAGTCGACAAGGGATGGCCGTGGCTCGTTGAGGTCTTCGCGCGGTCGAGGTCCAACGTCAAGCTCGTGAGCGCGGGGCCTGGCGAAGCCGGCGTGGTCCCACGCCTTCGCGGCCGGGTGATAGACGTCGGGCTACTGAGCGACGAGCAGCGCAACAACGCCCTCGCCGCCGCGCTTGCCTACGTGCAGCCGAGCCTCAACGAGAGCTACTCCCGCACGCTCATGGAGTCCTGGCTGGCCGGTACGCCGGCGCTTGTCCGCAAGGGGAGCACCGTCGTCGAATGGCACCTCGCGAACTGCGGGGGCGGGTTCGCCTTCGCCAGCCCACGCGAGCTCTCGGCTCAGCTCCGGAGGCTCACTTCAGAGACCGGGCTGGGCGAAGAGATGGGCGCCAACGGCCGCGCCTACGTGCTCGACAACTACCAGTGGCCACACGTGCTCGACCTCGTCGAAGCGGATCTCTTGTCGCTGAAGGCCGGCCGGTAGCGCCTCGGCCCTCCCCCGCCCCCGAGGGGGGCGCAGCTCAGACGAACGCGGCCTCGCCCGCCGGCCCGTCGGGCCACGCGAGGTCGCGGCCCGCCCATGTCCGCCAGATGTCTTCTGGCCCTACGGCCCAGCGCCGCGACATGGCTGTTCGTGTAGCTAGGGCCCAGGGGAGCTGGGCCGCGACCCCAGCCCTTACGCCCTCGTCCGGCCCGTTGCACCACCGGTCCCGAAGGGCCTTGACAACCAAGCGGGACGGGCCGTTGCGGACCATCGTCAGGGTGCGGTTGCGCTCTGACATCACGCGCACCATTGGCTGGTGCTCGCCTCCCGAACTGGTCGACCCCCGGTGCTCCACGGTTGCCCTCGGGTCATAGACGAGGCGCATGCCAGAGAGCCGCGCCCGCCAGCACCAATCGATATCTTCGTAATAAGCAAAATAGCGTGCAGCAAAAGGACCCAGGCGCTTCCACGTGCTCAACCGAGTGACCAAGGCGGCGCCTGACAGCGCGAAGCGATCGGCGGGCTGGTCAAAGCGTCCGTCGTCAGGGGCGCCCGAACCGATGTCGCCCGCGTAACCCCGCTTGTCCAGCCACGCACCGGCTCCGTTGACCAGCCTCACCACTGGGCCCGGCGGGGCCTCCTCCCCGTCCACCATGACCTTGGCCCCGACGTCGCGCTCGGGGAGAGGCACGTACCAAGGACGGTGGCCCGCCGTCCAGCGCCACCTGTCCCCCTCCTTGCCACTTTCAAGGCGATGTAAGCCGGGCCCCGTAGAAGCGGCCAGGACCTCGGTGCCCCCGACCTGGACGGACCGCACCTGGCGCCCCAGGGGCCTCGGGTCCCCGGGCGCGTGCCATTCCTCGTCCGGAAAAGCCACCTCCCGGTAACGGGCCGCGAAGACGAGCTTTGGCGCTACAGCCGCGACAGTCGGGTCGGCGAGCAGGCGCTCGGCCGAAGAGAGCCAGCCCGGCATGGCGCGAGCGTCGTCATTGAGCAGCGCAAGGAGGTCTCCTTTGGCCAAGAGGGCGCCTGCGTTGACCCCCGGCGCGAAGCCGAGGTTCACCGGCGAGCGCACGACGACCGCCCCCGCCTGTCGCCCTATGTCCGACGCTCGGCTTTCCTGCGAGCCATTGTCGACCAAGACGACCCTGTTGGCCTGGTCGACGACTGAGCGCAGGCAGGGCTCGAGCCACTCGCCTGGCCGGTAGCTGACGACGACGACGGTGGTGGCCACCCTTGAGCCGCCGCTCAGGGCCTGTGACGGCTGGACTTTGATGCCTGGAGCACCAGACGCGCGGTGTCGGCGGGCGTCAAGCCGGCATCGAGCACCACCACCCCGTCCCGCTTCAGGGTCGAAACGGTATTAGCGAGCCTTTGGGCTGCCTTGTGGGAATGCTTGTCCTGCTTGCCCGGAGAGGGGGGAGCGTCGACCAGGGCGATGACATGCGCTTGGCCCTCGGAAACGAGGTTTTCCACTGCACCTAGTGACTTGGGGCCGAGCGCCTTGGCCCAGAGCACCACAGCGTCGTAGCCTGCGCGCCAGGCGTCCAGCCGCTCCAGGAGGCGCCATGCGAGCACCGTTCCCGGCCCGGCGCTTCCCGGCCCGGCGCTTCCCGGCGCGCTCTCGGGCGGCGCAAACTTGTCGGAGTCTGCCACCTCCGAGAGCGCCCGCTCGAGATCACTTGGCAAGCCGACCAGAGCGAGCTGGGGCCGTCGGCGCCAGCGCGGCGGCCGCGAGGACGCTCGCTGCAGCATCTGGCCAAACACCTCCGCCGCGCGGTCGGCTACATCCTTCCACGAAGGCTGTTCGCGTGCCGCCACGGCGACCAAACGTTCCCGGAAAGTCTCGTCAGTCAACCCCCTTTCGATCGCCGCCGCAATGGCACCTGGGTCTTCGGCCTGGAAGCAGGCCTCGCGGGGGAGGATCTCGACGAGCGAGGAGTTGTCCCCGGCGAGTGTTGGGGCACCACAAGCCATGGACTCGACCAAGGGCAGCCCGAAGCCCTCGTATAGCGAGGGGTAGACGGAGAGGGCGGTCGACTGGTACAAGCTCACGAGCACGTCCTCCGCGACGAACCCGGGTATCAGCAGCCGCCCGTCGACGCCGAGCTCCTTAGCCATGACTAGGTAGTGATTGCGGGTGAGCGGAGGCGCCGCCCCCACGACCACGAGCTGGTGCGCGTCTATTAGCTCGCGAGGCAGGGAGGCATAGGCCTTCACCAGGCCATCGACATTCTTCCTCGGGTTGAAGGCCCCGTTGTAGACGACGAAGCCCTCTTCCAGGCCATCCACGCCGGCGCTCGCGACCTTGAAGGCGTCCTGGCGCGACTCTGCGTGCTGGAATGCCGGCGACGGGGCGCTCCCCACGACCGTGACTCTCGAGCCAGGTACACCCAACACGTCGATGGCATCTCGCCGCGCGGAGTGGGACAGGGTGAACACCCGGTCGGCTACCCGTACGACCTCACGGCAACAGCGCCATCGCCGCCTGAGCCCGGGGTCTTCCAGGTACCAGCCTGGGAACAGCTCAGGGATCAGGTCGTACAAGGTCACTGCCGTGAGGAGGCCATGCGCGGCCGCTTCTCGCGGCCAGAACGTGCGGACGGGCACCTCCGGTTCGAACACGGAGGAAAGGTGGAGCACGCCGCCGTCTTCCCAGGCAGGGGCCATAGTCACCCATTCGGAAAGATCTCCCAGGTCTTTCGGAACCGGGAGCTCGGGGTGCAAGACGACACTGGCGACGAGGTCAGGGTGGTGCGCGACCATGGCGCGCACGAAGTCCGTGCTGTACCTTGCGATCCCGCGCCCGCGATAACTCGGGCTCTGCGCGGCGACGAGATCGAAGATGACTTTGTGGCCCCGGCCGCTCACAGCCGGCGAGCCTAGTAGCGCCACAACGGGGAACTTGGGCGCTTGCCGGGCGATAAACGCCCTCTGGCAGCCCGTGGAGCCCGGGTCGCGACGAGCCGATGTTCCTGGACGTAGCGCTAATGAACGGCAAGGCTGCTAAGTTCGCCTGGTGCCGGTGTGCGATGTCGTAGTCGTAGGCAGCTACCCGCCGCTGCCGGGGCCGGCTACCGCCGCGACCCTCGCTGCCGTCCGGCGGGCGTGGGACGACGGCCGCAGTGTCCGGGTCGTCTCCTATCGCAGTGGTGCAGCTGACCTGGCTGTGCCCGTCGCCGGCCCCCTCGCCGGCCGTCGTCTGCAGCAGGTACGCCGCCACTATGGTGGGCCACCGGCGGTAGTGCTCGTAGTTCAGGAGGGGGCACCGTTCACCGACCTCCGCGCCCCTCAGCAACTGGCCACGGCTACGGGCCTGGCACTGGCCCTCGCGAGTTTCCGAAGAGCGACGTTGGTAGTCGCGGAGGACCCCGGCATCATGGCTCCCTCGATGTGGGCGCTTGTTGGGGCCGCGCGCGAGTGCGTGGTCGGTAGTGAAGACGCGGCGCGGCGGTTGCACCAGCACTACAGGGTGCCGCTCTCGGCCATATCTGTCGAGGAAGCCGAGGCCTACCCGCCGCTCGCAGCGGGCGTCGAAGCCTCGACGACCGGTCTCTACGACCCGGGAGGGGCTCGAGGCGTGGCTGTTGTGGGCATGCCCGCCGGGTCGCTCGCGGAGCGGCTGCGTTCTCGAGGTCGTTTGGTGAAGGCCCGACTGCCCGGGCGGCTCCGGCGCGCCTAGAGTTGGCGAGCGCGCTAAGGCGGTGGTTCGTTCGCGCGTTGTTGGCTGGTAGCGGCGTCTGTGGTTCGCTCGCGCTCTTTGCTGCCCCAGCGCCGGTGGGAGCCACCTCTTACCATGTTGCAACGGAGCAGCTCGTGGTCCAACTCGGCAGCGGAGCTGAGGCTCATCCCGCGTCTGTCCTGGATGCCCTCCCGGGCGGCGCCCCGCATCTCTTGCCCGGCGAGCGATGGGTAACGAGGCTCCCCGACCTTGAAGCAGCGGCCGTGTCCTCTCAGCTGTCCGGTAGGCGTGGGGTCAACTACGTCTCGCCCGTCGCCCCAATGCACATCGCCAGCGCCGGCTCGTCGGGTGCCGGGATCGTACCTAACAACCCCTGTTACGACGCGAGTTGTGGCCCCTCGAAGCCGGTCGTCGTGGAGGACCCCGTCCTAGGCGGGGGCAACACGGTAGTCCACCCCAACGGCCAGACGGACTTTTGGGCTATCGGGGCGCAACAGGCTTGGGCAGTCACGAAGGGCAGTAGCAAGCTGCTGGTAGCTGTCCTCGACACGGGCGTAGATCCCAACCAGGTGCAGCTGCGCCACAAAGTGATCGTCGGCCCCGACGTGTGTGCCAGGGACCGGCCGCTTTGCAAGGGGCGCTACGACGCCAATGGGCACGGTACCTTTGTGAGCGGGCTGATCGCGGCTGCGACCAACGACGGCATAGGTATCGCCGGCCTCGGCTGGAAGACGAGAGTCCTGGACATCAAGGTCCTCGATGACTCGGGCAACGGCAACACTATGGACCAAGCGACGGGGATCTACGACGCCGTCAAGCTCGGGGCCAGGGTCATCGACCTTTCGTCAACTAATGATCCCTGCAGCGTGAACTCGACGGCCTGCGGGCCCAACCCGGACCAGGAGGCTGCGATCGAGTACGCGATAGCCCACGGAGTGGTAGTGGTGGCTGCGGCAGGGAATTTCGATTCCGCGAACCCGGTCTACCCGGCCGACTACCCCGGTGTCCTTTCCGTTGCAGCCAGCACCGACCAGGGTGTAGTCGATCCCGTGAACGGCGGGCCTTATCTCGACTTCTCCGACTACGGCGCAGACGCGAACATCGCGGCACCGGGCATCAACGTGCTTTCCACCTGGCTAAACGGCGACTATGCCGTGGAAAGCGGCACCTCGTTCGCGGCCCCCCACGTCGCCGCGGCAGCGGCCCTGGTGATGGCCGCCGACCCTTCCCTTACGGGACCGCAGGTTGCAACCCTCCTCCTAGATACGGCCACGCCACTGTCCCCTGGCGGCTCCAGCATCTCGGGAGGGCTCCTCAACGTGGCGGCTGCCGTCGAAGACGCCGCAACTCATCACGTGCCGGCGCCAGTCGACGGGTACCAGCTGATCGGCTCGGGGGGTGCCGTCTACAGCGCCGGCATGGCGGCGCCCGAAGGTTCCCCTAAGGTCCGCCACCTGGCCGCTCCTGTGGTTGCCGGCGTGGAAGCGCCCGATGACCTCGGGTATTGGCTGGTTGCAGCGGACGGGGGAGTGTTCGCTCTCGGGCCTGGAGCACACTATTTAGGGGGCAAGGCGGGGGCGCGGCTCTCGGCACCCGTGACAGGGATGGCTGCCACCCCCGACGGTAGGGGGTACTGGCTTGTCACGGCGTCGGGGCAGGTCTTCGCCTTCGGTGACGCCCACGGCTACGGGCCGAGAAGCCCACTTTCGGCACCCGTGACGGGGATGGCTGCCACCCCCGACGGTAGGGGGTACTGGCTTGTCACGGCGTCGGGGCAGGTCTTCGCCTTCGGTGACGCCCACGGCTACGGTTCGGCCAGCCAGCTGCACCTGCGCGGGCCAGTCGTCGCGATCGTGGGCACTCCCAGCGGCCATGGCTACTGGCTGGTAGCGAAGGACGGCGGCGTTTTTGCCTTCGGCGACGCTCTCTATTACGGCTCGGCAGCCCAGACCAAGTCGGGCCAGGCGGTGGTCGGGATGGCGCTCGCCCCGGGCGGCCGCGGGTACTGGCTCGCCGGCACCAAGGGTAAGGTCTGGGCCTTTGGGTCCGCCCGCAAAGACCTGACCGAGACCCCTGGGACCCCCGGCACCCCAATCGTCGCCGTAACGTCCTGAGCTGCCCCCCTTGGATGGTTGCCCTCGTCCTGCCCGGCCCCAGGTCGCCCCATGGCCAGTTGGTGGCGCTGGCTTAGCTCAGGCCTAACTCAATTTTCTGGCCACTTCTGCCGAGATCAGGTACGAGAATGCGTTGGGAGCGACTTCCCGGAGACAACTTGGTGCGAAGAGGCCAACCCAAACTCGTCCGTCCGCAGCCCCCCGTTCGCCGGGGCGCTCTCGGGGTCTCGGCCTTCTTGTCGCGGGCCTCTGTGCCCACCTTGTTGGGCGTGATGGCAGTGGTTGGCGGTCTTGTCCCGGCCGGCGAGCTAGTCATGGCGCCGCCCGCCCAGGCAGAGACCCGTGCGGCACTGGCATCCGTCGCGATCTCGGGCTTCGGGGACGGCCACGGGGTAGGTATGGGCCAATGGGGCGCCTTTGGTTACGCGTCCAGGTACGGCTGGACCTACAAGAGGATCCTCGCTCACTACTACGGGGGCACGAGCCTTGGGAAGTTGCCCTCCCCTGAGCCCGACGTAAAGGTGCACCTGCTTGAGCTGGAGGGAAGGAGCACGGTTGCTCAAGGGATCGAAGGGGGCCAGCTCGTGGCGAGCTGGCCCGCGGGTGCACCGGTTGGAGCGGGTGCATTCCAGGTAGCTCGCCGGGACGGGTCCGAGCTCGTCTATGCGTCATCGGGCTGCGCCGGACCTTGGCGCGAGGTGGCCAGCACGGCTGGCCCGGTCACGCTCGCGAGCACCACAGCGCGGGTCACGCTCGCAAGCGCCACACCAGCGACAAGCGCCAGCGCTGCCACTACCAGCGCCAGCGCGACCACGACTCAGCACGCCAGCGCCACTACGACTCAGCACGTCAGCGCGACCACGCCATCCCGGCCGGTTGGGACAGTACCGGTGCCGGCCGATATCGCTGGGTCGCGGGTGCAGGTCTGCCGTCCCGGAGGGGGGACGCGCACCTATAGCGGTCACCTCGTCGTGTACGCAGACGGGGACACGGACAACCTTGTCTCCTTGGAGGCGTACGTAGAAGCAGTTGTCCCGGCCGAGTCCCCTCCTAGCTGGGCCTACCAAGGCGGAGAGGCAGCCCTTCAGGCCCAGGCAGTCGCGGCACGCAGCTACGCGGTAGCGATGATGGCGTCGTGGGGCCAGATCTGCGACACCATTGCTTGTCAGGTCTACGACGGCGTCGCGAGCCGCGATGCAGTCGGAGTGGACGGCGCTGTGTACGGCGCTGTCGCGTCCACGGCCGGCGAGGTCCTCTACTGCGACGTTGGGAGCAAGTGCGGGCGAGCCGGGACCGTGGCGCTGGCGGAGTACTCGGCTTCGACTGGGGGCTACAGCGCCGGCGGCCTTTTCCCGGCAGTGGCCGACCTCGGCGACTCGGTGGAGGCCAACCCCGTGCATTCCTGGAGCCGGGAGGTGCCTCTCCGCCAGCTCGCCAGGCGCTTCCCATCGCTCGGCGTAGTGACGTCCGTGGCGGTTGACCGGCGCAATGGCCTGGGGCAGCTCGGTGGGCGGGTGCTTGAGGTTACCGTCACCGGCGCGGACGGTTCGGCGAGGCTGAGCGGAGCGCAGTTCGCCGCGGACCTGTCGTTGCCTAGCGACTGGTTCAGGCTCGAGAAGGTCTCGTCCCCATCGTCGCAGCCACGGGCAGCGACGACGACAACATCGGGCCAGCCCCACGCCGCCGCGACGACGACAACATCGGGCCAGCCCCACGCCGCCGCGACGACGACAACGTCGGGCCAGCCCCACGCCGCCGCGACGACGACAACGTCGGGCCAGCCCCACGCCGCCGCGACGACGACCGCACCCGCCCCGGCGACCGCTTCAGGTCCCAGCGCTCCGGCTCCGAGCGGCTATTGGGTGGCCACGTCGTCGGGTGTTGTCCACGCCTTTGGAGCTGCCCGTTTCTATGGCAACGCCCTTCGCACGACGATAAGCGGACACGTGAGCGCCATGGCGGCGGCGCCCGACGGCAGGGGTTATTGGTTGATCGGGGCGAACGGCACGGTGCTGTCCTTCGGATCTGCAGGTTGGTACGGATCTGCGAGCAACCTCCACCTCGCCGCCTCGGTGGTGGGGATCGCGCCGACCCCTGACGGCCACGGCTACTGGCTTGCGGCCAGGGACGGCGGCGTCTTTGCCTACGGCGACGCTAGGTACTACGGCTCTGGCCTCCACCAACTCCACGGGCAACGGGTGGTGTCAATCGCGGCCACCTCAGACGGGCGGGGCTACTGGCTCGTAGCGGCGTCGGGTGCCGTCCTCGCTTTCGGGGACGCCCATGACTATGGTTCGGCGGCAGTTTCCGGCCCTGCCCCACCTGTCGTCGCCATGGCGGCCGCACCTGGCGGCCGCGGCTACTGGCTGGTCTCTGCGGCCGGGGGTGCCCACGGCTTTGGCGCTGCGGCGTTCGCCGGCTCATTGCCGACCCGTCGCATAGTGGCGCGCGTCGTGGCAGCGGCCGCTCCGAGCTCGGGGGAGGGCTACTACCTGCTGGCTTCCAGCGGGGAGGTCTACGGCTTTGGGGTCGACGGCTCCCCTGGCGGAAGGGACACCGTGCTCATTGGTTCCCTTGGGCGCCTCAGCAGGGCCGGGCGCCCGGTCGCGGTGGCGGCATATCGCTCTGGCAATTGAAGCAACCGAGCCCGGTCGCTACCTGAGGAGCCACCTGGCCGAGCGCACCTCCTCGGGCCAGTAGGCGTACCTGGGCGCCCCTGGCCAGACGAAGAACTCTCTCTCTTCGGAGGAGACAGTCTTGGCGCTCCTCAAGCCCTGACTTCGTGGGCCTTTATGTCGGCGTCCACCATCATGCAGACGAGTTGTTCGAAGCTCACCTCGGGTTTCCAGCCGAGCACCTCGCGGGAACGGGTCGGGTCCCCGATCAAAAGGTCGACCTCGGCCGGGCGCATAAAGCGCTGGTCAAGCCTCACGTGGCGCTCCCAGTCGAGGCCGGCGTGGCCGAAGGCGATCTGGCAGAACTCCCGCACCGAGTGGGTTTCCCCTGTCGCCACGACATAGTCCGCTGGCTGGTCCTGTTGGAGCATGAGCCACATTGCTCGCACGTAGTCCTCGGCGTACCCCCAGTCGCGCTGGGAGTCAAGGTTGCCAAGCGAAACGTGGTCGGTCAGGCCGAACTTGATGCGCGCCACGGCGTCGCTCACCTTGCGGGTAACGAACTCAAGGCCTCGACGAGGGCTTTCATGGTTGAAGAGGATGCCGGAGCTGGCGTGCAGCTGGTAGCTCTCCCGGTAGTTGACGGTCGCCCAGTGGCCGTAGACCTTTGCAACGCCGTAGGGGCTTCGCGGGTAAAACGGTGTGCGCTCGCTCTGGGGGACCTCGACCACCTTGCCGAACATCTCAGACGAGCTGGCCTGGTAGAAGCGGATCCCGGGGTCGACCGTCAAGATCGCGTCGAGGAGCCTGGTGACGCCGAGGCCGGTTACTTCGCCAGTGAGAACGGGCTGCGCCCACGAGGCCTGCACGAAGGACTGCGCCGCGAGGTTGTACACCTCGGCAGGTTTGTGGTCACGCAACGCCCGGATCAACGACGGCTCGTCCATCAGGTCCGCCGAGACGAGCGTCATTTTGTCCATCAGGTGGGCGATCCGCTCGAAGGTCACTGTGCTGCTCCGACGGTGGACCCCGACTACGTCATAGCCCTTGGAGAGGAGCAGTTCGGCCAGGTAGGAGCCATCCTGCCCGGTTATACCGGTGATCAGAGCTGTGGGCATCCCACCAAGCATGGCGGCGCGCAAGCCCTTCGGGCAAGCCGAGGGTGCCAGGGTCGCCGGGACGATGCGCCGCTGCTGGTCCCCCGCGCCCTCGGGCGGCCGTCCGCCGGTGCGGTGGGCGCCCTGGGTGGGCGGGCAAGTAGGCTGGCCAATTGGGTTTATGACGGTTAAGGGTTTTGGGCGCGCCGGCAGCCCCAAGGAGGACAAGTGGACCTATTCGAGTACCAGGGCAAGCAGTATTTCGCCCGCTTCGGGATCCCGGTGTCGCCAGGTGACGTCGCCGAGACGCCTGACGAGGTTGTAGCGGTCGCCTCCAGGCTCGGCTACCCGGTGGTCGTGAAGGCCCAGGTCCAAGTCGGCGGCCGCGGGAAGGCCGGAGGGGTCAAGCTCGCGGCTGACGAAGGCGAGGCCAGGGCCCACGGCGAGGCGATTATCGGCATGGACATCAAGGGCCACACGGTCCACCGGGTGTGGGTCGAGCACGCCTCGGACATCGCCAAGGAGTACTACGCGAGCTTCACGCTCGACCGGGGGGCCAAGGCTCACCTCGCAATGGTCTCGTCGAGGGGCGGCGTGGAGATCGAGCAAGTAGCGGCCGAGGACCCCACGGCGATCGCCAGGCTCCACGTCGACCCCTATATCGGCTTCAGCGAAGCCCAGGCGCGCCAGCTGGTTGAGGAGGCCGACCTTGACCCCGAGGCACGTGCCGGTGCCGCTGAAGTCCTTGTCAAGCTCTACCGCTGTTTCGTAGAAGGGGACGCAGACCTGGTCGAGGTCAATCCCCTCATCCTCACTCCGCACGGGCAGGTCCACGCTCTCGATGCCAAGGTCACCCTCGACGACAGCGCAGCGTTCCGCCATCCCGAATGGGAGGAGTTCGCTGGGGTGACCGAGCTGGACGAACGGGAGCGCCTCGCCAAGAGCTACGGGCTCCAGTACGTCGGCCTTGACGGCTTCGTCGGGATAATCGCCAATGGGGCGGGCCTTGCCATGAGCACTTGCGACGTCGTCAACCAAGTCGGAGGCAGCCCAGCGAACTTCTTGGACATCGGTGGCGGAGCGAGCGCGGAAGTGATGGCGCGAGCACTCGAAGTCATCTCATCGGACGCCTCCGTTCGAGCCATTTTCGTGAACATCTTCGGCGGCATAACGAGGGGCGAGGAAGTCGCCAACGGTATCGTGACCGCCCTCGGGCGCGTGGACATAAAGGTGCCCATGGTGATCCGTCTCGACGGGACCAATGCCGAAGAGGGTCGGAAGATATTGCGCTCCGTCGAGTCTGAGACGGTTATAACAGCGCCGACCATGATGGGGGCGGCGCGCAAAGCCGTCGAGCTAGCGGGAGGGAAATAGGTTGAGCATTTTCGTGGACCGTAGGACCAAAGTCGTCGTGCACGGCTTGACTGGCGGCCAGGCGCGCTTCCACGGGCTCCGCAACCGCGACTACGGGACCAAGGTAGTCGCCGGGGTCAACCCGGCAAAGGGTGGCCAGGAGGTAGAGGGCATCCCGGTATATGCCAATGCCGCCCTGGCGCGCGAGGCGACTGGGGCAAACGCGAGCTTCATCTCAGTGCCCCCCAAGGCTGCGCCCAGCTCGATCCTCGAGGCTGCGGCCGCGGGGATGGAAGTGATCGTGTGCATCACTGAAGGGATACCGGCGCAAGACGAGGCTCGCGTTTACAGCGAGCTGCGCCACGATTACCCCGGGAGCCGGCTGATCGGGCCGAACTGCCCCGGCGTCATAACGCCAGGGGAGTGCAACATTGGCATCACAGCCGGCGAGATCGCCCTGGGGGGAGGTCCTGTAGGCATCGTGAGCCGGAGCGGGACGCTTACCTACCAAGCCCTCTATGAACTGAAGCAAATGGGTATCGGCGTGACTACCTGCGTTGGCATCGGCGGAGACCCGGTCCCCGGGACGAGCTTCGTGGACTGCCTGGCGGCATTCCAGGCCGATCCCGAGACGAAGGCCGTGATGATGATCGGGGAGATCGGCGGTACCGGAGAAGAAGAGGCCGCGGCTTTCATTTCCGAGCACGTCGATAAGCCTGTCGTGTCTTACATCGCTGGGGTCACGGCGCCTCCTGGCCGACGCATGGGACATGCCGGCGCCATCATCTCGGGAAACAAGGGCACTGCCCAGGCCAAGATGCAAGCGCTGGCCGAGGCTGGCGTCAAGGTGGCGAGCAACCCGACCGAGGCCGGCGAGCTGATGGCGGAGGTAGTCCGCAGCCTCTGAGCTGAGGCCTTCGCCCGTTTTGCTCGGTCGCGCAGGCCATAAAGCGCTTGGGCCCTGTCGTGCTGGCCTGGCTGCGCCGGCTCAGGTCCAACCGGCCGGAGCGGCCTAAACATATAAGGAGGAGCAAGCCAAGTGCGCTTGGTGGCCCAAAAGCTGGCCGCCTTCGCGCCACGATAGGCTCGCCGGCTGTGGCGACCAGGAGACTAACGCGTCCCAGGCTGAGCGAGGAGCGGCGCGAGGCTCTTGGCCAAGCGCTCGCGCGCACCGTGACAGGAGAAGTCCGCTTCGACGCGACCACTAGGGCTGCGTATGCGAGCGACTCGTCCAACTACCGCCAGGTGCCGCTTGGGGTCGTGCTCCCTCGTGACGAGCAGGATGTCCAGGCGGTAGCCAGGCTGGCAGCTGAAGCTGGGGCCGCTCTCGTGGCACGTGGCGGGGGTACCAGCCTCGCTGGTCAAGCCTGCAATGAGGCCGTCGTCTTGGACATGAGCCGTTACATGACGCGGATCTTGGAGATCGACCCCGAAAAGTGCCTGGCGCGGGTCGAGCCCGGGGTGGTCCTCGACGACCTCCGGCGCGAGGCGGGGCGTCACGGGCTCACCTTCGGGCCGGACCCCGCGACGCACGCCTGGTGCACCCTCGGGGGCATGGTGGGAAACAACTCCTGTGGCACCCACGGCCTTTACGCAGGGAAGACATCGGACAACGTCGAGCTGCTCCGGATCGTGCTCGCTGGTGGGGAAGCCCTGGAGGTGGGTAGCTATAGCGCCCGCGCAGAGGAAGCGGCGACTTCGCTCGGGGGCCGGCTGGCGGAGCTGTTGAAGGGCCTGAGATCGCTCGACCAGCGTTATGGGGCGCTCGTGGCCGAGAAGTTCCCCGACATCTCACGAAGGGTGAGCGGGTTCAACTTGGACCAGCTTTCGACGGAGCAGGGCATGCACGTTGCTCGGGCGCTCGTTGGCACGGAGTCGACGTGCGCTTTCACTACTGAGATGACGTTGCGGCTGGTGGGAAACCCCCCCAAACGCGCCCTTGTCGTGCTCGGGTACCCGGACATCTACGCCGCAGCGGAAGCGGTACCCGAGCTGCTCGTCCACCCTTTGCTCGGCTTGGAGGGCTTCGACCAGACCCTCGTCCAGCAAAACCAGGCACACGGCTTGAACGCCGAGGGGGTGGGTCTCCTCCCCGACGGAGGTGGCTGGCTTCTGGCCGAGCTCGGTGGCGAGACCGAAGACGAGGCGCGTTCGGCCGCGTCTGCGCTGGTGGCAGGGCTCGGCAAAGGCGTGAAATGGAAGGAGGTGAAAGACGCTCGTGAGCAGCGCGCACTTTGGGGGGTGCGCGAGTCCGCGCTCGGAGCGACGGCGATCCGAGTCGACGGCAAGCACAACTACGAGGGCTGGGAGGATGCGGCCGTGCCGCCAGAGCGCTTGGCCGAGCACTTGCGGGGAACTTCGGCCCTTTGGGCTGAGCACGGTTATTCGGGTGCTTGGTATGGGCACTTCGGCCAGGGGTGCGTCCACACCCGCAACAACTTCGACTTCCGCACGAGGGAGGGTCTTGCCAAGTACCGCCACTATGTGACTGCCGCTGCCGAGCTGGTGGTGTCCCTCGGTGGGTCGCTATCGGGCGAGCACGGCGATGGCCAGAGCCGTGGCGAGCTGCTCGAGGTCATGTACGGCTCGGAGCTCGTGGGGGCGTTCGGGGAGTTCAAAAGGCTCTGGGACCCCGACGCTTTGATGAACCCGGGCAAGGTCGTCGACCCCTACCCGCTCGATTCCAATGTCCGGTACTTCACAATGCACGAACGTCCGGGCCTTCGGCCGAGCGGCTACGCGTTTGGTTCCGATGGTGGCTCGCTCATGTACGCGGCGACGCGCTGCGTGGGCGTCGGGCGGTGCCGGCGCGACGACGCAGCCACCATGTGCCCTTCCTACCGGGCGACCCGGGACGAGGTCCACTCGACGAGGGGCCGGGCCAAGATCCTGGCGGAGATGTTCCAGGCGGCCGCGCCGGGAGCCGATGGTGGCCACCTCGTGGCGCCGGCGTGGGATAACGAGCCCGCTCACGAGGCCCTTGAGCTCTGCCTCTCGTGCAAGGCGTGCAAGTCGGACTGCCCGACCCATGTTGACATGGCTACCTACAAGTCCGAGCTCAACTACCACTACTACAAACACCGCCTCCGGCCTGCCATAATGTACGCCCTGGGCCTTTTGCCCTGGGCGGCGCGCTACTTGACGGCGTCGCCCGCGCGAGCGCAGCAGGTCAATTCCTTGCTGGCGTCGCCAGCGCGCCGTCTCTTGTTGCGCGCCGCCGGTGTCACGACCCGTCGTACCGTCCCTCGCTTTGCCACTCGGGAAGGTTTGCGGCGCTCGGGGGGCCCCTCCGTCGCCGGCGCGCGGGACCGGCCGCCAGCCGAGAGCACGGTCGTTGTGTGGCCGGACTCCTTTACCGAAGCCTTTTCGCCAGCGAGCGGGGTTGAACTGGTCAACGCCCTCTCGGCGCTCGGGGAGAGCGTGGCGGTGCCTTCGGGTTGGGCTTGTTGCGGCCGGACCCTCTATGACTCGGGCATGCTCGACCTCGCTAAGCGTTCGTTGCGCCGGCTGGTCTCGGTGCTCTCGCCCTGGGTCGACGCCCGCGTCCCCGTGGTGGTGCCCGAACCGAGCTGCCTGGCGGCCTTCCGCGACGAGCTCCCCGCTCTCTTACCAGGCGAGCCTAGGGCGAGCGCCCTCGCGTCCCTCGCGAGGAGCCCGGCCGAGTACATCTTGGAGAAGGGCCTCCTCGAGCGGCTTCAGGGGGCCGAGTCGCCCGAAGGCGGTCGCCGGAGGGCAGTCCTGCACCCCCATTGCCACCAGCGCTCGGTTGTCGGGACTAGCGCCGACCAGGCCGTCTTGGCCGCGCTCGGCTACGAAGTCGAGGTGCTGGACGCGGGCTGCTGTGGCCTCGCCGGCTCTTACGGCTTCGACCCGCGCACGGAGGCGATTTCACGGAAGATCGGCGATGAGCTCTGGCTACCCAAGGTGCGAGCGGCCCTTGCGGGTAAGGGGCTGGGCCAGGGTGCCCTGGCCGGTGGTGACGGCGGCCGGGGTGCACCGGGCGAGGGCGCGGTACTCGTGTGCGACGGTTTCAGCTGTCGCACCCAGCTCGAGCACCTTGGCCCTGAGCTCGTCGCTTCGGTGGCCACTTTGCCTGGGCTCCTTGCCACTGCCACCGGATGTGCTGATAAAGCCCAGACAGGGTAGGAACGAGGTCGGTGCCCGTGCCGAGCCAACAGAGTGAGGAAACCGGGGGATCTCCCGGCGAGACGCAGTTCGGTTTCATCGTTGTCTCCAACCGCCTGCCGGTCCGGGCCAACCCCTCCGGTGGCGCCCAATGGAGCTCGGGCGCGGGCGGCCTCGTGTCTGCGCTCAGGCCCGTCATCATCCAGACAGGCGGCGCCTGGGTGGGTTGGGCCGGCGAGGCGAGCCCATCGCCTGGAGCGCCCGGTGACCAGGCACCCTCGGAGAGGCCCTGGTTCGAAGATGAAGAGGCCCCGATTTGGGCGGACACGGGCCGCCTCCAAGTGGTGACGCGCGGCGAGGCGCCCGCCGCAACGGGGAACGAGAGCGGCCTGGAAGGCGAAGACGTGCACGCCCTACCCGTCCTTCTCGACGAGGAAGAGGTTGGTACCTACTACGAGGGCTTCTGCAACGCAACGCTCTGGCCGCTCTACCATGACGTCGTCGCGACGCCGGTGTACTCAAGGCGGTGGTGGCACGCGTATGTCGAGGTCAACCAGCGCTTTGCTTCTGCCGTGGCCGCGCATGCCGCGCCCGGTGCGACTGTCTGGGTCCACGACTACCACCTCCAGCTCGTGCCCGCGATGCTGCGTGGGCTTCGCAGCGACCTCCAGATAGGCTGGTTCAACCACATTCCCTTCCCGCCGGTCGAGCTGTTCGCGGAGCTCCCATGGCGAAGCGAGATCGTGCAGGGGCTCCTTGGGGCGGATCTCGTTGGGTTCCAGACGCCCGACGGGGCTCTCAACTTCCTCCGGGCATGCCGGCGCTTCAACGGCTTTCGTACCCAGGGCTCGTTGGTCCATGTGGTGCGCCGAAGCGGCGAGGAGCGGACGGCTCGTGTCGGAGCCTTCCCGATCTCCGTGGGGGCCCGAGAGCTGTCTGCCCTAGCCCAGAGCCCGGGCGTGCGCCGGCGTGCACGGGAGATCCGAGAGGAGCTCGGCCAGCCGAGGGTAGTGCTGCTCGGGGTGGACCGGCTGGACTACACCAAAGGGCTGCTGCATCGCCTCAGGGCCTACGGTGAGCTGCTCGCCGAGGGTCGGCTCTGCCCGCCCGAGTCAGTGTTCGTCCAGGTCGCGAGCCCAAGCCGGGGAGAGGTCGAGCAGTACAAGAAGTTGCGCGAGGGCGTAGAGCGAGCCGTCGGAGCGATCAATGGCGACCACAGCCCCGTCGGGCGGCCCGCGGTGCACTACTTGCACCAGAGCTTCCCCCAAGAGGAGATGGCGGCTTTGTACCTGGCCGCTGACGTGGCTCTTGTCACACCGCTTCGCGACGGCATGAACCTCGTCGCCAAGGAGTACGTCGCTTGCCGCCCCGACCTCGGGGGCCGCCTCGTCCTGTCGGAGCTGGCGGGTGCTGCACGAGAGTTGCGCGAGGCCTGGGTCGTAAACCCCCACGACATCGACGCCATGAAGGGCCAGATCATGGCTGCCGTGAGCGCAAGCCCGGAAGAGGCAGCCTGGCGTATGCGCCGGATGCGCAGGCGCGTCTTCTCTCACGATGTGCACCGCTGGGCTTCGGAGTTCCTCGGGGCTCTCATGATGGCGAGCCAGGAACGAGGCTCGTAAGTGCCGCCGGGGGCGGACCGGCCCGCCGGCGAAAAGGCGCCTGCCGGCGAAAAGGCGCTGAGGCCGGCCGGGTTCATAACCCCGATGCTCGCTGCACAAGCAAACGAGCTCGCGACGCGCGCCGGCGGCCCACTTAGCGCTGCGCCCGAAGGCCGGGCGGGGGAAGGCGGGCAAAGGGGTTGGTTGTTGGAGCCGAAGCTCGACGGCCTGCGGTGCATCGCGGTGCGCAACGACGGGGAGGTCCGGCTGTGGTCGCGCAACCGGCTGTCTTTCAACCAGAGGTTCCCCGAGCTTGTCGAGGCCGTCCTTGGGCTGCCCGTAGACAACATCGTGCTCGACGGGGAGATCGTGTCTTTGGTGGCGGGCCTGCCGGACTTCGCTGCACTCCAAGAGGGCAGTGCACACGTGGAGTACTGGGTATTCGACTTGCCGTGGCTCCTCGGCGAGGACCTCCGGGATCTCCCGATCGAGCAGCGCAAGGCCTTTCTCCAACGCGCCGTCGCCGAGAGCGGGCGTTTGAAGGTCTTATCGCCCCTTTCGGGCGAGCCAAAGTTGCTTTTCGAACGTGCTTGCCATGAAGGCTGGGAGGGCTTGGTCGCAAAGCGGGCCGGTTCGGCCTATCGCGGGGGCCGGAGCACCGGGTGGATGAAGTTGAAGTGCAGCTGCCGCCAGGAGCTGGTCATAGGGGGCTTCACGCCCCCGAAGGGCGCGCGCACCGCCTTTGGCGCGCTGTTGCTTGGCTACTGGGAAGAGGGCAGGCTCATCTACGCGGGCAAGGTCGGTACCGGCTTCAGCGAGCAGAGCCTGCGCGACTTGTACAACAAGTTGGAACAGATGGAGAGGCCGACCTCGCCGTTTGTGACGAAGGTCCCAGACAAGGGCGCCCGCTTTGCGGAACCGCAGCTAGTGGCAGAGGTCGCGTTCACCAACTGGACGCCCGACGGACGCCTTCGCCACCCGAGGTTCCTCGGGCTTCGCGCCGACAAGGCCAGCTCGGAGGTCGTGCGTGAGGGCCGGTAGACTGGCGTTTGAGGCTCACAGGAGGTAGGGAACTGTCCAACACTAGCGCCAAGGAGCAGGCGATCCTGCTCGAGGGCACCGTCGTCGAGTCGCTCAAGAACGCAACCTTTCGCGTTAAGACCGACAACGGCCACGAGGTACTCGCACACAACTCCGGGAAGATGCGCATGCACAGGATCAGGGTGCTGCCAGGCGACCGCGTCCAGGTCGAGATCAGCCCCTACGACCTGAAGCGGGGCAGGATCACTTACAGGTTCCGGTAGCCACCAGCCGCACTGGCCCTAGGTTGCAGTGGGCACCCCGGAGGGGGGCTCAAGCCCACTGCCCTCGGCTTATCAACAGTTCCCGAAGCGCGCTGGGCCTATCGGTCATGAGGCCGTCGACCCCGAGGTCCAAAAGACGGGCCATCTCTGCAGGGTCGTCCACCGTCCATACATGGACTTGGACGCGAGCGCTGTGGCAGGTCTCGACGAAGCCGGCGTCCACGACCGTCTGGCCCCTGAAGTTGACGGGCACCTGCGCGGCGGAGCACCTCGCCCAGGTCGGCGCGAGGTGAGCACGCCTGGCGAGGAGCAGCCCAGCCACACCCAATGCGCTCGCTCCGGTGGCCACGGCCGGCCCGAGGGCTTGGCGGAGCCGCGCCACTCGCCGAGCCGAGAAGGCTGTTACTAGTACGCGGGGGCCGGCGTTGGTGCGCCTGAGCGCTTCTATGACCGGTCCCGTGGCCCTGGGGCATTTCACGTCGATGTTCCAACGCAGCTCCGGCCAGGCTGCGAGCAGGTCCTCAAGCCTGGGGACAGAGCCCCCGTCTGCGAGGCGGGCATGGCCGAGATCTTTTGAGGTCGTGTCGCTGAGGAGGCCTGCAGAGCCGGTCAGGCGTTCGAGCCTGCTGTCGTGGAAGGCGACTGGCACTTCGTCTGAGGTGGCCCGGACGTCGGTCTCGATGTAGCTGTAACCGAGCGAGACGGCGTGCTCGAAGGCGGCCCAGCTGTTCTCTGTCGCTTCCGACCCCCCGCCCCGGTGGGCGAACGCAAGTGGCCGGGGGTGGTCGAGGAACGCCGGCAGGCCCGCCACAGGGACAAGGGTACGCGCCCTAGGCACCTCACCTGGTGTACCGTCTTCACGGTGGGCAACATCGATCTATCCTTTGCGAGGCTTGTCCCGACCCTCGGCGGGGACGGTTGGCTGTGCCGGCTGCCGAACGCCGTGGTGTGGGCACCCGGTACCGGCCAGGGCACGGCGGCATTTGTCGCCGCGTGCCTCTCAGCTAGTGACCCGACCGAGCTGTTGGGCAGGGTGGGGTCGCGACTCGCGGACCCCCGCTCAGAGCCGTGGCCGCCCTTTGCCATCGTCGCTTCGAGAGGTGACGGCCTGGTGGTGGTCGTCCACGGGCCTGTCGAAGTCGCGGTGGAGAGGGGCACCTCGGAGGCCAAGCTCTACGGTGGTGACGACGTAGGGTCTTGGTTGAACAGGCTGCTCCGTGACGTCACCGGGCTCCGTGGAGGAAAGCAGGCCGAAGGTGACCCCTTCGCCGACTTGCGCGAGGGAGTGATCAGGGCCAGCGGTTTCCTCCTGGCCACTCCAGACAGGACAGCGCGGCCTTGGGTGGCGGCATCCCCCGAGCCTGCAGCCGCCTCAGGTCGCCGAGAGCAAGCGGGCCAAGAACCAGCCTCGCGAGACTCCGCTCGGCGTGACAGGGCCCCTGAGGCCGGCCGGCGAGTTTCTGGCGGCTATCCCGACGCCGAGAGCCCGACGGTTGTCGAGCCCTTGGTCCCAGACGCCCAGTTCCCCGAGGCCGAGTTCACCATTGCCGAGGCGACGGGACAGCGCCGGGAGGCTCTGGGACCGAGCCAGGCGGTCACGGTGGTCCAATCTGCCGTGGGCAAGCTGACATGGGACAACGGAGAGGTCCACCACCTTTCAGGCCCGGCGCTCATCGGGCGGGACATCGCGGCCGACGACGCCGTGCTTTCCGGGGAGCTTGCGCCGGTGGTGCCTTCCGGGCAAAACGACAGCATGTCCAGGGTGCACGCTGAGCTTCGGGTGCGCGACGGGGAGCTCGTGGTTGTCGACAGGGGGTCCACCAACGGGACCTTCATCTGGGACGAGCCCGCCAAGGCCTGGCAGAGGCTTGCTGCCGGTGAACCCCACGTAGTCCCTACCGGGACCGTGCTGGCCTTTGGCGAGCGTACTGCGACCTTTGAGTCGGCCTGAGGCGCGGGTAAACCCGAGCCCTAGACCCTGGGCACGCTGAAGCTTCGCTGAATTGAGGTAGTGGTCGTCCCACCCGCGTCCTATCGTGGCGGCTATGGCTGACAAGGAGCGTTTCGCCGACCAGGCGATGCCCTTCATGGGCTCGCTCTACAGCGCCGCGCTGCGCATGACGCGCAACCCGGCCGATGCTGAGGACCTTGTGCAAGAGACCTACCTGAAGGCCTACCGGGCCTTCGGTTCGTTCCAGGAGGGCACCAACCTCAAATCCTGGCTGTACAAGATCCTCACCAACACCTTCATCAATACCTACCGGTCGCGGCGACGCCGCCCAGTCGAGACGGACCTCGAAGACGTGGAGGACCTGTACCTCTACCGGCGCCTCGGAGGGCTCGAGGGCGCATCGGCCGGGCGCAGTGCCGAGGACCAGGTGCTCGACCAGTTCAACGAGGCGGAGGTAAAGGGCGCCGTCGAGTCACTGCCTGAGGCCTTCCGTCTGGTGGTCATGCTCTCTGACGTCGAGGGCTTTTCGTACAAGGAGATCGCGGAGATCCTCGACATCCCGATCGGCACGGTGATGAGCCGCCTGCACAGGGGAAGAAAGGCACTACAAAAGGCGTTGCTCACTTTTGCAGAGCAACGTCGGCTTACCGTGCCGGCGGACGTGGGATTAGCTGCGAACCTTCGAGGGACATAACGATGCAACCCGAGGACATGTCGAGTAGGGGCGCGCCAGCCGGCCTTGGCGGCGAGAGCGCTTTCCTAGACCCGTGCCAGGACGCCATCGCCACGCTTTACACGTACTTGGACGGCGAGCTCACCAAAGAGCGCCGCCACGAGATAAAGCGGCACTTGGACGACTGCGGGCCCTGCTTCCAGGCCTTCGGCTTCGAGGCCGACGTGAAGGCGTTGATCGCTTCTAAGTGCCACGACGACGTGCCGGACTCGCTTCGCCGGCGCGTGGCAGAAGCCATTGGCGCAGAGGACACTAAATCCTGACCCGCTAAAAGGAGTGAACGGGGCCAGGGCGGGGTATAGAGCTAGCGTCGGCCGCCCGGCCGGGAAGGAAGTTAACCGAGAAGACGTTGATAGGACTATGAGCGAACGAACACTCGCAGGGCAAGCGCTGAGCGGCGGCGAGAGGCCGTCGAGGTCGTTCGGCCGGGGGCGGACTTGCCGGCACCCGGGTTGTAGTACGAAGCTCTCAATCTACAACAACGGCAAGTACTGCTTCCAGCATGAGCCAATGACGGTGCCCCGCACCCGGGGGCGCAAGATCGCATGACGGTGAGGCGGTGCGGCGCGGCGGAGGGATGAGGTGCGCACGTGCGTCGTCCCAAGGTCTTCATTACCAATAGGCTTGGGTGATTACGCCCTCCTACACCACGTCACCCAATGGCTCGCTGAGCGCCCCGTCTAATGGTTCGCTCGCGGCCGACAGTTCACCTCCAAGCCCGATCTCTTGGGAGCTGGCAGAGCGCACCGCCACGCGGATAGCCGCGCGGCAGCCATGGCTACCTCCTGGGCGCCTTTCTGTCCTGGAGGAGGATTTCCAGGAGTTGACCGCTCTGGCCGAAGAGCTCGTGTCGGCGGAGACGGGGCTCCGCCCGTTGGCTGGTCCAGCCCGGGCTCGCGTCACGGACAGGCAGGGTTGGGTTGTGGCCAACATCGCCTCGGCTCAGAGGCTGATGCGGCCGCTGTCCAAGAAGCTGGCGGCGGCGATGGCCAAGCCGGCGCCGATGCTGGGCCCGATTGCCCTTCGGGTGCCCGCGGAGCTTTCCCGTAACGTCTCTGGTGCCCAGCTCGGAGCCCTTCTCGGCTGGATGTCAACCCGTGTCCTCGGCCAGTACGACCAGCTGCTCATCGAAGACGAGTCTCCTGACGACCAAGACATCGTCTACTACGTAGGGCCAAATATCGTCGACCTGGAGGACCGTTTCGGGTTTGAGCCGCGCCAGTTCCGTCTTTGGATCGCATTGCACGAGGTCACCCACCGCCTCCAGTTCACTGGCGTCCCGTGGCTCCGGCCTCACTTCCTTGGCCTGGTCTCATCTCTCGTGGAGGGCGTCGACCCCGATCCCCGGCGCCTCCTCGATGCCCTAAAAAGAGCGGTCTCCGAGGTCCGAGAGGGCCGCAACCCCTTGGACGACGGCGGCCTACTGGCCCTCTTTGCGTCGCCCGAACAGCGTCAAGCGCTTGACGGGATAGGCGGCTTTATGAGCCTCTTGGAGGGCCACGGAGACATCGTGATGAACCGGGCCGCCTCTGGACGTGTCCCCGATGCGGCGAACTTCGCCGGGGTGCTCAGGGCGCGCCGCCAACTTGGGGCGCTGGCCCGGGCCGTTTCCATGGTCGCTGGCCTCGACGCCAAGCTCAAGCAGTACGAGCAGGGCGAGCGTTTCATCGAAGCAGTCGAGGCCGCCGGAGGGCAGGAGCTGTTCGACCTCGTCTGGCGCGGGCCAGAGTGGTTCCCGACGCTTGCGGAGATCCGTGAGCCAGCCCTCTGGGTGGAGCGATGTGCCGGGGCGGCGCCGGCCGGCACCTGAGCCGGTGGGCCAGACGCCCCGGCGCCAGCCGGGCGCCACGGCCACGGCCGGGCCGGACGTCACTGCCCCGGCCGGGCCGGACGTCGCCACGCTGCTTAGGCGCTGCAGGTTCCCAGTTGCCGGCGAGGCGGTCGTATGTGCTGTCTCTGGGGGTGCCGATTCTCTTGCCATGCTCGGGTTGGCTGTGGCGGCGGGTTGCCGCGCTCACGTAGTGCATGTCGACCATGGGCTGAGAGCCGAGGGAGAGCGGGAGGCCGAGCTCGTCGCCAGTGCCGCGAGGCATTTCGGTGCCAGTTTCGAGGCCGCCGTGGTGTCAGTGGCCCCCGGGCCCGATCTCGAGGCCCGTGCCCGGCGCGCCCGTTACGCCTCCCTGCCCGAAGGCGTCCTCGTCGGCCACACGGCCGACGACCAGGCCGAGACGGTCCTCCTCAACCTCCTTCGGGGAGCCGGGGCCGACGGGCTATCGGGCATGAGGGCCACCGGCGGCGGGTTGCGCAGCGTCTGCCGGCCCATCCTCTCCCTCCGTCGGGCGGAGACGGCGGCACTGGTGCGCTCGTGGGGGCTAGACGCCGTGGACGACCCTTCCAACGCTGACCAACGCTTTCGCCGCAACCGTGTCCGTCTCGAAGTCCTTCCCCTTCTTGCCGAGGTGGCCGGGCGGGACCCGGTCCCCCTGATCTGCCGGACGGCGTCGTTGCTGGCCGAGGACGCCGACCTTCTCTCTCTCATGGCGGAAGGGCTAGACGCCACGGACGCCAGGGCGCTTCGCAGGGTGCCCCGCCCCCTCGCCAACAGGGCGCTCAGGGCGTGGCTGCGCGAAGGCGAAAGCTCCGAGCGTCACCCTCCCTCGGCCGGGGAGCTCGAGCGGACGTGGGCCGTGGTCTCTGGCGAGGCTCGCGCCTGCGAGCTTGCCGGCGGGCGGCGCGTGAGCCGCCATGGGGGGCGCCTGCGCGTGGGTCAGGGACGGGCCTAGGTGGCTGCCGGCCGGCTGGCTTGCAGGTCGGCCGTCCGGTCGGGCGGGCTGGGGGCCGCTCGCGCTGTGGGCCGGTCGCGCTGTGGGTCGGGCGGGCTGTGGGCCGGGCGGGCTGTGGGCCGGTCGCGCCCCACAGAGGCGCTCGATTAGGTTGCTGGTCCATGGTTGAGGGCTTCGAGGATGCCACCTTGACAGCTACCCCCCGAGGAGGATGGGACGCAGCGTCCGACCCCGAGCTCGGCGAGGTGGTCATCACGGAGGGGGACATCCAGCAACGAACGGCGGAGCTGGGGGCGCGTATAACGGCCGACTACGGCGGTCGCCCACCGCTTCTTGTGGGCGTCTTGAAAGGTGCCTTCGTGTTCATGGGCGACCTGGCTCGCTCGATCTCCCTGCCAGTCGAGTTCGACTTCATGGCCATCTCGTCGTATGGGAGCAGCACGCGGACCAGTGGCGTCGTGCGGATCGTGAAGGACCTCGACACCGACCTCGCCGGCCGCCACGTCCTTGTGGTGGAAGACATCGTGGACTCGGGCCTCACGCTTGCTTTCCTGCTGCGCAACCTGGCAGCCCGCAACCCCGCGAGCCTCGCGGTGTGCGCGCTGTTGGTGAAGGGCTCGCAGGCAACGGTGCCCGAGCTCGCTTATGTCGGGTTCCGGATACCCAACTGTTTCGTGGTCGGTTACGGCCTCGACGTCGCGGAGCGGTACCGCAACCTGGCCTGCCTGCGCCGCTATGTGGGCCCGCTGGCACAGGACTGAGCCCGGGGCCACAGTGGACAGCCCTCGGCTTGCTGCTGCCGTCCGCGAGATCCTCTTGGCACTGGGCGAGGATCCTGACCGTGACGGGCTTCGTGAGACGCCCGAGCGCGTGGCCAGGATGTACGCCGAGATCTTCTCGGGATTGCGCGAGGACCCAGGTGAGCACCTCTCGGTAACCTTCGAGGCCGAGCATGACGAGGTTGTGCTTGTCCGGGACATCGACCTCTACAGCGTCTGCGAGCACCACCTCGTGCCCTGGTTCGGCAAGGCGCACGTCGCGTACATCCCCGGCTCAGACGGGAGGGTGACTGGCCTCTCCAAGCTGGCAAGGCTGGTCGAGGGCTACGCGAGGCGGCCCCAGGTACAAGAGAGGCTCACGTCGCAGGTGGCCGACACGCTCGTCAGGGTCCTCGAGCCGACAGGCGTCCTCGTCGTCGTAGAAGCCGAGCACCTTTGCATGTCGATGCGCGGCGTCCGCAAGCCGGGCGCCGTCACGGTCACCTCGGCTGTGCGCGGGCATTTCCTCACGAGCGCGGCGGCGCGCGCTGAAGTCCTCTCGCTCATAGGCCGGGGCCGCTAGCTAGGGGGCCTCCGCCGTCCCTCAGCGGGTGCCCGCGACGACCTGGACGAAATAGAGGGCTCCGCCGACCAGGACCCCCACCACGCCAGCGCGGTAGAGCCAGCTTCCGAGCTGCTCGTACAACTCGGGCTCGAGCACCTGGCCCGGGCCGAAAAAGCGCCGCCGCCAGCGGGCGCCGAAGCCGGCGAAGAGGCACACCGCACCGTAAGCGCAGATCGCCTCACCAGCACCCGCATGGATGTAGCCCATCGCCCACCAGGTCGTGTACGCGAGGCTTGCCATTTTGAGGAAGGCCCAGGCACGAGTTAGGACTACCCACGCTCGTCGTCGTGGCCGGCGTTCTCGGGCCGGCGATGGGGGGGAGGACGGCGAAGCGGGCGACGTCGCGCACTCGTCGAGCGTATGAGCCGTGGTGCTCGCGCGCGAACGCTGCTCAGCCGCCCACCACCCGTCGAGCGATCGGTCGCGCACGGCTGGGCCCCTAGGCGGGCGGTTTGCCACTGAGTATGGTTCGTCCAAGCGCTACGGTGCCTTTAACGTGTCTTTTTCGTCACAGGTACGGCCGCTTGGTCCCTACGGCCGCTGCCCTCGCTTAGGCAGGCCTATAGGCTTGTAAGCCGGCATGACGCTGCTGATGGGGGTGCTCAACGTAACCCCTGACTCGTTCTACGATGGCGGGCGTTGGCACGACCCAGATGCTGCCGTCGCCCGTGGCCTCGAGATGGAGCGCGAGGGCGCAGACGTGATCGATGTCGGCGGGGAGTCGACGCGCCCCGGAGCCTCCCCGGTCACCGGGCCGGAGGAGATCCGCCGGGTAGTCCCGGTCGTGCGCGCCTTGGCCGGGGTCCTTCAGGCCAAGACCAGGTTGTCTGTAGACACGCGGAAGCGCTCGGTGGCGGAGGCGGCCATCGAAGAAGGCGCGACGATCATCAACGACGTCTCTGCATCTCTGTGGCCGGTGGCCGCCGAGGGGGGCGTTGGGTGGGTGGCGATGCATATGAAGGGCGAGCCGGCTGACATGATGTCACGTGCCCACTACGGCGATGTGGTCGGAGAGGTCGGGTCGTACTTGGTTGAGCGGGCGGAGCGGGCCGCCGCCGCTGGGGTGAAGGAGATCTGGGTCGACCCCGGGATCGGTTTCGCCAAGACGACATCTCACAACCTCGCTCTCCTTGCCCGTTTGGGGGACCTCGTCGCCACTGGGTGGCCAGTGGCCGTGGGCATATCTCGCAAGCGCTTCACCGGCGCCGTGGCGAGGGGCACCGAAGGTGCGCCCGCACCGGCAGGAGAGCGCCTGGAAGCTTCCCTCGCGGGGGCGGTGTGGGCGATGGCCTGTGGCGTATCGATGGTGCGCGTCCACGACGTGAAGCCGACAGCAGACGCGGCCCGGCTCGTGACGGGCGCTCGTTCGGCCGCAGGGGGCGCTTCTTGGCACCCGTCGGACAAAAAGGAGCAACTTCGGTGAGAGGCAAGTGGGCCGCAGGTATAAAGCCGAGGTTCTTTACCTGGGTGATCAAGGACAAGCTTGCTATTTGCGAGCGGCCAGGTGGCTACGCGCGCAACCACCGGCCCGTCCGCCGGCACGAAGAGATCCTTTGGATAAAGTGCCAAGGCTTTACTAGGGTCGTGTCCCTCCTCGTTTCGCCGCACAACCTGCACGCGTACGACGAAGAAAATCTCACTTGGTCGCACCTGCCCTTCGGCCCCACCGACAATGCAGCCGCGCTTGTGCCCGAGCTCTATGAAAAATTGGCCGACTGGCTTCGCAGCGGCGAGCGCGTCGTCGTGCACGGTGAGCAGGTGGACGACCGCCTGATGGGCGTTGTCGCTGGTTACCTCTGTTGGAGCGGGTTGATACCCGAGGGTGCCCAGACGATAGCGATCGTGGAGAGGCTCTTCGGTCGCCAGATGGGCACGGAGGGCCGCGAGATCGTTGCCGCGGTCTTGGAGTTCGCGCCCCCGGTGCGCCGGGCGCTCGAGTCGGTCCCCAGCGTAGCTGGTGGCTGACCCGGCCGGCGGGCCTCTGGCCTGGGCCGAGCGCGATGGCCTGGTGGGCCACGCGCGACCACGCTGTGACCGTATCCAGCTCCGGGGCCTCCGCTTCGTCGGCACCCACGGTGCCCTCCCGTCAGAGGAGACCCTCGCGCAGCCCTTCGAGGTGGACCTCGACGTTTTCGCCGACCTGTCGGCGGCGGGCGAGAGCGATGACCTCGCGAAGTCCGTCGACTATGGAGGCCTCTGCGAGGCCGTGCGCGAGGTGGTCGAGGGCCCCCACGTCGCCCTGCTCGAGCGACTCGCGGAAAGGGTGGCCGCAGCCTTGATCAGCACCGGTGGCCCGCTCGTCAGCGGAGTCGAGGTCGCGGTCCGGAAACTCAGGCCGCCTGTGCCGTTCCAGCTGTCATCAGCGGCTGTGCGCGTATACAGGAGCGGACTGCCACCGGTTCGCGCTTTTGTGGCGCTCGGTTCCAATCTCGGTGACCGCTGGGAGCACCTTCGCCGGGGCGTCTCCTTGGTGCCAGATGTGGTGGCGGTGTCCGCGGTGTACGAGACGGCGCCTGTTGGTGGGCCCGAAGGCCAAGGCCCTTACCTAAATATGGTTGCCGAACTGCGCACCCGGCGCTCCCCGGGGGAGCTCCTGGCGGCCGCCCAGGGCGCGGAGGCGCGTGCTGGCAGGCAAAGAGCAGAGCGCTGGGGCCCCCGGACGTTAGACGTCGACCTCCTGCTTTATGGGGAGGAGAAGATCTCTACCCCGGATCTCGAGGTGCCTCACCCGAGGATGTGGGGGCGCGGTTTTGTGTTGGCCCCCCTTGCCGACCTTGCACCCGATCTCGTGGAAAAGATGTTGCGCCCAGGCATTTTGGACGGCGTGCGCATAGTGGGCACGCTTGCGAGCGGAGGGCTCCTGGCGAGGGCAGCGGGGAACCACGAGGGCGCGCGAAGCCGTGCCACGGGCCGGGCGGCGAAGTCATGATCCTCGCGAGCGAACCCGAGGAACTGCGCAATTTGCTGGATGAAGCCCGCCGCCGCGGGGACACGGTGGGCCTCCACCCGACCATGGGGGCCCTCCACGGTGGGCACGAGGCGAACATCGCGAAGATGGCTGCTGAATGCGACACGGCTGCGGTGACGATTTTCGTGAACCCGCTCCAGTTCGGGCCGGGTGAGGATTTTTCCTCCTACCCGCGCGACCTGGAGGCAGACCTCTCTCGTGCGGAGCGCGCCGGAGCCGGGATCGTCTTTGCCCCCTCGAGGGAGGCGATGTACCCCGAGGAGCCCCTTGTGAGCGTGGCGGTGCGTAAGCTCGCCGACGGCCTCGAAGGCCGGCGCCGGCCGGGCCATTTCGACGGCGTGGCAACCGTCGTGACGAAGCTGCTAGCGCTCGCGGGGCCCTGCTATGCCTACTTTGGAGAGAAGGATTACCAGCAGCTCGTGATAGTGAGGCGCCTGGTGAAGGACCTCTCGCTGCCGGCTGTCGTGGTAGCTTGCCCGACTGTGCGCGAAACAGACGGCCTGGCCCTCTCCAGCCGCAACGCGTACCTGAGCCCCGAGCTCCGCCGTGCCGCCCCCGCCCTTTACTGCGCGCTTCTCGCAGGCAAGCGTGCCATAGACGAGCGCGCGGAGCGCGAGGCCGACCCCGTACGGGAGGAGATGAGGGCTGTGCTCTTGCGTGAGGAGCTCGTCGAACCCGATTACGCGGAGGTCACGGACCCGTGCACGCTCGAGCCCCTGGGCAAGATTTCTGGCGAGGTCCGCTTGCTGGTCGCCGCCCGGCTCGGAAGGGCGCGCCTTATCGACAACCTGTCCGCCGGCGCGGGAGAGGGGTAACAAAGCGCCGTGCTCATGGCAATAGACATCGGCAATACTCAGATCGTCGTCGGCCTTTTCGGCGACGAAAGTGCGGGTCATGGCGAGGGTGAGCTCCTGCACCACTGGCGTGTGGCCACCCATCCCCTCTACACGGCCGACGAGTTCGCCCTTCAGCTCTCCGAACTGCTGGCACTCGACGGGCTCGACTTCACCGTGGTGGGAGGTTTGGTGGTTGCTTGCGTGGTGCCACCCCTCCGAGTTGCGCTCCGCGAGATGGCCACCCGGCGCCTCCGCGTCCCGACGGTGTTCGTAGAGCCAGGGGTGCGCACGGGTATGCCTGTCCTGGTCGACAACCCCCGCGAGCTCGGCGCAGACCGTATCGCCGACGCCGTGGCGGCCTACGAGCGCTATGGCGGCCCGGCCATCGTGGTTGATTTCGGTACCGCAACCAATTTTGAGGTCATATCGGAAAAAGGAGAGTACGTTGGCGGCGTCCTTTTCCCGGGACTCGAGGTGGCCCTCGGCGCATTGGCTGAGCGTGCTGCCATGCTCCCACGGGTCGACATCGCTCGACCAAGGGGCATATTGGGCAAAAACACCGTCGAGCAAATTCAGTCTGGCATATTTTATGGTTATGGCGCCCTCGTCGAGGGCGTTTGCACCAAGCTCAAGGCAGAGGTCGGCCCGGCCACCGTCGTTGCGACAGGCGGCCTTGCCCCTACCGTTCTCGGCGCCTCGCCGGTGATCGACTACTACGAGCCGTGGCTTACGCTTTACGGCCTCCGCACGATATATGGCCGCAACCGTGACGACGCCTGACGCTATCCCCTATCGCGTCGAAGTGACGGCGCAAGCGGGCGAGCTGCAAAAGCGCTTTTCGATGCTCCCTGCGGGCGCGGGTTCGGGGGAGGTAGCCACCGTTGCCGGGCGGGTGATGTTCCGCAGGGAGATGGGCAAGCTCGCCTTCTTGAACCTGAACGAGTGGACGGGATCCCTCCAGCTCTTTGCCGGCGCAGGGTGGACCGACCGCTTCGCCGAGCTGAAAAAGTTGTCGCTCGGCGATTGGCTGGCCGCCACCGGGGAGGTGGTCCGGACGAAGACCGGCGAGCTCTCGGTGCGTGTGGCCCAATGGGAGCTCCTCGCTGAGGCGCGCCGGTCCTTTGGTGACAAGTGGCACGGCATCGCAGACACTGACACGCGCTACCGCCAGCGCTACGCGGACATGTGGGCCAACCCTCGCTCGCGAGAAGTGCTCCTCGCCCGCAGCCGTGCCGTTTCGGCTATCCGGCATTACCTGGAAGACAGGGGTTTCGTCGAAGTCGAGACGCCGGCTCTCCACACCGTGCCCGGTGGTGGGACGGCTAAGCCGTTCGTAACCCACCACAACGCCCTCGATACGGACCTTTACCTGCGCATAGCACTTGAGCTGCACCTGAAGCGCCTGGTCGTCGGGGGCATGGAGAGGGTCTTCGAGATCGGGCGTGTATTTCGCAACGAGGGCCTCTCGCCCCGGCACAACCCCGAGTTCACGATGCTCGAGCTCTACCAGGCCTACGCGGACTACTACGACATGATGGCGCTAACCGAGGAGATGGTCGCCCATGTCGCCAGGGATGTGACCGGGGGCACGGACCTCGTCTACGCCGGTAAACCGCTCGCGCTGGCCCCCCCCTGGCGGAAGGCCACCATGCTCGAACTGATCGCCGAGCACGCTGGCGTCGAGGTCTCGCTCGACATGCCAGTTGGCGACCTCCGCAACAGGGCCAAGGCGCTCGAGGTCCCAGTCGAGGACCAATGGGGCCCCGGCAAGCTCGTGCTCGAGATATACGAGAAGACGACCGAGCCCTACCTCTGGGGCCCGGTGTTCGTGATGGACTACCCGAAGGAGGTCTCTCCTCTGGCGCGCAACCATCGCAGCAAGCCTGGTTTCGTCGAGCGCTTCGAACCCGTCGTGGCCGGGCGCGAGCTCGCTAACGCTTTCTCCGAGCTAAACGACCCCGACGAGCAGCGGGCAACCTTTGATGCGCAGGCGAAGCTCCGCGCATCGGGCGACGAGGAGGCGATGCCCGTCGACGATGACTACGTCCGCGCCCTCGAGTACGGCCTGCCGCCGACCGGAGGGCTCGGGATAGGCATCGACCGGCTCGTCATGCTGCTGACAGGCTCTGAGGCGATCAGAGAGGTCATCGCTTTCCCGACACTGAGGCCTGAGGCCCTAGAGCCGAGCTAGCCCCTTCGCCGCTTAGCTCAGGGGAGGTCGTCCAGGAGGCGGTCCGCGAGGCGTGCGAGCGTCTCGCGCACTGCCAGCACCGCTACAGGGTTGGCTGAGCCCGCCGGCGGTGCCATCTCCTGCAGGGAACGGGCGGACTCGGCGGCCCAGCGCCTGCCCTCGGCGAGCGAGCTGGCTACGGCGCCGCTCGACACGATGATGGCGCGGGCCTTGTCGAGCTCAGGCGGCCCGAGGTTGCCCCCGAGAAGGGAGGCTAGCTCCGGGCCAGCCTCAGGATCGGTCAGGGCACGGATCACTGGGAGGGTATAGGTGCCCTCCAGGATGTCGTTGCCTGCTGGCTTCCCGAGCTCGGCGTCGGTGCATAACAGGTCGCGCAGGTCGTCGTAGATCTGGTAGGCCATGCCGAAGGCCTGCCCGAAGCGCCCGAGGGACTCGACGTCCTCCGGCTCACCCCCTGCGACCAGGCCGCCGATCCTCGCCGACGCCCACATGAGGGAAGCCGTCTTCTTCGAGATCGAGTCGAAATATGAGGGTTCTGGGCGCTCGAGAGAGAACGCATAGCGCAGTTGCGCCATCTCCCCCTCGCAGAGCCGGCCGATCGCGGTGGCGAGGACGTGCACTACCCCGGTGCCGAGCCTGGCGGCGATCTCAGACGCCCGTGCGAGCAAGAAGTCCCCGGTCAGGATCGCCATTAGGTTGCCCCACCTGGCATTGGCGCTCGTGACACCGCGCCGCGACCCCGCCTCGTCGATCACGTCGTCGTGGTAGAGCGAGCCCATGTGGACCAGCTCGACCGAGACGGCACCCTCTATCACGGCGCTGCTCGCGGCGGCGCCGGTGGCCGCGGCCGCCGCGACTAATAGCGCGGGGCGTAGCCTCTTGCCGCCCGCCCCGACGAGGTGCGAAGCAACCTCGGACAGGAGCGGCTCAGGCGACGCGACCGCTTCGCGCAGGGCCTCTTCGACCCGGGCCAAGGTTCCGTCGAGGCCAGGAAGCAAGAGCAGCTCCCAGACGTTCATCACTTGACGATATGCGACGCGGGAGCCCCAGCACGAACCAGACGGGCTCCGCTCGCGCTCTAGGTGCACCCGCCAGGTAAAGTGGGGGCTGCGGAACCCGAACGGAAAGGGCACGGATGACTAGCACAGGGAGCCTGCCAAACAGGGCTTGGGCCGGGGTGGCCGGCACTGGCGGCTGTGGTCTGCCCTCGGTGCGGGACCGTGGATCTGCGGAGGAGGCTGCGAGGTTTGTTTGAGCGCTTTACGGACCGGGCCAGACGGGTGCTTGTGCTGGCCCAAGAAGAGGCCCGCCTCTTAAACCACAACTTCATTGGCACCGAGCACATACTGCTCGGGCTTATTCACGAGGGCGAGGGTGTGGCCGCCAAGGCTTTGGAGTCCCTTGGCATCAGCCTCGAGGCGGTAAGGGAAAAAGTAGAAGAGACGATAGGGCCGGCCGGCACCTCCACAACCGGGTCGCCCCCATTTACGCCTCGGGCCAAGAAGGTCCTTGAGCTGTCGCTGCGAGAGGCGCTCCAGCTCGGCCACAACTACATCGGTACGGAGCACATGCTCCTCGGGCTCGTCCGCGAGGGCGAGGGTGTGGCCGCCCAGGTGCTCGTGAGCCTGGGGGCTGACCTGTCGCGTGTGCGCCAGCAGGTGATCCAGCTCCTCTCGGGGTACCAGACAGGCGGTGGGCCGGAGAAGGCCCCGGCCGGCGCGCCCGCTGGCGGGCAGGAGGCGCCTGCCGGCAGCCCTGTGCTCGACCAGTTCGGGCGCAACCTGACCCAGCTCGCGCGCGAGCGCAAGCTCGACCCAGTGATAGGGCGGGAGCGTGAGATCGAACGCGTCATGCAAGTCCTGTCACGGCGTACCAAGAACAACCCGGTGCTGATCGGTGAGCCAGGGGTCGGCAAGACGGCCATAGTCGAAGGGCTCTCGCAGCGCATTGTGGCCGGAGAGGTGCCCGAGACGCTTCGTGGCAAGCAGCTTTATACCCTTGACCTGGGTGCACTGGTAGCAGGCTCTCGCTACCGGGGCGACTTCGAAGAACGCCTGAAGAAGGTCTTGAAAGAGATCCGGACCCGGGGCGACATCGTCTTGTTCATCGACGAGCTGCACACCCTCGTGGGCGCTGGTGCGGCCGAGGGGGCCATCGACGCCGCCTCGATCTTGAAGCCGATGCTCGCCCGAGGTGAGCTGCAGACGATCGGCGCTACAACCCTCGACGAGTACCGTAAGCACCTCGAAAAAGACGCGGCCTTGGAGAGGCGCTTCCAGCCGATCAAGGTCGACGAGCCCTCGCTCGGCCACACGATCGAGATCCTGAAGGGCCTGCGCGACCGCTATGAGGCCCACCACGGCGTCACGATCACGGACCAGGCAGTTGTGAGCGCCGCCAACCTGGCCGACCGCTACATAGCCGACCGCTACCTCCCAGACAAGGCGATCGACCTGATCGACGAGGCGGGTAGCCGTCTCCGGATCAGGCGGATGTCGACCCCGCCGGACTACAAGGCCATCGAGGAGGAGATCGCCAAAGCTCGTAAGGACAAAGAGCTAGCGATCGAGAAGCAGAACTTCGAGCAAGCCAAGAAGCTGCGCGAGAAGGAGGAGGAGCTCCTCCAGAGGAAGGCCGCCAAGGAGCAGGAGTGGCGGGCCGAGGGTGTCGACCTCTTCGACGTCGTCGACGAGGAAGTGATCGCCGAAGTCCTGGCCAACTGGACGGGCATCCCCGTCTACAAGCTGACTGAAGAGGAGACCTCGAAGCTCCTTCGCATGGAGGAGGAGCTCCACAAGCGCATCATCGGCCAGAGCGATGCCTTGAAGGCCGTTTCGCAGGCGATAAGGCGCACCCGTGCAGGCCTGAAGGATCCCAAGCGCCCGAGCGGGTCCTTTATCTTCCTCGGCCCTTCTGGGGTCGGCAAGACCGAGACTGCCAAGGCGCTCGCAGAGTTCCTATTCGGCGACGAGTCGGCCCTGGTGCAGCTCGACATGTCGGAGTACATGGAGAAGCACACCGTGAGCCGCCTGGTCGGCTCCCCGCCTGGGTACGTGGGCTACGAGGAAGGCGGGCAGCTGACCGAAGCAGTTCGGCGTAAGCCTTTCTCCGTGGTGCTCTTCGACGAGATCGAAAAGGCGCACCCAGACGTGTTCAACACCTTGCTCCAGATCCTGGAGGATGGGCGGTTGACCGATGCTCAGGGGCGTACGGTCGACTTCAAGAACACCGTCATCATCATGACCTCCAACCTCGGCACGGCCGACCTCCGCAAGGCGTCTGTCGGTTTTGCCAAGGCTGACGCCGCCGTCACCCACGAAAAGATGAGGTTGAAGGTCAATGAGGCGCTGAAACAGCACTTCCGGCCCGAGTTCCTAAACAGGATCGACGAGGTGATCGTCTTCCACGAGCTCACCAAGGACGAGATCACCGAGATCGTCGACCTCTACATGAAGCGGGTGCGCGAGCAGCTTGAGTCGCAAGGTATCAGCGTCGAACTGACCAGGGCGGCCAAGTACCTCGTGGTCGAGCAGGGCTACGACTCGGCGATGGGTGCCCGGCCGCTGCGCCGTGCACTGCAGCGCCTGGTCGAGGACCCCCTGTCGGAGAAGATCCTCTGGAAGGAGTTCCGGGCAGGCGACACGATCATCGTCGATGCGGAGGACGTCACCATCACGTTCCGGGTCATGGAGCACTTCGAGCCGCCGCCGGTGGAGCTCGCCGGCGCCGGCAGCCCCGACTAGAGGGCCCGGTTCTCGTCCTAGGAAGCGCCGCCGGCTAGCCGGCGGCGCTTTCGTTGTCACAGGGCCCGTGTATGTTCCGTCCCATGAACAAGCCACGTGCCGTGCACCGCTGCGAGGCCTGCGGGGCCACCCAGCCACGCTGGACCGGGCGCTGCCCCGCTTGTGGCGAATGGGGCACCCTGCGCGAGGAGCTTGTGGACCGGCGCCCTGGGGGAGCGGGGCCAAACCTAGGTCCGGCCGCTGCACCGGCTGCTGTCGCCCTTTCCGAAGTCGACCCGGAGGGCCACAAGCCGATGCCGACAGGGTTAGGTGAGGTTGACCGCGTGCTCGCGGGGGGCCTCCTCCCAGGGTCTTCCACGCTGGTCGGCGGTGAGCCCGGCACCGGCAAGTCCACCCTGTTGCTCCAGGTCCTCGCCTCGATGGCCTCTGCAGGGAGGCGCTGCCTCCTGGTGGCCGCCGAAGAGGCAGCACACCAGGTCCGCCGGCGTGCCTCCAGGCTCGGTGCCGACGCGGAGAGAGTGCTCGTCGTCGAGGCGACCGACCTAGGCGCCGCCGAGGCGGTGATGGTGCAAGTCGCTCCCGACGTGGTGGTGGTCGACTCAGTCCAGGCCGTGCGCGACCCGGAGGTGGCGTCGGCCGCCGGCTCGCCAGCCCAGGTGAGGGCCTGCGCCCAACGCCTGGTGGACCTTGCCAAGGCCACCGGCTCTGCCCTGGTGCTTGTCGGCCATGTGACAAAGGACGGTTCCCTCGCGGGGCCGAGGGCATTGGAGCACCTCGTCGATACCGTCCTCACTTTCGAGGGCGACCGCTACTCGACGCTCCGGGCGCTGCGCTCTGTGAAGCACCGCTTTGGCCAGACGGGCGAGACGGGGCTGTTCGAGATGGGGGAAGCCGGGCTCGGCGAGGTACCCGACCCGAGCAACCTGTTTTTGGGCGACCGCAAGGCCGGAGTGCCGGGCTCGGCAGTGACGGTACCGGTCGAGGGCCACAGGGCGTTGCTTGTCGAAGTCCAGGCCCTAGTCGGGCGCCCGACCCAGGTGCCTCGCCGCTACGTGACGGGCCTAGATGCCGGACGGGTCGGGTTCCTCGTGGCCGTCCTGGACCGTTGGGGGGGTGTCCCGGTCGGGGAGCACGACGTGTACGTGTCGGTTGCCGGCGGTGCGAGGGCGTGCGAGCCAGCCGCAGACCTGGCGATATGCCTCGCGCTGGCATCCTGCCTTTCGAAGGTGGCGGTGCCCACGGGCATCGTGGCGATCGGGGAGGTCGGCCTCGGGGGCGAAGTGAGGCGAGTGAGCGCTGGTGCTAAGCGGCTGGCGGAGGCGGGCCGCCTCGGTTTCACCAAGGCGCTCGTGCCCGCCCGGAGCGCGCCGGGGGCCCAGACTGGGCTCCAGGTCCGTCCTGTGGCGACACTCTACGAGGCGCTCTCTTCGGCCCTTCCAGGCGCAGCTTTCAAACGGGGACCGGACGGCGCGCCTCGCCGCCAGCAGGTGAGCACGCGCCGGGACAGGTGGGCAGCGCCTTCCGGGGCCCCACACGGGTACCCCGTGCCCTCAAGCGGGCACCCCGCCCGGCTCCGGGTCCTGGGCCCGCCCTCCCCTTGAGGGACTTTGGCCCAGACGGGCTGCAAGGGTTCATGGCTCGTCGGCTAGAATCGGCAGGTGCCGGACAGGCTGAGCCCGGGGATGATCGAGGCGCTCGGGATGATCGCGCCCGGCAAGCGGCTCCGGGAGGGGCTTGACAGGATCCTCCAGGCCAAGATGGGTGCCCTGATAATCGTGGGTGACGGGCCCGAGGTGCTGTCCATCTGCTCCGGGGGGTTCCTCCTCGACTCAGAGTTCAGCCCGCAGCGGCTCTCCGAGCTGGCCAAGATGGACGGGGCCATCATCCTCGCCGCAGACGCGAGCCGGATAGCCAGGGCCAACGTCCACCTGGTGCCGAGCCCGACGGTGGCGACGAGTGAGACAGGTACCCGTCACCGGACCGCAGAGAGGGTCGCACGCTCGATCGACGTGCCGGTCATAACCGTCTCCGAGGACCGGTCCGTGATCGCCGTCTACCGTGGCGAGCAGCAGAGGCCCTTGGTGCCGGTGGAGCGCCTGCTGGCGAGGGCCAACCAGGCCCTTGAGACCCTGGAAGGCTACCGGGACCGCCTGGACGTGGTCACCAATGCCCTTTCCGCCCTCGAGGTCGAGGACATGGTGACCGTGAGGGACGTCGTCACTGTGCTCCAGAGGGCCGAGATGGTGCGGCGCATTGCCGAAGAGGTCGAGTCGTACAACCTCGAGCTAGGGACCGACAGCCGGCTCGTGCGGTTGCAGCTCGAGGAGATGCTGGCGGGCGTCGAGGACGAGCGACGCCAGGTCCTCCGGGACTACCTGTTGCCCGACCCGGCGTGGGGGCCTGGAGAGGCGCTTGTCGCGCTGTCACGGCTGTCAACCGAGCGCGTCCTCGACCTGTCGAGGGTGGCCAGCGTGCTTCGCATTGGTCCGGTCGGCACGGACCTCGAGGCGCCGGTGCGCCCCTACGGCTACCGCCTTCTCTCGAAGATCCCGCGGCTGCCAGAGCCCGTGGTGCAAAACATCATCCAGCGTTACGGCGGGCTCCAGCAGGTGCTACGAGCAAGTATCGAGGACCTCGACACGGTGGAAGGCATCGAGGTGGCTGGCGCCCACTTCGTGAAGGAGGGCTTGGCGCGCCTGGCCGAGACCAGCATCTTGGACCGCCTCAGCTGAGGCTGGTGCCCTCAGCGTGCCCGCTGGGCGAGCCTGTCCCGGTTTAGGACCTTGTAATGCCTCTCGGACTGCTCCAACCAGCCGAGCCGGACAAAGGCCGCTATCGCTTTGTTGACCCGCTCCCTGGACGCGCCGACGAGGCCGGCGAGCTCCTCTTGGGTTATGGGCAACACGAACTCGAGCGCATCGCCCGCCAGTTCGAGGAGCCGCTTCGCCGTTCGGCCGGTGACGTCGAGCAGCATCGCGTCCGCAATGGCGTCGTCCGCGTTGCGGAGGCGCCGGGCGATCAGGGCCGCCACGTCCCAGAGCGCCCCCGGTTCCGCCTCGAGCTCGGCTCGGACGGCCTCGTAGGGGAGGCGGACGAGCTCGGAGCGCTCGAGGGCGCGTGCGCTCGCCGAGCGGGGCTCCATGTCGAACAAGGGCATCTCGCCGAACATGTCGCCGGGCTCCATGAGGGCCACGATCGATTCACGTCCATCGGGGGAACGCTTGGCGATGCCGACCCGCCCACTGCGCACGACGTAGAGCTCTTTGGCTTCGTCGCCTTCCGCGAAAAGCGTGTTGTTGCGCTCGAGGCGCACGGCGGTGGCTTTCGCCGCCACCCGGGCCAGGGCTTCCTCAGGAAGCGACGAGAAGAGGTCGCTCCCGGTCAGGGCGGAGACATCGTCCATGGAAGCCAAACGTTAGTACCGAATGCAGTTGGATCTCGCCTCGGAAAAGTCGTACCCTGGAAGGGTGCGGATGTTCGCATGGTCGCTGGTACGCATCGGTCTGGAGGCTCATGTCGTTTGACGTCGGGGACAAAGTCGTTTACCCCCACCATGGCGCGGCTGTCGTCGAGAGGAGAGAGCTGCGGGCCGACTTCGGCGAGCAGCGCGAGTACCTCGTGCTCCGCTTGGCCTATGGCGACCTCACCCTCAAGGTACCCGTGGACTCGACCGGGGACGTGGGCATAAGGGAAGTCATAAACGACGAAGAGGTAGAGGAAGTTTTTGCCGTCCTTCGCAAAAAGGACGTGCGCATGCCGACCAACTGGTCGCGCCGGTACAAAAACCACGTTGAGAAGCTGAAGTCCGGTGACATCTACCAGGTCGCCGAGGTGGTACGTAACCTCTCCAACCGGGATAAGGACAAGGGCTTGTCCGCTGGCGAGAAACGGATGCTCAACCGCGCCCGCCAAATCCTGGTGTCTGAGCTCACATTCGCCATAGGCGTGTCCGAAGCCGAGGCGGAAAAGAAGCTCGACGAAGCACTGCCCTGAAGGACCGCAGGTGGCCGCGATTCCCACGGTGTGGGCCGTGGTAGTGGCTGCGGGCGGTGGGCTCAGGTTCGGTGGGTACAAGCAATTTGCCGTGCTAGGCGGCCGCGAAGTCGTGGATTGGTCGCTCGGTGCCGCGCGCCGCAACTGCACGGGCACCGTCTTGGTAGTGCCCGAATGCATGGTCGTCTCGTACCAGGGCCGTGCGAACCGCGTTATCGCTGGAGGTGAGACCCGTACGGCGTCCGTGGCGGCTGGTCTGGGGGCCGTACCCGAGGAGGCAGAGGTCGTTGTAGTGCACGATGCCGCCAGGCCGCTCGCTGGCGAGGCGCTTTGGGGCCAGGTGATATCCGCCGTCCTCGATGGCGCCGACGCCGCCGTGCCCTGCCTGCCGGTTACGGACACGATCAAGCAGCGCGGCGAGGACGGCCGCCTGGCAACCCTGGACAGGTCGCTCCTCGTGGCTTCGCAGACACCTCAAGCGTTCTCTGCAGCAGCGATCCGTGCTGCTCACGCCACAGCGGCCGCGGAGGGCAGGCAGGCGACCGACGACGCCGCGCTCATCGAGTCGATGGGCGGCCGTGTGGTGGCCGTGAGCGGCGAGAGCTCCAACTTGAAGCTCACGGAGAAGCTCGACCTCGCGGTTGCCGAGGCTCTCTTGGCGGCGCGGTGAGCCTGCGGGTCGGGCAGGGCTTCGACATCCACCCCTTTAGCGACGACCCTGCCCGAGCGCTCGTCCTCGGCGGGGTGCGCATCGCTGGGCGGGGGCTCTCGGGCCACAGCGACGCCGACGTCTTGTGCCATGCGATTACCGATGCCCTGCTCGGGGCGGCAGGATTGGGCGACATCGGCTCGATGTTCCCAGACGACGACCCAGCCTGGGAGGGCGCGGACAGCGTTGCACTGCTCGAGGCGGCCTTTGGCAGGGTCTCGACAGCCTGGCGGGTGATGAACATCGACTGCACTGTGATCGCCGAGGCACCGCGCCTCGCTGGTCACAAGGCAGAGATGGAGCGCCGGCTCGGTGCCGTGCTCGGCGCACCGGTTTGCGTCAAGGCCAAGAGGGGTGAGGGACTGGGTGCCCTGGGACGGCGCGAGGGGATCGCTTGTCTCGCCGTTACCCTGCTGCAGGCGCTATGAGGCGCGCGACGATGGCCTCCGGTGGCGCCGCCACACCCGGCAGGCGCCCCCGAGGCCTCGGAGAGCGCGCCAGCGCCTCCAGCCCCTCCAGCCCCGCCGGCCCCCCCATGCCCCCCAGCCCCGCCAGGCGCGCCGGCCCCGGCATTCCTGGCAGTGAACAGGTCGAGGGTTACCATGCGGTCCGCCAGCTCCTCGCCGCCAGGCGCCGGCGGGCACGGGCCCTTTGGGTTGACGCAAGGCTCGCCTCTAGCGGGCCTCTCCGGGACCTGGTCCTGCTCGGACGTGGCCAACGGGTACCGGTTGAGCTGAAAGCACCTCGCGAACTGGAAGCTGCCGCTCGGACGAGCGCTCCCCAAGGTGTCATCGCGTGGGCTGACCCTCTGGCGCCCGTCCTGCTCGAAGGCGTGCTCACCGGGTTCACCAAGGATGGCCGGCAGGGAGCTGGCCTGCTCGTGGTCCTCGATGGCGTCACGGACCCGGGCAACCTCGGGTCCGTTATGCGCAGTGCCGCTTGCGCCGGGGCCCGTGGCGTGGTGGTGGGGCGCCACCGCTCAGCCGCCTTGAGCCCGGCAGCCTTGAAGGCAGCCGCTGGATCTGCCGAAGAGCTCCCACTGGTGAGGGTTCCGGGCATACCCGCGGCCCTCGGGGCCATACGAGAGGCGGGCATCTGGGTCGTGGGACTTTCGCCCGAAGGCCCTGAGGAGCTATGGACGACCCCTCTCCTAGACGAGCCCGTTGCGCTCGTGCTCGGCTCGGAAGGTCGCGGGCTGTCCCGGCTTTCCAGGGAGCGCTGCGACGCCCTCGTGCGTATCCCCATGCCAGGCCCCGCCGAAGCCCCCGGCTCGTTGAACGTGGCTACGGCCTGCGCGGTCGCGTGCTTCGAGGTGGCCCGCCGGCGTTCGATGGCGGTGCCGGCGTTGCCCTCGACCTGACCGGCGCCACCCCAAAGAGGGCCGTTGGGTACGGTTTCCTCTCAGTGCCGGGCCGTTGGGCACGGATTGATTACGCATACGGTATGCAATCCACGCCCGACGCGCCCGGGTGGCCCCTGGCGGGCGGCAACGACGCCAGCGGCTCATCGCTAAAGCTAAAGTGCAGCGCAGGGCGTGAGGCTGTCGGCCAAACCGCAGGACGCACTATTCGTACTAGTAAACGGAGAAGCAGTTGTGGGCGTACCGCTTAGTGAAGCCGGGGCTTGTCGAGCAGGTTGTTGCACCTGATCCTGGGCCTGCGCTCACTGAGGGCCAGGTACGCCTCCGTTTCCTAGCCGCTGGCCTCTGCGGCAGTGATATGCCCAGGTTCAAGGCGGTCGCCGGTCCTCTTTACAACGGGGGAGGGTACGGCTCGGCGCCGGTGCACGAGATCGTCGGCGAAGTAACCGAGACAGCTGCCCCTGGGTTCGAAGTAGGCGACCGGGTGGTAGGGACACTTGGTCGCGGTGCCGGGCTGGAAGAGCACATGGTCGCGTCCGCGTCGAGGCTCATCCCTGCGCCACGGGAGCTGACCGACGTCGAGGCGGTCATGGTCCAGTCCCTTGCCACCGTTTTGAGGGCCGCAGCGAAGTTCCCCCGCACAGAAGGTCTACGAGCGGCGGTGCTCGGTGCCGGCCCGATCGGGTTGGCCTTCTGCCACGTCTTCAGAAACCGAGGGGTTGGCCACATCAGCCTTGTAGACCCCATCGAGCGCGCCGAAATGGCGAGCGCCTTCGGTGCGGACGAGTTCCACCACATGTCTAGTGCCGGCTGGCTCAGGTTGCTCCGCCCCGAGGACCGCCCCCAGGTTGTCGTGGAAGCGGTGGGCCACCAGCAGGGCACCATTTGTGATGCGATAAATAGCGTCGATGAGCACGGTTATGTCTTCGGTTTCGGCGAACCGGATGACGCCGATTACACCCTGCCGTACAAGGAGATCTATTTGAAGGACGTGACGCTTGCTTCTGGCCGGACGATTGAAGAGTGGCCCGAGGTGCTCACGGCTGCCGCTCAGTACTTACTATGCCATCGAGCTGATTTTGCTGCTTACATTTCCCATGTAGTACCCGTAGAGGATGCCCAACGCGCCTATTCACTTTACGCAAAGCCTCAGGTAGGTCGCGTGAAGGTCGTCATCGTCCCTAGCCCCGTTTAGGTGGGCCGGGTACTGCAGCTCTGCATCCTCGCACGCGCACACGTTGACGGAGCGGAAGGGCGGCTCCTCTACCTGTTGCCAGAGGTGGAGCAGGCTGAAGTGGGTACCAGGGCCGGCGACTACTTGACTGGAGCGACCCTGCCACCTATGATGCATGATCGGGGGCGCCGTTCTAACCTTTTTTGTGGCGAGGCCCCTTGATGGGAAGGGACCTATCTGTGTTTTGACAACAACGAGGAGTGTTGCATGACGCTCAGTGTAAGAGGCACTACCACTCAGACAAGGTTGAGGTTCGTGTCCCGAGGTGCGGCGGCGATCGTAATGGGTGCCGGGATGGTTTGCGTGTCAGCAGCGAGCTCGGCTGCCGCTGGCGCTCCCGTTGGACCAGTAAAAGCCACCATAACTATCGCTGCGGTAGGCTCTATTGACGGTACATCATTTTTCACGGCACTACACAACGGGATATTCCGTCAATGGGGCTTGGACGCCAAGATTATCGTCGAGCCGACAGGCGTTGAGGTCATGAACGAGGTGGCGTCCGGTGCAGCGGAGTTCGGCGACGTGGGTGCCGACCCGTTACTCACGAGCGTCGCGAAAGGTTTGCCTCTCAGGATCATCGCCGACAACCACGGTACGGCTACACTCTCGTACTATGCCGAGAACCAGGCCATTGTGGCTGGCCCAGGTACCGGGATCACCGACATCGCAAGCCTAAAAGGCAAGAAGATCGGAGTGGCGCTCAATACTGACGCCGTTGGTTACCTACAAAGCCTTTTGGAGCAGAACCACCTCAGCCTGAGCAACGTGACCTTGGTCAATATGACGCCGGCGGACGGAGTGACGGCTCTTGCCCGTAAATCCGTGGATGCCATCGCGACGTTCGAGCCTTGGCCCTCGGCGGCCCTGCTGGAGGTCAAGGGGTCGAGGGTCGTGATCGAGGGCCACTCAAAAACCTGGTACGACCCGGGGGTAATAGTGTCAAGTGAGTCGTACCTTTCGGCGCACCCGGCTGTTGCCGAGGCGTTTTTGGCGGCCGTCGCCCAGTCGGAGAAGTATGTACGGTCTCATCTGAGCGAGGGAGCGATGATTGCAACGCAATGGATCACTGGCCTAAAGCCGGCGGTGGCGACGCGCGCGATCCACTACGTCACCTTCGACATGAGGATGTCTAAGTTGGTGGTCAATGGGCTGCAAGGCTATATGGTGCCCTTCTTGGAGAAGACGGGCGCCATTTCGGGGAAGTTCAATGTTTCGAGCGCCATGGACACTAGTTTTATGGTTGCCGTTCAAAAGGCCCGGCCGCAGTTCTTTACCGGGCTTCCCCCGATACCAAGTGGCGACGTGCTCCCCTAGCCGCCCCCACTTGTGGGCGCGGCTGGGCCCGTGGAGGGTGCCGGTCGTCACGACGGTGGCCATCGGGCTGCTCCTCGGTGGACAGTCGCTTGCCGAGTCCGTTTATGGAGCCGCGCGGATCCCTCCGGGTGTGTCCGCGGAGGTGGCCAAGTCGGGTTCAGCGAATATTGCTGTGCACCTTGGTTTTACACCGGAGAGCTTCAACCTGACATATCTCTCCTCGATGGGGAACATTGCTCAAACCTCCGGGGACACGATCTACATGGCGGACGTGAGTGGGGCAGCTATCCGGGCAATAGCCGGTCAGTACTGGGTCGCGGGGGTGAGCGCTTGGCATCAGCACTAAGTGGTGCGGGACGTAGCTACCGGCACGATTCGCTCGCAGCGACCCCCGACAAGTGCACGCTAGGGCGTGTCGAAGTCAAGGAGGTGTGCCACGAGTACTTGAGCCCTACCGACAAGACCCCGGTCGCGGCGTTGGGTCCCGTGAGCCTTCAAGTGAGTGCTGGAGAGTTCCTTTGTCTGCTCGGGCCCTCGGGTTGTGGTAAGTCGACCCTGCTCATGATCATCGCCGGGCTGTTCAACCCTACGGCCGGAACCGTGGTCGTCGACGGCGTCGCCGTTACAGGCCCGAGCCGTGAGCGCGGCGTGGTGTTTCAAGACTACGCGCTCCTTCCCTGGAAGACGGTCCGTTCCAATGTGGCTCTTGGTCCGCGCTTGGCTGGTGCTTCGCGACGGGAAGCAAACCAGGTTGCCGATGAATTTCTTGAGCTCGTTGGCATGCCTCAGGCAGGTGACCGGTACCCTCACGAGCTCTCTGGGGGGATGCGCCAGCGAGCTGCCGTTGCTCGCACTTTGGCGGCGAAGCCCAAGGTGTTGTTGATGGACGAGCCGTTCGCCGCTGTGGACGCGCAGACACGCGGGGTCTTACAGGAGGAGCTCATCGGGATCTGGGCCAGGACGGCCCAAACGGTCGTGTTCGTTACGCACTCGGTGGAGGAAGCAGCCCTGTTGGCGGACCGTGTTGTCGTGATGTCGACTGGACCGGGACGGGTGCAGGAAGAGTTCCCAGTCACGCTGCCCCACGAGGACCGCTTCAGCCGGGAGTCGGCAACCCGCGTCGCCGAAGTGGCTGCTTCATTACTCGCTTCGGTGAGAACGGCGCAACCGCGACGGCCTAGGAGAGGGGGCTCATGGTCGGGCTAGGGACCGCGTCGTTGCCGCGGGCTAGTACTGGGAGCTCCCGTTATGCCCAGCTCTTTGGCCGAGCTGGCAGCGTGGTCAAGTTGGTGCTCCCTTTCGTGTTCGTGCTGGCCATCTGGCAAGCTTCGGCCTTAGCCTTCGGCCTGTCCAACTACCTGTATCCGCGGCCCGCATTGGTACTCAGGACCTTCGGGGTGCTGGTCGCCCATGGGATCCTCCTCTCTTATACAGAGACGAGCATGTGGAGATGGTTTGTGGGTGTTGGCGTCGGCACGGCTGTAGCTATACCTGTGGCACTTGCCTTCTCGTTTTATCGGCCGCTCGCGCGCATGATGTTCCCACTAATCAACTTCTTCACGGCGATCGTCGAGCTGGCATGGATCCCGCTGTTTGTCCTTTGGTTCGGCTATGGCTTCAAGGTGATTGTCCTCAGTATTGGTTACGTGACATTCTTTCCGGTGCTGGCAAATACAATGTCTGGCATAGGCCAGATCCCGAAAGTGAGCGTCCAAGCCGCACAGACCCTGGGCGCGAACCGCTTGCAAGTGGCGCTGCACGTATTGCTGCCCGGGAGCCTTCCCGGTACGGTTACCGGGGTCCGCACCGGCGCCGGGTACGGGTTCAGGTCGCTCATCGGGGCCGAGATGATCGCTGCCCAGAGCGGGCTCGGCTACATGATCTTCGAGAGCAGGGCCAACCAGCTTACCCAGCGCACCGTAGCCGGGATGATAACTATCGGGGTGCTATGGCTCCTGGTAGACCGTCTGTACCTGCGGTCCATCGAAAGGGCGACTGTCGAGCGCTGGGGCTTGGTGAGGAAAGCACGTTGAACACCTCTGAGCGCCCCAAGGCCTCGCTTCGCCCGAGCACGTTTGCCCGTCGCGCGGTCCTGCGCCCAGGACTGGTGCCGGTCGCGGTCGTATTGGGTATGTGGGCCCTCCTCCCCTCCCTAGACCATCTCCCCGTTTACAAGCTGCCACACTTGGCACAGGTAGCCTCTGAGCTGTGGCACCTGGCAGTCACCGGCGCGATCTTCAATGCCTTGGGCGACAGCCTGAGCAGGCTGGCCATAGCTTTTGTCATCGGGGCGACCCTTGGTGTCGCTGTAGGGGTAGCCGTTGCGCTGAGCCGGGCCCTAAACGACTTCCTGATGCCGCTCATTGCGTTTTTCAACGCTATTGCCGGCATCGCATGGATCCCTCTCGCTATAGTGTGGTTCGGCTTTGGCAGCGGGCCGGTCCTCTTCGTCATAGCCAACAATGTATTTTTTATTGTGCTTTACAACACCCTCCTTGGGGCAGAAAGGATCCCGCCCGTGATGTACGACGCGGTGCGCACCCTTGGGGGCGATAGGCGCCGGACGATCGTGCGCGAGGTGCTGGTACCGGGGGCGATGGTGGGCGTGCTTGGAGGCCTGCGTACCGGTCTCGCGTTTGCGTGGCGGGCGCTCGTGGCTGTGGAGATGATCGCGGCGAGCAATGGCCTAGGGTTTATGAGCATTCAGGCCTCTCGAGTCTTCGACGGCTCGACCGTTGTGTCTGTCATCTTGGTGATTGGCACCGTGTGGGTCTTGATGGACAGGTTGCTCCTCCGGCCCGTCGAGGCCTTGACCGTCCGGAGGTGGGGCATGTTGGGCGGGGCTGACTTGTGAGGCTTGCCCAGGTGTCGGCTCGCCCAGGTGTCGGCTCGCAAAGGAGGCGGTTATGGACTTAGCCGATTACGTTGACCGGATTTGGGACGGCAGGCTGTCGGTCGAGGAGTACCACACCGGCAGCCCCCGCGAAGAGGAGAACGCCGCTCGCCTGCACGCCGACGGCCTGAGCACAGTGGCCGAGGGGGTGGCCTTTTGGCCAGCCCGGAGCAACGTGGTTGTTTTCGAGACTGGCGAAGGGCTTGTCCTCATCGACTCCGGCGAGAAGCGGACCTGGCCCCTTTTCTGGGAGCACTTGCGACGCTGGTCAGACCTGCCGGTGGAGACCGTGGTCCTCACCCACGGTCACCCCGATCACACCGGGGGCCTCTGGGGCTTGGACGAGGAAGCCGAAAGGGCGGGACGGCCGAAACCTCACGTAATTGCCCATGAGGCGGTGCCATGGAGGTTTCAGAAGTACGAGAGGAGCTTCGAGTACAACGCTATTGTCAACCGTCGCCAGTTCCAGGACCCAACAATTACTTGGCCCGCCCAGTACCGGTACCCCGACGAGACGTACTGCAGCCATTTTGAGCTGCGGCGCGCTGAGACGGTATTTGAGCTGCGGCACGGACGCGGCGAGACTGACGACGCGACATGGGTATTCTTGCCGGGACAAAAGATCCTTTGTTGCGGCGACTTTTTTATGTGGGTAGCTCCGAACGCTGGAAACCCGCAGAAGTCTCAAAGATATGTAGGGGGCTGGGCGACGGCTCTTCGGCAGATGATGGCTTTGCGGCCAGAAATGTTGCTCCCGGGCCACGGCTTCCCGATTTTTGGAAGCGATAGGGTCCAAACTGCTTTAGGGGACACCGCCAGTTATCTGGAAAGCCTGGAGCGGCAGACCTTGAAGCTGATGAACGAGGGTGCGAGCTTGGATGAGGTGCTTGCGGTGGTGAGAGCGCCAGAGGACTTGCTGACGAGGCCCTACCTCAGGCCCGTCTTCGATGATTCGGAGTTTTTGGTCCGTAACGTTTGGCGGTTTTACGGCGGCTGGTACGATGGCAACCCAGCCCGGTTGAAGCCTGCACGGGATAGGGCGGTAGCCGCTGAGCTGTGCGCTCTGGCCGGTGGCGCGCGAGCTGTCGTTGGGCGAGCCTTGGAGCTTGAGCAGAGTGGTGACCTCAAGCTGGCAACCCACCTCGGCTATCTGGCCGCACTGGCTAGCCCAGACGATGAGTTCGCGATCGAGAGTTGCTCAAGGATACTGGCGAAGCGGGCGGAGGAGGAGCGCTCGAGCATGGCGAGGGCTATCTTTGCCGAAGCGGCGGTGAGAGTTCGCAACCAGCCAGCTGGGTAGCTTATGAGCACCTGGCTGGTTGCTTCGTCACTGGCGAGGGGGGTAGACGGCACCTTGTACTCGGAGCCGAAACCCGCCGTCCCGGCCTAAGTAGAAGAAACCGTTACGAAGCGCTCCTGTTTACTGTGCGGTGCTTTTGGCCATCTTAGATTTCCGTTGTTTCATAACGTCCTGATCGGTCTGCAGTTAGCCCCATCAGCTGAGGCGCGCGGTTTCGGCGTTATTGACGGACGATGAGCTGCCCGACGAGCTCCAAGAGCGCCAAAAGCGCGGCGACGGCCCGTTTTAACTCGAACTGAGCCCTGGACGGCGTCACGGCTACACCCGGCGCGCACATGACGGCCCAGCAAGAGCCGAGAGAGGCCGGCGGGCGGGCCCAGGCCCGGTTGCCTTCGGCCCGGCGCCGGTCGAGGTAGCCGGTGACCTCGTCCCAGGAGCTGTAGCAGCGGGCCGAGTATGTCTTGCCAAACCCCCAGGAGTGCCGTAGCAGAGCACGATGTAACGATCTCGGCGGACGGCGCCGGCGAACTCGGCGAAGCGCCGGTGCTCGCTCGTGAGCACGGACCCGGCCCGCTCGTTCGTCCCCGTAGCGCTCGGGGCGATTTACCCGCAGCAAACCAGTGCAGTTTTCGTGTCGCTCTACAACAAGTAGCTGTGGATTCCAAGTGAATCTGCAGTGGCCGGCTCCAGCGAAAATTGCAGTAAGGGTCAGCCGTCAGTGTGCCGGTTGGAGAGAGGTAACCCACTAGGCAATCTCGCCGGCGATGTGACCCGCTGAGGCATCACGACCTTGGGGTGACAGCGGCGAGCATGTGGACCCCGAGCTGAGGCCGCTGCGGGCAGCGCGCCTGCGCGAGCAGCGGGCCGGAGGCGGACCCGCCAACGCATCGGTCCACGCTCGCGCACCACGGGGCGGCCCATATCGCCACCCAGCACCGCTTTTGACATCGTGACCGCCGCCAAAGTGCTCGGTCCTTGCGTCGCCTAGACCTAGAGCTGGCCTAGCGCCGTGCGGCCTTGAGCTGATCGTCCCGGCCCTGCCGCCGCTCGTACCTGAAGAGCGCCAGTAAAAGTGCAGTGGATTGGCGACACGAAAATTGCAGTGAGGGCCGATCGCTCGCTCGATGGCCGCCGCTCGCAAGGCGCTGCACTTCACGGTAAGGTCTGCCAGGTCCCGCGCCACCTGACCGGCCACTGGGGCGCACGGACAAGCAACGTGGCACCGACCGTTCGTAGGCTGGGGCGATACCTATCCACGTGGTGGAAGACGACAAGCGCATGGCCCCCCTCCTCCGCCAAGGCTCGGGTGAGGTGATCCGCGCTGACGGGGACATCGTGACGAACAACCACGTGCTGGCGAGCGCGGCGACAGGCGGGTCGATCACGGTGGTCTTCGACAACGGCACGAGCGTCGCGGCGCGTCTCGTCGGGCGTGACCCGCTCAGCGACGTTGCGGTCATGAAGGTCGACACGAGCTGGGCGCTCCCGCCGATCCCGTTCGGTGACTCGGCGACGCTGCGCATCGGCGAGCCGGTGGTCGTCCTCGGCGCGCCGCTCGGCCTTTCGAGCACGGTCACGGCGGGCATCGTGAGCGCGCTCGGTCGCACGATCACGGTGCCAGGAGAGGGGTCCGTAAACGCGGTGCTGCTCGACGCCATCCAGACCGACGCCGCGATCAACCCGGGCAACAGCGGCGGGGCGCTCGTGAACTGCTCGGGGCGGCTTGTTGGCATCCGCTCGGCCGGAGCGACTGTTCCGAGCGCATCGGGCCAGCCCTCGCCGGGAGGCGACATCGGGCTCGGCTTCGGCATCCCGGTCGACGTGGCCGAGTCGGTCGCGAACGAGTTCATCGCGACCGGCAAGGTGCCCCACGCGTACCTCGGCCTCGACGCGGAGCCGCTCAGCTCCGGCACCGGCGAGGGGGCGCTGGCTCCCGGTTGCTACGTCACCGCAGTGAGCCCCGGCAGGCCGGCAGCGAGCGCCGGGATTCGCGCCGGGGGACGTGGTGACGACGATCGAGGGGAGGACGGCCGTCAGCCCCGACCAGATCGTAGGGCTCAGCCTTCGCGCCAAGCCGGGCGCCAAGGTGACCCTCGGCATCGACCGTGCCGGCCGACAGGCCAAGGCAACGGTCGTGCTCGGCGCCTAGCCGTAGCCGCTGACAGGCGTCGCATCCCTCGTGGCCGGACAGCAGCTGGCATGGTCAGGGGTTGTCGTGTCCTTGGCCCAGCCGGACGAACGCCGTGAGCGAGACGACCACGAGCGCCACGGCCGCTCCCTGTTCGAGGACGTGGGCGCTGCTGGTCGCTTCGACGAGCACTTGGACGAAGTCCACCGCGACGATGAGCACGATCATCGACACGACGCGGACCTTCAAGTCGTTGAGGTCGCGCATCTGCAGCCACCCCGGAAGCCGCTCACCGGCGGGGCCGCCGATGCGGGCGACGAACAGCTCGTAAAAGCCGACGCTCGCGATGAGCAAGGTGGCCCCGATCAAGAACAGGTCGATGCCGAGGAGGATCTGTCCGATCTTCTCGCCGACCGGGAGCGGGGCGGCGACCACCGCTCGCAGCGCCAGGACGAACACGTCGGTGCCATAGGCAAAGGCACCGAGCGCGCCCAGCGCACAAACCACCACGGGGACGACCACGGCTAGCCGGCAGGCGACGAGGACGGCCTCGAAACGCGACCTGAGGCCCATGTCGTGGCCGTCTTCTTGACGCCCGTTCGGGTCCACGACGACCGACGTGCCCTGGCCGCTACTCGTGGCTTCGATGCTCGCCGCCGCGAGGACGCGCCGTGCGAGCAGGAGCGGACGCGTCTCGGGCGACTGTCGCCGGCCGCCTAGCGTCGGAGTGCTCCTCCCGCCCGGTGAGATGCACCGCGTCTCGGGGCCCGACCGACGTGCCGCCGGCGGCTGGGGTACGCCCGGCGAGCGCGTAGATCTCCTCGCCGTCGACGGTCTCGCGTTCGAGCAGGAGCGCCACGAGCGCGGCGTGGACGTCCCGGTGCTCTTCGAGCACGGCGGTCGCCCGCTGTTCTGCTTCGCGTACCAGGCGTGCCACCTCGGCGTCGATCGCCGCTTGAGTCTGCTCGGCGAACGGCCTGCTCGACAGCGCCGCGCCGCCACCACCGAGGAAGACCGACCCGCCTGCGGGGTAACCGACCGGCCCGAGCGCCGCCGACAACCCGAATTCGCGGACCATCTTGGTTGCCAGCTCCGTCGCCCGCGCCAGGTCGTTCGCCGCACCAGTCGAGCCCTGGCCGAACGCGACCAGCTCCCCGGCGCGCCCGCCGAGCATGACCGCCAGCATGTCGTAGAGATGGTCCTCGCCGTAGAGGTGGCGCTCAACGGCGGGGAGCTGTTCGGTCACCCCGAGCGCCTGACCGGCCGGCAGGATCGTCACCTTGGCGACAGGGTCCGCGGTCTTGGCGTAGACGGCCACGAGCGCGTGGCCGGCCTCGTGGACCGCCACGGCCTGCTTCTCCTCGGCCAGCAGCACGTTCGAGCCTTCGCGTCGGCCGAGGATGATCCGGTCCCGGGCGTCGTCGAAATCATCGGCAGCGAGCACCTGGCGTCCGGCGCGCACCGCGTTGATCGCCGCCTCGTTCACCAAGTTGGCGAGATCCGCCCCAGAGAACCCCGGCGTGGCACGGGCCACCACGTCGGGGTCCACCCCCTCGTCGAGGCGCTTGCCCCGGCAGTGCACGGCGACGATAGCTCGCCGCTCGGCCAGGTTTGGCAGCGGGATCGTCACCTGCCGGTCGAAACGGCCCGGGCGCAGTAGGGCAGGGTCGAGGACTTCGGGCCGGTTCGTGGCCGCCAGCACGACAACGCCCGTCGCCGGGTCGAAACCGTCCATCTCGGCCAGCAGCTGGTTGAGGGTCTGCTCGCGCTCGTCGTTCGCGACGACCGCACCCGAGCCCGCCCGCCGCTGGCCGATCGCGTCGATCTCGTCGACGAAGACGATCGCCGGGGCCCGCTTGCGTGCCTCGGCGAACAGGTCCCGGACCCGCGCAGCGCCCACGCCGACGAACATCTCAACGAAACTCGAGCCCGTGACCGAGAAGAACGGCACCGCCGCCTCGCCGGCGACCGCCCTTGGCGAGCAGCGTCTTGCCGGTCCCGGCGGCCCCACCATGAGCACGCCACGCGGCGCCTTCGCCCCCGCCTTGGCGTAACGGTCCGCTTCCCGCAAGAAGTCGACCACCTCGCGGATCTCGACCTTGGCCCCCTCGTAGCCCGCCACATCAGCAAAGGTCGTCGACGGCCGCTCGGCGTCGAAGACCTTGGCGTTGGAGCGCCCCACACCCAACGCCCCCTGCAAGCGGCCTGCCGCCCCCTTGGACATCCGCCACCATAGGTAGCCAAGGACGAGGAACGGCAACACCAGGATGAGCCACGACAGCACCTGGGAGCCGAAGGACACCCCCGGGACGGTGGCGGTGATCTGCACCCCGTTGTCCTCGAGCTTGGTGAGCAGCTCCTGGCCGGCCTGGGTGGGGATCACCGTCGAGTAGCTGTGCCCGTTTGCCAGCTCCCCGCTAGCCTGGCCGTCCGAGGCGATCGAGACGGTCTTCACCTGCTTAGCGGCCACGCTGTGAAGGAAGCCCGAGTAGGTGAGCGACTCGTGGGGCTGCGAGCCAGTCGCCGGCAAGAACAGGTAGAGCACGACGAACAGGCCGAGCGCGACCAGCCACAGGTAGTGCCGCCAACGCGGCGGGGGCGGCGGCGCCACCGGCGCCCCCCGGTCCCTCGTCGGCGGCGGCTCAGCCCACTTGGTCACCCCCGCCCCCCTACCCTCGCCCGGCTCGGCCGTCCGTATCGTGCGAGAGATGCCGGCATCGGCCACGCCTCGAAGTCCATCGCCTGATCGTAGGCAATCGACGCCTCGAACGCCGTGACGACCTCGTGGGACTGCGCCCCGCCCTCCCCAGCGCCGTCGCGTCGGGCAACTCCGCCCTACGATCCGAGGTCATGCCCGGCGTCGCAGCGCCCGAAGCGACCGACGCACCCCGCCCGCTCGCCGGACCCCCGCGCGACGTTCTCGACCGGCGTCGCAGTCGCCACGCTTTGTTGGCTCAGAGGTCGCCCCCAACGCCGAGCCTTTCTCGGAAGACGACCGGCTCAAGTCGATGAGCCCGCCGCTTTGGGCCTGGCTCGCCACGCTCGCAGGACTCGGGGGGTTCCTCACCGGGGAGATCGTCTTTCACCGACGCCACGGCCTCTCGGGGCTGCGCCCAGCGCTCGCAGAGAGCGCCGCGTGGATCCTCATCTCGGTCGCGTTCGGCGTCGGGCTCGCCTGGACCTCGGGGTGGGCGACCGGCGGGCAGTACTTCACCGGCTACCTCCTCGAGAAGTCGCTCAGCGTCGACAACGTGCTCGCCTTCGCCCTGGTGCTGCGAAGCTTCAACGTCCCCCCCACCGACCAGCGACGCGTGCTCTCATACGGGGTGCTCGGCGCCCTCGGCATGCGCGGCGCCTTCATCGCAGCGGGCGCGGCGTTCGTCGAGCACGTCAGCTGGGCGTTCTACCCCTTCGGGGCGGTCGTGCTCCTCGCGGGGCTCCGCCTCGGCCGCGGCGGCGAGTTCGATGTCGAGCACGGACGGCTCATCGCCACGGTCCGACACCTCGTCGCTGTCGATCCCACTGCCGACAACGGGCGCTTCGTCACCAACCACGACGGCCGGTGGGCGGCGACCCCGCTCCTGCTCGCGCTCGTCACCGTCGAAGCCACCGACCTCGTCTTCGCCGCCGACTCGATCCCGGCCATCTTCGGGGTCACGACCAATGTCTTCGTCGTCTTCACGTCCAACGCCTTCGCCGTGCTCGGCTTGCGCTCGCTGTACTTCGTGCTCGCAGACGCCATGGACCGCTTCTCCTACCTCACCAAGGGACTCGCCGTCCTGCTCGTGCTCATCGGGCTCAAGATGCTGCTCAAACCCGTAGTCGAGGTCCCCACCATCATCACCTTGGCCGTCGTCGTCGCCGCCGTCGGCCTCAGCGCCGCCGCCAGCTGGCACTCCAAGCACCACCCAGACGACCCGCAGCCCGGGACAGAGCGATGAGCCACCTCAGCGTGCTGCAGCTCGACTCGCCCGTCTCCTACCTCCTCGCGCTCGTCCTGCCCGCCCTCGACGCCCTCGTCCCGCTCGTGCCGAGCGAGACCGTCCTAATCGCCCTCGGCGTCGCCACCGCCGGCAGCACCGACCCCCGCATCGCCGCCCTCGTCGCGCTCGCCGCCGCCGGTGCCTTCCTCGGCGACAACCTCTCCTACCTCCTCGGCCGGCGCTTCGGCCCCGCCGCCGAACGGCGCTTCTTCACGAGCGACAAAGGACGACACCGCCGCGAGTGGGCCCAGCACGCCCTCGAGCACTACGGGGCCCGGTTGATCCTCGTCTGCCGGTTCGTCCCCGGTGGACGGACCGCCGTCACCCTCGTGTGCGGCCTCATCGCCTACCCGCGGCGCACCTTCCTCGCCGCCACCGCCGTCGCCGCCGTCCTCTGGGCCAGCTACGCCTTCTTCATCGGCCGCCTCAGCGGCAAGGCGTTCGAGCACCGACCCTGGGCCGGGTTCCTCGTCGCCTTCGGTGCCGCCCTCGCCATAAGCGGCCTCATCGAGATCGCCCGCCGGGCCCGAAGGTGGCGGCGCGCCCGAAACCAACGCCGAGGCACATGACCGCCTCGATCGTCGCCGCCCTCGCCGCCGCCACCAGCTTCGCCTGGGCCGCTGTCTACCAACAAGAAGCCGCCCAGAGCGCGCCAGCGACCTCCTCGCTCAAGCTCCGCCTGCTCCTCGACCTTCTCCGCCGCCCCAAATGGATCGCCGGGATCGCCCTGCTCGTCTGCGGCTACGCACTCCAAGGCGTCGCCCTCGCCTTCGGACCCGTCGCCCTCGTCCAGCCCGTCGTCGTCACCGAGCTCGCCATCGCCGTCCCCATCGCCATGTGGCGCCGCCACCGCCGAGCCGCAGCGCGCGACTGGGCCGGCATCATCGCCGTCCTCGGTGGCGTCGCCGGCTGCCTCATCCTCGCCTCGCCCGTCGAAGGCATCGGCAACCCGGCCCCGCTCACCTGGGTCGCCACCCTCACGCCGGTCGCCGTCGTCACCGCGCTCCTCGTCGTCGTCGCCACCCGGGTCAGCGGCCGCCACCGGGCCATGCTCCTCGGCGCCGCGGCCGGTGCCGCCTTCGGGCTCCTCGCCGTGCTCACCAAAGCCACCGTCTCCGAGCTCGCCCACTCCCTCACTGGTGCGCTCACCTCCCCACAGCCCTACCTGCTCATCCTCGCCGGCATCGCCGCCCTCGTCATCTCCCAAAGCGCCTACCAAGCGGGACCGCTCGCCTACTCGATGCCTTTCATCGCCGTGCTCGAACCCCTCCTTGCCGTCCTCATCGGCGACACCGCCCTCAACGAACAAGTCCGCCTCACCAGCGCCTACCTCGCCGGAGAAGCCCTCACGGCCGCCCTCGCCGCCATCGGCATCGTCCTGCTCGCCACCTCACCCACGGTCCTCAGTATCTATGACGAGAGCCGCTGACCCCTATTCTTTGACGCCTGAACTCAGGCGCGGAGAGCATCCAGCGATAACCTTCTCGTTCCTCTACCCGGGCGTTCTGCCGCGTCCTTCAGCTCATCCGGCTCGTTGTCAGTGCTCAGCTCACCGAGCGGGTCCGTCGTGGTCGTGGTTCGGGCCGCGGTTTGGGAGAGGGTCGGCATGCCGAGGTTCACGGAGCTGGCCCGCTGCTCGGCGATCAGGTCCATCTGGGCGAGCTTGTGGCGGGCACCGTCCAGGCTGACCCGTAGACGTTCGGCCTCGCCGAGCCAGCCTTCCGACTCCGCTTCGGCGATGCGCTCGGCGAGGTTGTCACTGATCTCGACCAGCCGGGACCGCTCGGCAGGGTCGGGCGCAGAAGCGGGGCAGCGCAGGCAGCTGTGTTCGTGGGTGCAGGGCGTCGCCGTAGGACCGGCCGCACTCGCCGAGCGCCACCTTGCGCGGCGCGAAGTAGCCGAGGCCTCGGCCAATGGGACGAGCAGAGGAGGACCCCTGGGCAACGGCAGCCAACTATTCGCTGACCAACTACGCCGACGTAGCCGAGCTCTTCGTAACCCCCTGACCCATAGCCACCCTGGCGTCCGTGGCAAAGCCGCTACCGCCCACGGCTCCGCCCATCCGTGGACCCCGCCGGGTTGGTGTCAAACTTAAATCAACAGTACCGGGTTTAGCCGACGCGTAGTTTGGCGAACATGCCGCCGGCGTAGTGGCCGGGGATATTGCAGACAAGCTCGTAGTTTCCCGCGTTCAGGTGGAGCGTGACCCAGGAGATGGCACCGGCGTCGATGCCGGCACCCGCGCCCTGGCCACACGTGTTGGACGCCTCGCCGAGCGACCCCTTCTCGCTCACCCGGTTGTCGGCACCAATGGGGCGTTCACCAACCGTGTGGCTGGGGGCTAAGGGCAGCACGACCAGCTCGTGCACCAGACGGCCGGTATTTGCCACCCGGAACGAGACGGTGCCGGCCGCCGCAGTGTCACTGCTAAGCGAGATCCGCGTTGTACCGCGGGCACCGTAGCCGCCCCACATCATGCCGCCCATGTCGGCCAGCTTCACGTCGATGACGACGCCTGGCAACGACGGGGCCGAGCACTCTCCGTTCGGTGCCAACGCCCGAGAAGAGAAGGCCCCGCTGGCGGCGGCAACAGCCACGCTCGACCCGCCCGCCAGGACCAAAACGGCTGCGGCGGCCGGCCACCAGCGCACCCAGCGGCTGTTCATCTTCCCGCACGAAGAAGGTCACGTCGCTTGGTGTACTCCTCGGTGTCGATCTCGCCGCGGGCGAACCGCTCGTCGAGCAGGTCGAGCGCCGAAGGCCGGCCCTTCTGGTCCGGCCGTAGCGGCGGTGGCTCGTGCCGTTCCCGCCCGTAGCGCACGAGGGCGATCGCGCCCGCTACCACG
>JAJYMM010000142.1 GCA_021787035.1 Actinomycetes bacterium
GTGTCACCGTACCGCGCCGGCCGACCTCGGGAGCCGACGCCCATCGCCCGCGCGAGCTCGAAAGCGCTAGCGGCTTGGCCCAGCCCCCCCGCTGCCGCCGGCCCCCCCCAGTTATCCATTAATACTAGAGATCTACGAACTGTAAGCCGAGGTCACGCTGTGGCTGCTATAGCAACGACAGCGCTGCCGGCGGGCGTAGCTGACGGGCGTCATTCCACCACAGGGGTAAGGCCGTGCTGAGCGAGCTGGCGCCGGAGCACGAGGTTCTCACCGAGGGCTCTTTCCAGCGCTTGTCTGAGGGCGAGGACCTCTTCGCGATGGCGGGTCTTCAGTACGTCGAGTTGTTGGGTCAGCACCGCGACGATGTTGTCTTCGCCGGTGCCGGCCGGTTTGTCAGTGGGTGCGTGGCGAGGAGGCCGTGCGTGCCTGAGGTGCTCGATGCGTTGGCGGAGCTCGTTGTTGTCGTAGAGGAACGTGTGCGAGACGCCGGCCTCCCGAGCGACCGTGAAGAAGTTCACAGGTTCGCCGGACTTGCGGAGCTTGCGGATAGCTGCCTCGGCCGCCTGGGCCTTTTCTTTGCTCCTCTTGCGGGCTACTGCCGTGAGGCGTTCGACACGCTCGTCAGTCATGGCTGTTCGCGTCTACGGAGCTCGACCGGGCGGACAGCCGAACTAGCGTCCGCGCCGCCCCCCTCGACCGCCTTGCCGGTGGCAGCACCGACCTTTGCGACCAAGCGATGGAGGGCCTCTTGTTCTAGCAACCGTTCTCGGAGCCACACGTTGTCCTCTGGCATGGGCACGCCGTGGCGGTCCGAGAACCGTTGCCTCTCCCTGTCGATGAGCGCCTCGGTCTCGGCGAGCATCCTGCGCAATGACTCGAGGTGGGTGCTATCGGTCACGAAGACCCCGCAGGTCAAGCAAGCGTTGCCCTTGTCGCAGGTCTGAAGTGGTGGGAGCAAGCACCAGCCATGGGGCAGGATCCTGTCCGCGCGCTGGAACAGTTGGACAGCCTCGTAGACCTCGCGGGAGAACCTGACTTCCTCCCCGTCGGAGCGGTACTTGCGGGTCGCGACGAAGACCTGCTCTTGGTACTCTTCTCGCTTGGCCACGTAGAACATGCTCATCGTCGGAGTGGCATGGCCTGCATAGCGTTGGATCACCGCTATCGGGAGCCCCAGCTCGGCAAGTTTGGTCAATTTGGTGTGGCGGAAGCGGTGCGTGTGGCTTAGCCGAAGGGGGTGCCCATGGGCATCGACGAGCCGGACGGCCTGGGAAAACCGGCGCAGCACCCCTGAATAGGTGTCGTGGTGGTATGGCTTGGCGCCGCGGCTGTTGTCCCGCAACTGGACGAACAGGTAGGGCAACTCCCTCCCGGGGAAGCGTTCCACGAGCCAGCCGCGCTGCTCCTCCACCACGCCCACCACCTCAGGGCCCACCAGGATCGTGTCCGGCGCACCGTCGATCTTCGACTGGGCGTAGCGAAAGACGGCCAGCCCCGCTGCGGCTGCTTCGGGGCTGACAGGGTCTGACAGGCAGTCCAACGGGGCGAGGCAGATCTCACTGGCGCGCCGGCCGGTGAGGATCTGCAGCAAAAGCATGCGCATCGCCTCGGGCTGGCCCATGCCCTGGAGGCTGAGCTGCTCGCCCGAGCCCCTCACGACGGTGAAGGTCTCGGCGGGTTCCCCGCCGAGGACATGGAGGTAGCTGACTACTTGAGCCAAGGTGGCGTCGTCGATGTAGTGCGCGTCATCGAACTCCACCCGGTTGCGGACGCGCGCCACTGCTTTGAACCACGCCGCGGCCTGGAGCTCGGTCGCCCGCCCCCAAGGCGCGTCAGCCAGCTCCGGCGTCACCGCTGCGAAGTCGACCAGGCGGCCGACCCAACGCAGGTGGTAGTTGGCCTCCCGAGCGGAAGGGCGGCGGCCGTGGGCGTGGTCGGCGACCCAGGTGGCGAAGTGCCGGGGAGCTTGCGTGAGCTGCTCAGGTCCAAAAGCTGCGGTCGGGTCTGCAATATCGGCCAACCAGCGGTCGAAATGAGCCAGTGCCGGCACGATCCGCCCTGTGAGGGTAGACCAGGTGACCTCTCCCGAACTGAGCAACTGGGCCGCGAAGTGCTTGCCGGACGCCCGGAGCCAGCCACATTGCAACCGGGCCCAGTCCACCTCTTCGGCGTGCGGCTCGACCGCCCGCCTCGGTATGCGGGGGTCGCAACGCATGTGCCAGCGGTCGAGCTGCCACCACTCCTCGACCATGGTGGCCTGGAGGGCTACGACCGGCAGGTCGAGCAGCCGCGTAGCGCGTGCCCACGACAAGCCCGACGCCGGCAACCGGCCGTTCAGGTGGTAGGCGTGCTCGCGCAGGAGGGTGTCCCAGTCCCCTGAACGCCAGCCCGTCACACTGGCTGGCACTTGCCGTCCGGTGGCGAGCGCCCAACGCAAGGCGCCGACAAGGCGTTCGAGCGCGAGCTGCGGCACATGTGCACCGTCGCAGTCCTGCCAGTGGGCGAGCCAGGCCAGCTCGGCCCTCAACTGCTCAGACAGCCCGGCCAGGTCCACGGGCCCATCGTCGAGGTGCAACGCTCTCCCAGAAAGAACAGCTTCCTGCCAGTGGCCCGGCAAGTCGGCCACCAACTGGCCGAGCACAGGGCTCATACCCCTTTGGCGAGAGGCGGGCGTCCCTCGCCGGGGAGGGCGCCGCTCAGCCACTGTCGCCGTCCAAGACCTGCCAATTACTGGCGTAGTTTTTCCAGTTCGCTGCCATCTGCAACGCCGCGTCCTCGCTCACCCAGCCGTAGAGGTCCAAGGTGGTCTGCACGTGGGCGTGGCCGAGCCTGCGGGAGACGACCCAGTCCGGGGCTCCTGCGAGCAGTAGTGCACTGGCATGGGTGTGCCTGAACCAATGGGGCGTCCAACCGGGGGGCCCGATGCCCTGCTTCTTCAGCGCAGCAACCTTGGAGCGGACCGTGGCCTCCTTCATGGGGGAGAACAGAGGCGGACGGTCCAGGTTCACGAAAAGGAAACCGTCGGGGTTGAGCGCCTGGCCCTCCGCATCGGCGCGAAGGGCCAAGAAGCTCACGTAGTCGGCATAGAGCCGCTCGAGGTCGGCTGAGACGTAGACCCTCCTCGGTCGCATCATCTTCACCCTGGCGCCGTTCGGGTTGGCCTCTCTGGGCACGACGAGCACGTAGGGGCTCCCGCCACGGCCCATCACGAAGTCCGAGACACGCATGCCGAGCGCCTCGCCTAGCCTGAGGCCGCTTTCCGCCATTAGCGAGAAGAGGAAACGGTCGCGGAGGTTCCCGGACCACTCGAGGGCGCCGTCGTCGTAGTTGGCACAGGCGTCGATGATGGCCTGCACCTGCGAGGGCAACAGGATCGGAGGCCGCTCGCGGCGAACGCCTCGCACGCGCACGACACTTGTCGTCTTCGCAGTCGAGCGTGAGTCGAGGTGGGAGAGCAGCCCAACATTCCTACGCCAACGGGGACGCCCCTTGTACAGCCTGGCTGCGACCGGGACGTCGTGCACGGCCTCCTGCCAACGGTAGAAGCTGAGCACGGCCGCCAGGCGGTTCTGAAGGGTCGCAGGCGACAGCGTGGGCGGCACAGTGCCGATCACCGCGTCGGCTCGGCGTCCGGTCCGTTGCCACGCCAAGAACGCCCCAAAACTACCGACGCCTGCCGCATCCCACCTCTCCCCTCGTTGGCCGAGGAAGGACCACCACTGGGCCAGCACCGTCGCGTAGGCGCGGACAGTGTTCGGCGACCAAAGCTCACGGTTGGCGTCCAGCCAGTCCTCGACGGGCCCAACTACCGAATAGTCGTCGCCGACGACGGTCCACGTCCGCTGCCCGTCAGGGAGGGTCACGCGAGTAGCCGAAGCCATGTGCCCTCTGTCGTGGAAGACTCTCGGATAACACCCACAACGACAGACCGTAGCCAGCCTCACCGGTCCAGTGGTGGATGCTCCTTATGCTCCTCTATCTCTCCTTGATAACACCCGAGGGGCCGA
>JAJYMM010000083.1 GCA_021787035.1 Actinomycetes bacterium
AGCCAAGGCCAGGGGCCGAGCCACCGCTCCCGAAGCGCTTCGAGAAAGTCCTCCGCCAGACCGGATAGCTCTTGACATCCACAGCCAAAGCTCTTACGCTGAAAGTCGAACCGCTTCGACAAGCGGTTCGAGCAACGACCAAGGGGGAAGCGGACGCAGGACACGGTGACGGCCTCGGCGCCTGGAGCTACCAGGACGCTATTTCGGGCCTCGCCGCCAACCACAGCTACGTCCGGGAGGCGTTCGCACCCTTCACGGCGAGAGGTACCGGCACCCCCCAGTACCTGCTCCAAAACGGGGCCAGCTACTTCGGTTGGCTGAACAAGAGCCTCTCGAAGTCCCAGGTGGAGGAACTGCTCAGGATCGCCAACTACCTCGCCGCGCCGTTCGGCTCCTACGAGTACAACCTCGTGAACTACGGCGTCGAAGGCGTGGACTACGTCAACTCGAGCTCGGGGCCGAAGTTAACGAGCACTGGGAACACAAACATAGCGACGACCTACCAGTTCCTGGTCTCCCCCGAAGGCTTCACGATCAACCCCGGCTTCCCCGAGATCACCCGGCGGGTTTCCGCGTGGTACCAAAACGCCGGCAAATACGCGCTGAAACCGCTCTTCTACGACCTGAACGCCCCTCTCCCGCCGCAGCTGTCCGCGGCCGCGGGCCCGACCGACTTCAACCCCAGCCAGCCCGGCAGCCTCATAATCGAAGTGACCAGGGGCAGGGCCTCTGTGGCGGACTTCAAGGCAGCTGTGAAGCGCTGGCAGGGCACCGGCGGAAACGCGCTCCGGGCCTTTTACGAGAAGCTGTACGAGCAGTACTACAAGTAAGAGAGCTGAAGGTTGATGGCGCTCAGGCAGGGCACCAGCCCAGTTACAGAGGCGCCGGGGGTGGACCTGCCCCTGGCGCCGGCCGAGCGTCGCCGCGCCTCGGCCCCACCCGACCGAGCCCCCAAAGGGCGCCCGGCTTGGCGGCTGCGCTTCCGGCGCGACCGGCCGCTCCTCCTGATGGTGCTGCCGGCGCTGTTGTTGCTCATCTTGTTCAACTACTTGCCCATGTTCGGGTTGGTGACCGCGTTCCAGTACTACAACGTCTACCAGGGCTTCCTGCACAGCCCCTGGGTAGGCCTCCAGAACTTCAACCAGCTGTTCACCGACCCGGCGTTTTGGAAGTCGCTCTGGCTGACCCTCGAGCTCTTCGCCGTCCAGACCGTGCTTTTCTTCCCCGTCCCGATGGCGCTCGCGATCATGCTCGACCGGTTGCTCCGAAAGTGGCTCCGCAACTTGGTCCAAGCCGTTGCGGCCATACCTCACTTCTTCAACTGGGTGCTCGTCATAACCTTGTTCGAGCAGATGCTCGGGGGGGCCGGCGTGCTCGACACGTTCCTCCGCAACCACGGCGTCAACAACCCCTTCGACTTCATGACTGACTCGAGCACCTTCCCTCTTCTCGTGTCGGCTCAGGCCATCTGGAAAGAAGCGGGCTTCTCGGCGATCATCTTCGTGGCCGCCATCGCCGGCTTGAACCCCGAGCTTTACGAAGCGTCGGCCGCCGACGGTGCCGGCCGCTGGCGCCAGATATGGCACGTGACGCTGCCTGGCATCATCCCCCTTGCGGTGCTGCTCATGATCCTAAACCTAGGGAGCGCGCTCAGCTTCGGCTTCCAGCAGATGTTCCTCCAGCTGGGTGCGGTCGGCACCGGGGCTGCTCAGGTCCTCTCCGTTTACGCCTACCAGTACGGCATCGTCCAGGGCCAGTACAGCTACGGGACGGCCGCAGGCATGTTCATTAGCGTCGTCTCGGTCGTCCTGCTCCTCGGTGCCAACTGGTTGGCGCACCGCTTCGGGCAGGCCGGCTTCTATCAGAGCGACAGGTCGAGGAGGAAGATGCTCGCCCGATGAGCGCTGTTACTGCTGGTGCCAACACCGCGCCCTTCGCGTACCCCACCAACAACAAGCGCCGGCGCGACCCGCGCCGGCCCGCCTGGGAGACGCCGCCGACACGGACCGGCCAGGGGATAAAGGCTGGCGTGCTGGCCCTCTACATGGCCCTCATCCTGGGGCCGCTCTACATAGTGGCCATCACGAGCATCTCGACCCAGGGAATGATCAACAAAGCGGGCGGCCTCGTGGTCGTACCGGGCGGCATCACGTTCAATGCCTATCGCCTTATATTCTCCGGCGGCGTCGTCGCCCGCGCCGCGGTCATATCTGTCGCCATCACCGCCGTCGGGACCGCCTTTTCCATGGTGGTGACCGTCCTGGCCGCGTACGGGCTCTCCCGGAGCGGCTCGTTCGGCCACAGGGTCATCCTCGCCGTCATGATGTTCACGATGTTCTTCTCGGGCGGCCTCATCCCGTTCTTCCTCGTGGTCTCCGACCTGGGCGGCTACAACCAGTACTGGTCCCTCATCGTGCCGACCGCGCTCAGTGTCTTCAACATCCTCATAATGCGCCAGTTCTTCTCGACGGCAGCCGTCGAGCTGATCGAGAGCGCCCGCATCGACGGGGCCGGAGAGTGGAGGATCCTGACCAGGATCATGCTTCCCATGTCGAAGGCCACGATGGCGGTGATCGCGCTCTTCTACGCAGTCGGCTACTGGGACTCGTGGTTCAACGTGCTCTTGTTCATGCCGGCCGAGAGCCAACGCTGGCCCCTCTCCTACGTCCTTTACCAGTACGTGACCCTTGGCCAGTCCTTCGCGGGTAGTGGCATAAACTCGGGCCAGTACTTCGGTCACCAGCCGCTCGCCCCCCTTTCGCTCCAGATGGCGATCGTCATGATCGTGGTCCTGCCGATATTGATCATCATGCCGTTCGTCTCCAAGTACTTCTCCAAGGGCGTGCTGCTCGGGGCGATAAAAGGGTGAGCCAGCCGTGGGCGGCACCTACAGCTGACCGCGCGGCCCCGGCGGCGAGCGCGCCGGGGGGGCTGCGCCTACGCGACCGCCCCAACGGCTACTTCTACACCCGCCCACCGGCACTTGTCCCGGCCGAGCCGCGGACCGTCGAGGCGCTCGGCGACATGGCCGTGGCAAAGCAACTGCCCGGCGGGTTGCTCCTCCAGGGCGAGACCGTTGCGGGTACCCCTGTCCAGTTGGCCCTCCGCCTCGTCGGCTCCCCGCCGTTGCTGCGCTGCACACTGTGGGCCAGCGGATCTGAGCCACCGCAGCCTCTCCTTGCCAAGCCGCTCGCACCGAGCAAAGCCCGGACGTTGCTCTTCCCCGAGAGGGCCGAGCTCGCCGTCGCGGACGTCCGCGTCGTTGCAGACCTGGCCCCTTTCCGCCTAGTTGTCACCGCCGGAGGCATCGTGCTCGAAGAGGACCGTTCCACGAGCGACCCCAACGACACGCTCCTCGTCCTACCTCTCGGCTTCACGCGGCTGGCTGGCGGGGTGCCGCCCACGGCGTCCCACGAGACCTTCTTCGCCGAACCTGACGAGCACTTTTGGGGCCTCGGCGAGAAGTTCACGGCTTTCGACAAACGGGGCCAGCTCGTGTCCTCTTGGAACCAGGACGCCCTCGGCTGCGCTGACGAGACGAGCTACAAGAACGTGCCTTTTTTCATCTCGAGCCGCGGCTACGGCATTTTCGTGGACACGACGGCCTACGCCGAGTTCGACATGTGCCATTTCACCCAGGGGTCGTGGTCGGTCGTCGTGGCGGACGCCGCCTTGGACTATTACATCTTGTTCGGGACGCCCGAGCAATGCCTCTCGCACTACCAGCGCCTCGTCGGCGGGCCCGAGGTGCCGCCCCCATGGGCTTTTGGCACCTGGATATCGACGGGCTTTTCCTCCGACTCCGCCGAACGCGCCCGGCGGCGCCTAGCCGAGATCGAGATGCACCGGGTCCCATGCGACGTGCTCCACCTCGACACCTATTGGCAGCGCTTCGGTTGGTGGTCGGACTTGAACTGGGACACGGACGCGTTCCCCGACCCGGCTGGCTTCCTCGCCGACGTGCACGCGGCGGGGCTCAAGGCCTCTTTGTGGGTCAACCCGTACATCGGCGTGGGAAGCCCCCTGTTCGAGGTCGGGGAAAGCAAGGGCTACTTCTTACGTCAGAGCGACGGCACGACGTGGGTTGGTGAGCTGTGGGGGAGCTACCACCCGCCGGTGGCGATAGTGGACATGACCAACCCCGAGGCCGTGGCGTGGTGGACCGCGCGGCTGAGGGAGCGCTTGGACGACGGCGCGGACGTGTTCAAGACAGACTTTGGGGAAGCGATACCCACCGAGACCGTCTCCTACGACGGGACCCCTGGCGCCCTTCTCCACAACCGCTACCCGCTTTTGTACAACGACGCCGTCCAGGGCGCGCTGCGGGCGGCCGGCAGGGAGAGGCCATTTGTCTGGGCGCGCTCGACCTGGGCTGGCGGTCAGCGCCACCCGGTGCAGTGGTCTGGCGACTCCAACGCCACGTGGCAGGACCTGGCGGCCACGCTGCGCGCCGGCCTCTCCATGGCCATGTCGGGGCACCACTTCTGGAGCCACGACATCGGAGGTTTCCATGGTGACCCCTCACCGGAGCTCTTCGTGCGCTGGGCTCAGTTCGGCCTCCTCTCAGCCTTCTCACGTTTTCACGGGGTTACTTCGCGCCTCCCGTGGGACTTCGGCCCCCAAGCCCTAGCCGCCGTGCGCCACGCCGCCGAACTGCGCACCCGCTTGTTCCCCTATATTTACGCGCTCGCTTGGCGCTCGGCCCGCACCGGCGCGCCGATAATCCGCCCGATGGTGCTCGGTTACCCGCGCTCGGCGGATGCCCAGGCCGCCGACCTGCAGTACCTGCTCGGCCCCGACTTGCTGGTCGCGCCGCTGTACCGGCCCGATGGGCGCCGGCGAGTCTGGTTCCCGCCCGGCCGCTGGGCCCATTACGCCACCGGGGACCAGGTCGAGGGGCCGCGTTGGAAAGAGGTCGCCCTCGCCATGGAGACCGCCCCCCTGTGGCTCCGGGCCGGGTCGGTGGTCCCCACCCTGCGCCATCGGCCCCACATCGGCGAGCGCCCGCCGGCGTGCGAACAACTGCTAGTGGTGCTCGCCGGCGGCGGCTCCTCCCCTTCGAACGACGGGTGGGGCGGGCCGGCTGAAGGCGCCGGCAGCGAAGGGCTGCTAGTCCCGCTCGTCGCCCGCTTTGGGCCTGATGGCACCGAAGACTTGGCCGAACTCGCCTTCGACGGCACACCCGACGGTCTTGTGCTCAGCGGGCCGGCCGACCTCGCCGACGTGAGCATCGTCTTGGTAGGTGCGCCCGACCATGGCACCTTTTCGGCCCGGTTGGGCAGACAACAACTCACGCTTCGGCGCTCCGCGACCTTTGCAGCATCCTGGGAAGGCTGACGACAGTGGTGCGGCCCGAAAGCCCGAGCGATATAGCCGTGGTGGCGTCGAACGCCCCGACTTCCTGCGGGCGCTCCTGTTGGAGGGGTTGGCCGGCTAAGAGGTCGTCGCACTCGTCCATGGGCTTGGCCGGCTTACCTCCAAGTCGTAGTTGTCTTTCACAGACGGGCTCCGGCGCGCGCCTGGTGGGCGGCCTCGACGAGGTGCGCCAGCGCGGGGACGACGTCTTCGTACCTGCGGGTCTTCAACCCGCAGTCCGGGTTGGCCCACACCCGGTCAGGCCCAAGTTCGCTCACGGCCTTGGCCAGCAGTGCGTACAGTTCGCCGGTGCTCGGGACGTGAGTGGAATGGACGTCGTAGACGCCGGGACCGATACCGCCTTCGTAGGCCGAGGAGGCGAGCCCCGCCACGTGGTCCAAGTGGGAACGGGCCGCTTCCAGGGAGACCACGTCGACGTCCATGTCGGCGAGAGAGCCCATTATGTCTGAGAAGTCGGCATAGCACATGTGGGTGTGCACCTGGGTCGTGGCCGCGGCAGGGGCGACCGCGAGGCGGAAGGCCCTGGTCGCCCAGGTGAGGTAGCCGGGCCGCTCGCGCCGCCGTAGCGGCAGCCCTTCGGGCAGGCCCGGCTCGTCCACCTGGATCACCCTCGCTCCGGCCGCCTGCAGGTCCGAGACCTCGTCGGAGATGGCGAGTGCCAGTTGTGCAGCCGTCTCGTCGAACGGCTGGTCGTCGCGCACAAACGACCAACGGAGCATGGTGAGGGGGCCGGTCAGCACTGCCTTCATCGGCCTGTTCGTTCGGGAGGCGGCGTAGGCCCACCACTCGACGCTCATCGGCTCGGGCCGGGAGACGTCGCCGTAGAGCACCGGGGGGCGAACGCAGCGCGACCCGTACGACTGCACCCACCCCGCCTCGGGCAGGGCAAAACCCCTCAGCTGGGCCGCAAAGTAGCGCACCATGTCGTCGCGTTCGGGCTCGCCGTGGACGAGCACGTCCAAGCCCAGCTCCTCTTGGAGACCGACCACCCGGTCTACCTCGGCCCGCAGCCGTGCTTGGTAGGCGCCCTCGTCGAGGTGCCCCGCCCTCCGGGCGGCCCGGGCGGCTCTCAGCTCCTTGGTCTGGGGGAAGGAGCCGATGGTCGTTGTGGGCAACACCGGCAACCCCAGTGCAACTTCTTGGGCGCTGCGGCGCTCGCCGGCGCTCGCCGGCCGACCCTGGCCGTCCTTCGGTAGGGCGGCGACCCGTCGGCGCACGGCCGGGTCGGCGCAACGCAGGTCAGAACGCCGGGCCGCCAGCAGGTCGCGGTTCGCCTGGAGAACCTCTTCCACTGAACCCCATCCCTGGTCGAGCCCGCGGGCGAGCAAAGCCACCTCGCCCGCCTTTTCCTCCGCGAACGCGAGCCAGGGCGCCAACCACCCAGGCACGCCGGGGTCGCCCCCGACCCTCGCCGGTACGTGGGCAAGCGAGCACGAGGTGGAGACCACCACCCCGGAGGCAAGGCTGCTCGCGCGGTCTAGGAGCTGTCGGGCGCGCGCAAGGTCGGTGGCCCACACATTGCGGCCGTCCACGACACCGACAAAGAGCTCTTTACTCCTGGCCCCTCCGGCCGCTTCCAGGAGCGCCAGGTTGGCCGGGCCGGAGCAGAAGTCGAGGCCAACCCCTTCCACCGGGAGGCCGACCAGCGCTTTCATCGCCTCGCCAACGGCGCCGAAGTAGGTGGAGACCACGATCTTGGGCCGCGGCCCCGCCTCGGCGAGGCGGCGGTAGGCGCGCTCGAGCTCAGCCAGCTCCAGCCCGCTGCTGTCCCCCACAAGGACGGGCTCGTCGAGCTGCACCCAATCCGTGCCGGCCTCAGCCAGGGACGCCAGCACCTCCACGTAGGCCTCGACAAGCGGGCCCATGAGCCGCCAGGGGTCGAAACTCGCCTCCCCGGGCCGGGAAAGGGCAAGGAAGCTGACCGGCCCGAGGAGGACTGCCTTCAGGGCGCCCGCGCCCGCGGCCCTGGCTTCTTCCACTTCGCCAAGGGCCTTGGAGGCCTGAGGGCGCAACGACGTAGCAGGGCCGAGCTCGGGCACCAAGTAGTGGTAGTTGGTGTCGAACCACTTGGTCAGCCCGAGGGGCGGCTCTGGGGAACCATCTGGGCCAGCACCGCCTCGGGCCATGGAGAAGTAGGTCGCGAGGTTGACCGGCCCGTCCCGATGGCCCCACCTCGGCGGCAGAGCGCCGAGCATGACGGCGGCGTCGAGCACATGGTCGTAGAGGGAGAAATCGTTGACCGGGACCAGGTCCACCCCGGCCTCGGTCAGCGTCTCCCAGTTGCGGCGCCTTATGCCCGCGCCGACCGAGACGAGCTGGGCGTCGGAAAGCTTCCCGGCCCAGTAGGACTCGAGCGCCCACTTGAGCTCCCGGCCGGGCCCGATGCGGGGCATCCCGTGGACTGTGGCTGTCATCTAACCGCCTTCATCTCGTCATCGTGGCTCTTCGTCGCGAAACCCAAAAAACGCGGAGGCGACGAGGCCGGTAGCGGCGAGCCAAAAGGCACGAAGGCAGCCCAGCGACGGCGCAACCCTTGCCTCTGGCCGCCAAGTAATTGTAACCGGGATCGGGAAGTTATGGCGACAGTAGGCTATTCGCACATGGCGAGCGCCGACAGCGCTGCAAAGATCCCGCGGCTCCGGCGCGCCGTAGCATCGGCCGGCCTCGACCACGCGGAGGCGACGGCTCGCTTTCAAAGCGCCGCAGCCAGTGCGTCGCGGATCCCCGGCGACCCTACCAGCGAGCGCTCCCGCCTGCAATTCCTCTTGGTTTTCGCAGCGATATACGGGCTCTCCGACGCGGACACAACGACGATCGGAAGCGTCGCCACCGAACTGCGCCACGCGCTCGCCTTGTCCAACTTCGAGCTGGGTACGCTCCTCGCCGTCACCACCGGTGTCGGGGCGCTCAGTACCCTGCCCGCCGGAGTGCTCGCGGACCGGGTGAGGCGCATCCCCTTGCTCGCCTGGTCGGTGGCCCTCTGGGCCTTCGCCATGGGAGCGAGCGCACTTGCCAGTTCCTACGCCATGCTCCTCGCGACGCGGGTCCTGCTCGGCGGTTTGCTCGCGCTCAACGGGCCAGTCACGGCCTCACTGCTCGGCGACCTGTGGCCAGCGGTGGAAAGGGGTCGCATCTACGGTCTCATAACGAGCGGCGAGCTCCTTGGTGCCGGCACAGGCTTTCTTGCCTCGGGCGAACTGGCAGTAGTTTCTTGGCGGCTGGCCTTTGGGGCCCTGGCCGTCCCCGCCGTAGTTCTGGCCTGGGCGGTACGGAGGCTCCCCGAGCCACAGCGCACGCTCGTCAGAATGGAAAGAGGCCCTGCACTGGTCGAACGGCCTGCCCTTGCCCCCAGCGCCCAGGCTCGCGGCGCCGACCCCCCGGGGAACTGGGCCGCCCCAGGCGACGAGCCCCCTGCTCGGGCTCGGGCCAGTGCCGCCCTGCTCCACGGTCGCCAAGCGGCCGGCCCGGGGGGGACGGGGCCACCAGGCGCTACGGGCCTTCGGGGCTTTTGGCGAGTCGTGACCTACGTCCTGGCTATCCGGACCAACGTGGTCCTGGTCTTAGCGGGGGGTTTTACGTGGTTTTTCCTCTCGGCTGTCGAGTTGTTCGGCGAAGAGTTCGCCAAGGAGCAGTACGGCCTGAGCCAGGAGCTCGCCACGGTCTTCCTCCTCGTGGTCGGGGCGGGCGCGATGGTCGGCGCAACGGTGTCGGGCCGCGTCGGGGACACCTTGGTCCGCCGGGGACATCGCTCTGGGCGCATGAGCGTGGCCACAGGTGCGACCGTGCTCGCCACCGTAGCCTTCGTCCCGGCGCTCGTCACTCGCGACGCGTTGGTAGCCATGCCGATGCTCATAATCGCCGCCTTCGGGCTTGCCGCGGCCAACCCACCCATAGACGCCACGCGTATCGAGGTTGTGCCTTCTTGGATCTGGGGGCGGGCCGAAGCCGTGCGTTCCGTGCTGCGCATGGGCTTCCAAGCGACGGCACCGCTCGTCGTGGGCGCGCTGGCAGACAGCCTCGGCGGCGGAGGCCGCTACGGCCTGGAGCTTGCCTTTCTCTCCATGCTTGTCCTGGTCCTGCTCGCCGGGCTCTTCCTCGCCTTGGGCCACTTGACCTACCCAGCTGACCGCGTGGCTGCGGTCGAATCCGAGCGCCAAGCGGCCGCCTCCCGCCAGCGCTTGCAGCACAACGACCCGAGCCGCGCCGGGGAACCGGCCGCTGGGCGCCACGCCGGCGCGCCTCCTCCCGCTGTTTGAGCGCCGCCGGCGCCACGGGCCCTCGTCGTCCCGGCTCAGAACGTAAAAATCGGCACCGCGGCCTTGTAAAAACCGCGGTCTAGTCGGGGCCAACATCTGCTTGCAGGGTGGGAATAAACCTGCTGCGCTCATTGTCAAATTAACTGCGTGGGTTGGTACTCCCACGAGGCGAGACATTCCCCGTCCGAAAGGAGGTCACAGGGTGTTGATGTTTACTGATGCCGTCAGCGAGCTAGACCGCCTGACCGACAGGTTGTTCGGGACAGTCGCTCGCCCGCCCGTGATGCCGATGGACGCCTACCGAGATGGCGACCAGTTTGTGGTGCACTTCGACCTGCCCGGGGTCGACCCAGGCTCGGTCGACCTCACCGTAGAGAAAGACGTGCTGACCGTCGAGGCAAAACGGGAATGGCAACCCGGCGAAGGCCAGCAGGTAATCGCTTCGGAGAGGCCGCAGGGCAAGTTCCGCCGCCAGCTGTTCCTCGGCGAGAACCTCGACACCGAGCGGATCGAGGCCCACTACGACAAAGGGGTCCTTACCTTGAGGGTCCCTGTCGCCGAGCAGGCGAAGGCGCGAAAGATCGAGATCGGCTCTGCCGGCGCCAAGGCCATCGAGGCATTCTCCAAGGTAGCCTGACCCAAAGGTGGCGGTGCTCGACTGATGCCCTTATCCGCTGGGGCCCCTTTACCCAAGCGCACCGCCACCTATCTGGTCCACCTGTCTGGTCCACCTGTCTGGTCCAGCGAGCGGGTTAGCGTCGGGTGTGAAACGGGCGACCGACCCCCACCTCGGCACGGAGCTTGGAACGGCTCCCCTCACGCCCCGGCGCTGCGGGTGGCGGTAACCACCACGGCGGTGTAGCCCATCGTGAAGCTGCCGCCCGCGGCGTCGATCACGTCACCGATCCCCCTCAGCAGGTCGGCGAGCTTCTCCTCCGGTATCCGACTGTGGCCCCCAAAGGTCGGGACCTGCTCCAACCATTCGGCTCGGGTGTAGGGCCGTTCCCAATCGAACTGCCACTGCTCCGGCTCGCTGAACTTCTCGGTCTCGCGGATCCCGCCGGTGGCCTTGTCCAGGAGCGGGGCGTAGGAGCCAATGCCGCCGGGCGCGCCGTTCTGGAAGAACGGGAACTCCGGGAGGACCCGCTGGTAGACGGTGGAGTACTTCTCGCCGAAGTCCGCCGGGAACGACATGACGTTCCAGAACAACGCGAGACGACCGCCGGGCCGGAGCACCTCGGCGGCCTTTGATGCACCAAGGACAGGATCGACCCAATGCCAGGTCTGGCCGGCGATCACGAGGTCGAAGGTTCGCCCTGCCGGGTCCCAGTCTTCGAACTTGGCGACCTCGACTTCGAGGCCGCTGCGGCGGGCGAAGTTGGCCATGCGCTCGTCCGGCTCGACACCGAGCACCTGCCAACCTGCCGCGTGGAACGGTCGAGCGGAGATGCCGGTGCCGATCCCGACGTCGAGGACCTCGTGGCCTTCGCTTACGGCGAGGATGGCGTCGACCATGGCTCTCGGGTAACTCGGCCGGGCCCGTTCGTAGCGTTCAGCCTCGTCCCCGAACGACTCGGCGATCTGTCGGGCGTGATGCGATTCGCTCGCGGAGAACTGCTCTGGCGGTATAGTGGTCATATGCCCACTTCAGTGGGCTGGTGCCCATTTGCAAGCCGAAAGGAGCCGAGCTGCCGACTGGAGTCCACCTTGCCAACGCCCGAGAGCTGCTCTTCGACGCCGCGGAGCGCGTGCTAGGCCGAGACGGCGTGAGCGGCCTCACGACCCGAGCCGTCACCGAAGAAGCAGGCGTGGCGAAGGGGGTGATGCACCGCCACTTCGCCGACTTCGACACCTTCCTTGCTGAGCTGGTCCTCGATCGAGTGGCCAAGCTGGACGAGACCGCGAACGCTGTCGCTGGGGAGAGAACCGTGGTCGAGAACCTGACCGAGGCGCTCAGGGGGGCGTTCTCGCCTCTTGCGGTGGCGATGGTCGCACTGGTCATCACCCGCGACGGCCTGCGCGACCGGCTGCGGGATGCGGGGGCCGCACGCTTTCCACTGCTCGCGGAGACGTCCGCCATGGTCACCGCCTACCTAGCCGAAGAGCAGGCGCTGGGTCGCATCTCGGCCACCACCGACATTCCGGCGCTCTCGCACATGCTCATCGGGTCGGTTCACCTGCTATTCACGGACCATGAGAGCGGGCCGCCTGACCCAGAGGCCCTTCAAAAGGTCGTCGCGACGGCCATGCGGGGCGCCGTGCCGGCGAAGGGCGCCTAGCAGCGTCCTCGGCTTCGGGGTACTACGCCCATAAGCAAGGCTCTGGAGCGGCGGTCGCTCGCCACCTACTGCGTTCGGGGGGCCGGCCGCACCACCATCTCGATCGAGACGATGGACCTGTTTTGCCGTTGTGTTCGCTCTTTTCTCCCTCGAATTGTGGCGCTTCGCCAGCAATGGCACGCTGCCGATCAATAAGAAGATGCTTTTGGCAGATCTCGTTCCCTCGCGTCGTCCCCTTGGCGCACTGCTCGTCGCCTCGGCCTTGGCGATCACCAGTTTTGCAGGCCTCTCTGGCGCCGCCGGCGGCGGGTCGGTGGCATTTGCCCAGCTAACCCCGGGTGCCCCTATGCAGGTGGAAGCGGTCACCGACCCGTACTTCTCTTCAGTCCCGTCGAGCGCGGACTACTCGTCGCCGGCGAACTCGGACGGGGCCGGGGACCCGGCTGCGACCGACCAGCAGCTCCTCGGGCAAGGTAACGTCCAACAGGCCTGGACAGGGGAGCCTGATGCCTCAGTCCAGGCCCCGGTCATCGCCGTCGTCGACTCCGGTGTCAACCCCACCCCCGACCTAGGAGGCCGGCTCCTGCCGCAGGTGAACTTCTACCCGACCATCTCAGAGCCCGTCTGGGAAGGGTCAGCGAGCTCGCCCGCCCTTTACGTGAGTGGCGCTAGTGAGACCACGACCGCCCGCGGTTTCGGCTACACCGTGACGGTTGTCTCTGGTGGTTCTAGCACCTCAACTCCCTTCACATATACGTCCACAGACCCTAACGACACGAGCGGTTCCGGCACTGCTACCAACGCCATAGCGAGCCCCGTAGGACACGAGGGCTTAACGATCACCTTCGGGGCCGGTACGACCTACCCGGCCGGTGCGACTTACACACTGCAGTGGACAAACGTGAACGACGACATGGGCCATGGCACTTCCGTCGCAACCGTCGCCGCGGGTGGCACAGGCGGCTCCAGCTATGCGACCGGGGTGTGCCCGACGTGCGAGGTCCTCCCCGTACGAGTGGGCGGTATAGACCCGAGCACGGGGGCAGAAGACTTCACGAGCACCACGGTGGCCGGTGGCATCGTCTATGCGGCGAGCCAGCCGGGTGTCAAGGTCATAAATTTGAGCTTGGGTGGCCTCTCGGACCCCGCTGGGACGTTCTCGGCCGTACCCGACGGTGGCCTCAGCTACCAGTTGGCGGACGGCCAGCCGGCCGACGACATCAGTTCGGGCAGTCAGGGCATGCTGCAGTTCGCCGTCAACTATGCCATCAGCCAGGGTGTGACGGTGGTGGCTGCGGTGGGGAACTACAGCAGCGCCTTCCCCGTCTACCCGGCAGCAGACCAGGGGGTGCTCTCGGTGGCGAGCGTCGAGCCCAACGGCAAGTTCAGCTACTGGACCCAGCACAACGGCACTGGTGCAGACTGGGTGGACGTCGGTGCTCCTGGGTGTTTCAACATGGAGGTCTATATAGGGGGCTTCAATGGCGAGGTGATGCCGGGCGGGGACTTCTGCGGTACGTCGTCGTCGAGCCCTTACGTGGCCGGCATCGTAGGCCTCATGTACGAGGCTTACCCTGACCTCACTCCTGCCCAGGTCGTGAGCCTCATCGAGGGCAGCGCGACGAACCCCCTTGCCCAGGGCAACTACTGGTGGACCTACACCGCAAATGACCCTAGCGGTTCCCAACCGCTCTATTGTGGCAACCAGTTTTGCACCGCCTTTGACGCCGGGGTTTACACGGGGAGCGTGGCCGGCCCCACTTACACCTTGACGGCGACGGCGAGCAACGGCACTGTGACCAACTTCGAGTACTCCTCGAACGACCCGTCCGACCCGTCCGGCACCTTCACCACGACCGAGCCGGCTCCTTGGCCCGTCGGGACCAAGGGGTTGTCGGTCATCCCTGCAAATGACACCTACCCCGCCGGCGAGAGCTGGACGACTGTCGAGGGCGGTACCAACTACGGGACAGTGAACGCGGCCAGCGCCGTCGATGCTGCCTGTGGCCTGAACCCTTCAGGTTGCCAGCAGCCGCCGACCTCGACGACCACCACCCCTCCGACAGCAACGACTGCGCCGCCTCCAACGACGGTCCCGCCGACGGCAACGCCGACAGTTACAGCCACGACAAACGTTCCGGCTCCCTCTCTTGGTGGTGGGCCACCCGGTGGTGGCGGTGGGTTCCCCGTCATAGGCGGCGGTGGTAGCGCCCCGGCTTCGGGCGGAGGTGGCGGTGCGCCCGCACCGTCCGGCTCGGCACCCCCCTCAGAAAACTTGGGGCCTGTGGCACCTGCAACGCCGCCGACTACTGCGCCCAAGAAGGCGGTCCCGCTCCCCTCCTCCCCTCCCCTTGCCGTCGCGGACGAACTGGCCCACGGCACAGCCGCCGCTATGGCGCCGGGGGCCAAGGGTTGGTGGGGCGTCATGCCGGCCGGGAAGGTTACCGTGCATGGCAACGCCCACTTCTACGGCGAGCCGAAGAAGGTCGGTTCCACCGTCGTAGCCCTCGCACCGACCTCGAACGGCAAGGGCTACTGGCTCGTGACCAAGACCGGTCAGGTCTTCGCCTTCGGTGACGCCAAGGCCTACGGCCACGTGAAGGAGAAGCTCTCCACCGTCGTAGCCCTCGCACCGACCTCGAACGGCAAGGGCTACTGGCTCGTGACCAAGACCGGTCAGGTCTTCGCCTTCGGTGACGCCAAGGCCTACGGCCACGTGAAGGAGAACGCACCTTCGGCGACGACTAAAGACCCCGTAGTGACGGTGATCGCAGACAAGTCTGGCTACACGCTCCTTCTCTCTCATGGCAGCCAGGTTGGCTACGCCGCTCCCGAGAGAGCCGCGGTAAAGAAGCCGGACGAACAGAAGTAGACCGACCAGTCGCCGCAATGCCCGCTCCTGATCGAGCCCATAACAGAAACATCCTGCGCTGTCAGGCTGACGAATTTCGGGTGTATCCCCGTCGGTGGCCTTGGCCGTTTGCCACCGCCTGGAGCGCCACCTCCATCGCTGGTTCGCCCGGCGGTCGAGAGCGTTCGTACGTGTTCTGTGCCGGAGCCGCTCGCGTTACATGTAACACAGGTGGAGGAGGTGATCCTCGTGTCTGGCACCGGTTCGAGACGACGGGTGCGCTCAACAGCACCGAGCCCGGCTACGGGAACAAGGACTGCGCCCGGTCCAGATCTGGGTCCCTGACGACCGGGCCCCAGGGTTCTCCGAGGAGGCTCACCGCCAGGCGCATGCCGTTGCCGCCAGCGAACGCGCCGACGACGACCAGGCGTTCGTGGACTAGGTCTCGATCTGGCCCGACGAGTGAGACGAGGCGAGATCTGGACTGTCACCGGAGGCGCCGACTACACCGGCAAGCCTCGACCAGCGGTGATCGTCCAAGACGACCGCTTCGACACCGATCCTGTCACCATCTGCCTCTTCACCACCGACCCGACCGAGGCGCCGCTGTTCCGGCTGTATATCCCGGCGTCACCTGGCAACGGCCGGTCCTTGCCACTCTTCAGGCACCCAGCCTTGCCGGCCAGGGCCCCACTGCGGCCGTCCGGGCCGAGCTGTCAAAAGCTGGTGGGCACTTGGCGTAGCGCAGCGCTGCGGTGCACATGGTCCCGCAAAGTGGCCGCCTCGCGGGCGAGACGGCTCACGTGCCGGTCGCCGCCTTGTTCCAGTGCACACCGCCGTCCGTGGTGGTGAACACGGCGGAGCCGTTGTCCCACCAGCCGTCGCGGGAGTTGACGAAAGCAAGCGTTCGTTGGGCGCCGATGGGCAGCACCGCCTCGCCGGAAGGGAGCGTGGCGCTGCGCCACCGCCGCCCGCTGTCAAAGCTGACGCTCAGCTCCTGCGTCGTCCCGTTCCCCTTACCAACCCATGTGGCGACGAAACGCCCGGCCAGTGCGGTGGCCCCGCCGAACCCCTTCGCTCCCGGGAGAACTGCCCATTGCCTGCCGCCGTCGGAAGTCGCCTCCGCGCCGGTGCCGTCGGAGACGACACCGCGCCACTCGCCGTCCTGCCAAACGAAAGCGGCTGGCCCGGTCGACCCGAACTGCCCGAGCGGGACCTCCGCCACGCGGTCCCAGTGGGTGCCGCCGTCGCGGGTCTCCCAGAGGCTCGCCGGCGCGACGCCGGCGAGGTCGTAGACCCCGGCCCCGGTCGCGGTCAAAACCAGGGCACGGTCCCTGCCATGCGCCCACAGCCCCACGATGCCTGAGTGGTACGAGGTGGCGTTGGGCAGCGCGCCAACTCTCTCCCATTTCCTGCCCCCGCTGCTCGTGGCGTAGAGCGCCCAGGTGCCTCGGGCCGCGTCGAGGACAGCCGCGTCGGCGCGACCCTTGCCAGCCAACGCCAGGCTGGTCACGTCTCCGGGCAGGTGGCCGACTATGGACCAGTGACGCCCGCCGTCGCCGGTCCTCATTACCACGCCTGGGTCAGTGGCGTCGCCGGCGCCCAACGCCGCCGTCCCCGACAGCGGGGCCAGAGGGCCGGTGGGAGCCAGCGCCGGCCACACCTGCACCCAACTGCGCCCGCCGTCTGAAGTTCGGGCCACGGCCCCGTTGACGACCACGTAGCCTCTCGTCTTCGCAGGCCAACTGATCGAAGCCAGGCCGCCGCCCAGCCAACTGGCGACATGGGCCCAACGGTCGGCGTGCCAGGTGCTCAACCAACTGCCGGGCGGGGGACATGCGGCCAGCGGCACACCCGCGGCCTGGTAAAGGACGCCTGCGGGCGAAAAGGCAGCAGGGTTGTCCAAGGTAGGCCCGCAGCCCGTCTGCCCCGGCTGGGAGTACGGAAGTTGCGCCCAGTGCTTCCCGGCGTCGGTGCTCTTCCAAGTTGCCGCTGTGCCGCAACCGTGCATGGCGCAGCTGTCCAGGTCGGCGTAATTGAGCAACAGCGTGGCACCGTGCACGACGAGGTTGGCGGTAGTGCGCGGCCCGACCGCCGGGCTGGCGGGCGGTAGGGGCACAGTGCCGGCCCAACGCCAGTGGCGTCCCCCGTTGCTGGCGAGCACGTCGAGGCGCGACACGAACAAGTGTTCCTGCGCAGGCCCCTTGCGGAGCCAGGTGTCGGTGACTGCCCACCAACGGGAGGGTCGCTCCTCGGCCACGGCCAGTACCAGGGCGTGGGTGTGGAGCACCGGACGGAAGACGGCGCCCCCGTCGGTCGTCAACTTCAGCAAGGAGGGACAAGACGGCCGGCTCGGAAGTGGGGAGTACCACAGGTCCTCGCACCGGGCTCCTGCCACCGACTCGACGCCCGTCTTGGGCCCGGCCCACGCCATCGACGTCACCGCGTAAGGCCGTCGCCCGACCAGGCGCGCCCTGGCACCCGGCGCTGAGGCCAAGGACAAGAGACGGGCCTCGCAGTGCCCGACCTCGCCGAAGCAAGCGGCGTTGTCCACCGTTAGGTAGGCGCGCCCCGAGCCCGCGGCGACGAGTTGGCCGGCGCTGCCCGCGCCCTCCCAGCGCTGGTACCAGGTGGTACCGCCGTCGTCGGTTGATAAGACGGCCGTGCGCTCGGGTGACTTCGCGTTCGGAACCAGCTCTACGACCAACCAGCCGTTCTCCCGCCCTGTGAACGCGACCTCCTCGGCGGTGGCGCTGTAGCCAGCGGGAACGTCCAGAGGCTGGCCTGGCACGCTGGCCGAGCCGGTCGGCGATCGCCCGTGTGGCCTCGGCGCGCCGTTGCAACCGGCAAGGGCAGCAACCGCAACCACTGCGACGCCGGCCCACGCAACAACGGCGCACCGCCTCACGGGTTGTCTACTCCGGGCCTCGGGCTGACGTTCCCTGGCTCCGTCGCCAGGAGGCTCCGGGCACCCGGCCACCGGCGCACTGGGCCCATAGCTACAAAGAGGGCGAGGCCCCGAGTTAGGTGAGCGGGCGCAGCCCGATTGCCACCAGGTTCTGGCGAGCGAGTCAGGCGCGAAACATCGCCACCCCGGCCCCAGTAGTTGGACGCCCGAACCGAGCTCGGGGGCCTTGACGCGGCCGTAACGCCCACCGAGACTAGCGAGGTGGGCTCACAACCGGGAAGCACCGATGGCACCGCGACGAAGACCTGGTCCGAGTTGGACGAGCCATGGCGTGAGGCCTTCCGCCAGGCCTGGGAAGCGCTCCGGAGCAACAACGTCCCGGTGGGTGCCTGTGCTTCGACGCCAGAGGGCGAGATCGTGCGTTCATCGCGCAACCGCGTCATCGACGCGGACGGCCCCGCCGGCGAGATCTTCGGTTCCTCGCTTGCTCACGCCGAGACGAATGTGCTGGCCGGGCTTCGTTTCCGCACATTCCGGGACCTCGTGCTTACCACCACGCTCCAGCCATGTATCCAGTGCGCCGCCGCCATAAGGATGGGCCCGGTCTCGACGGTGCGCTTCGCCGGCGCGGACCACTACTGGGACGGCTGCCACGACTTCGCCAAGCTGTCGGCCCGCGAGGCCAATCGTCTTCCCGCTACAAGGATCGGCCCTCGTCGCGACGAGCTGGGTCTGTTCGCAACGGTCATTTCGCGTATCGGCCCCGCTCTCATGCCCCCCTACGAGGAAGCACTTCGCGCCATCGGCGATGGCCCAATTGTCGACCTAGTGCACCGACTGGACGCGGAAGGAGAGGTCGAGCGCCTAAAAGCGATGGAGGTCAGCAAGGCCTTCGAGAGCCTCTGGCCTCGGCTCCGGCTCCTCCGAGACCAAGTTGCCGGCTGAGGGCGACGAAGTGCGCTCTTCGGTTGGCCGTCCTGGGCCTACTGAGCGAGCTATGCCATCACCGCGGGACCGTCGAAAGGCGGTCCAAACGCTACTTTCAAGCCGGAGCGCCCCAGGAACGACTCGGCCGAGGGTCGGGCGGGTCAAGCGCTAGCTCTCGACCGCTGGGACCCAGAGCATCGAGCCCCTCCACCTTTTCGAACCGCTCGCCGCACAAGTCGGACCGTTCGTGAGGGCGGCGCGACAACCCTGGTGCTCCCCCGCTCCCCACTCGCCGGGCCAGTTTTATGACCTTGTGCGCCTGTCTACTGTCCATGCGAGCCGGGTGGGCCCGCAGAGCGGACCTCAGGGCCGGACTAGTTCGACGCGACGACCGGTGGCCCCGACCAGCCGGGAAAGGTCGCGGCGTCTTCGGTGATCATGATGTCGCCGTCCGCGGCCAAAGCCGCTACCGCCGCTTCCACCACGTCGGCCCGGCCGCTACGCCAGAACAGGGCGCCGTCAGCCCGGCCAAGGGCTTGGTCGAGCGGCCTTGTCTCCATGCCGGCAAGAGCCGCTGCCAGCCTTGCCTGGCCGGGCCCTCCCCTCCAGACCTGGCCCACTACCCCACCGTGGGTCAGCGGGGGCGAAAGCCGTCCAGGCGCCCCGGTGCCAACGTCAAATGCTAGGGACGAAGGACGACTGGGTGGGGTGGGGCTTCGACGTGAACGGGCGCCCCGAAGTCGGAAAGAGTCGTCAGGGTGGAGAACCTCAGCTTCCCGCTTCTCCCTTTGATGGTCTCCACCTCGTTGGACAAGCTGCGCCGGACACGGCCTTCGTGGTCCAGCCACACCTCCACGGCGGAGGGCTCGAGCCTGGTCCCTGACAAGTTCTGTGCCGGCATGGCCACCCGGTACTCGGTCGTGTCGACGCCTGAGAGGCTGGCAGGGCCCACGACGCTAACCTTGCGGGCTCCTGAGAAGACACCAAGGGGGAGCACCTGGGCGGCGACGGGCTGCCCGGCCTGTCGCACGTACCAGCGGGACAGGCCCAGGTAGCCGAGGACACCGCCACGCTCGGCGACGTCCTTTCGCGGTGGCACGAGGAACTTGTCGTACACGTCGCTGCCGACCTGGCGGACGTCTTCTACTGCATCGGACGACGACGCAGCGCCACTGTAAGTGACCATGCTCAGTTCCGAACGGGCAAAGTTCACCGAGCCTTCCATGGTGGAGGAGGCGCCGCCGGGCACGGTGTTGACCCTCACGAAGTGCGCCGAGCCGGCTGCCTCCGTGCGGCCGAGGGAGGCATCGACGGCGGCGCGGGCCGCGGTGGTCGACGTTGCACAGCCCGCGAGCCCGGCAGTGCAAGTCGCGGCGACCATCACCGGCCAGCGGTACTTACTGCGCCGTCCACGGGGTGCGGGCGTGGTCACGCCACCAAGTATGCAACGGGCAGGGAGGCCGAGGATTGCCGTGCAGGACTTTCGCCGGTCAGCGAACGCTCCGGTGGCTGCGAGCTGTGGCTGTCAGGCTGCCGCTCCGGCCTCGTGGGCAACGGCTTGGGCGTTAGGCTCACGGCATGTCGGAGCGTGGCGAGCTGCTCGAACTTCTCTACGACGCCGCCGCCGGGCCCCTGCGCTTGCGGGGCGCGTCCGCTCCTGGGCCCACGTCGAACGCCAAAGGGCGGCCATGGGGCGGGACAGCCACCAGGGCATCAGCTATCTGACGCACCTCGCGACCACCCCCAGAGGCGGCCCCGAACCTCCCAAGGAATACGAGCACACGATCGACATGTTGGTCGCCGGCTCGGGCCACGGGTTCCGGGTCGAATGGTCGGACCACGCCAGTCGCAGATTGCTGCTGTCGGACGGCAGCACGTCCTGGCAGCAGGTGGGCCCAGGCGAGGCTATCGCGCGGCCCGCTGGCTTCCCTATCCACATGGAGGCGTCCGAGCTGCTGGCCCCGACCTGGCTCATGGGTTACGACTGGGGACCGGCCGAGAGGAGCACCAACCTCGGCCGAGAGACGCTGGCCCTGAGCGTGCACCCGCGTCGGGGCCCAATGGGCCAGTGGCGCGGCCACGGCCCGCTCCCCGCCGATGCCGAGGTAATCATCGATGCCTCCCTGGCCTTCCTTCACAGGGTGGTGGCCACTGATGCCGGCCAGCCCTACGGGGTCGTCGAGCTCGTTGAGCTAGAGCTCGACCTGCAGTCCCGAGCGGTGCCTTCAACCCCGAGATAGCCGGTCTGCAGGTCGTCGATGAGCGGGCGTGGCAACGACGCATGCGGCCTGTGCTTCTGAAGCGGCTGTGGCGGGCAGCCCGGCGCATCGGCCAGCGCCGTCGGCTCCGGCGAGCCCGAGCGGCTGGTCACCGCCCCAGAGCGTGACCTGCTCGCGGCCCTGCGGTCTAGCCAAGCCCCTGTAGGCGAACAGCAACCCAGACGCGCCTTTAGGCACCAGGTGCCCGAGCAGCCGCAGCCCGCGCCTTGTTGGTGGCCAAGTGCTTCGCTGCAGGCCGTAACTCCGATAGTCGGTGCGGCCTCTGGTGACGGCGGGCGGGCGCCTAGCGGTCGTATTATTCGGGCCGCGGCTCTCCTCGGCGGCGCCGGGCGCCGCCCGAGATTGGGTGATATGTCCAAGCCGACGACCCTGGCGGCACGAGCTGAGAGGCCTGGTTCCGCGGAGCCAGGCCCGCAGCCGACGTCCAAGGTGATCTCGGTGCCCGACCAAGCGCAACGGGGCCGGAGGCTCTAGAAAGTCGCTGGTCGGATGTCAGCAGCTCGCGCGGTCGGCTTGGCGGTCCGGCCTTCGCGAAGGGACCCCCGGGAGGGGCACGCCCAGGTCCTCGACTGGTACCGACCCCTGTTGTGGCAGAGCCCGGTCCAGCGGACTTCGGGGTGCAGCAGGGGCCCCGCCTCCGATCGCGTTGGCTGTAGCATTGTCCGTGAGGGGTGTGATGGCCTCGCACCCAAGTTGGACGGCGGAGGTTTCCGTATGGTGCTTAGAGGTTGCGATTCGGCATTTGAGCCGACGCTTGCTCAGGCTCGGGCCGCCGGTGCCCAGGGCATCGCCTGGTGGGGCTTTTACATCGCCGGCCCCGGAGCTCTCCACAACTGGTCGGAGGCGGGCACGGAGGTGCTCAGGGAGGCGGGCCTCCTGCCCCTCCCTATTTACGTGCCAGCGATGTCGGGTGGCAAGATAGCCAGCCAGGCGCCCGAGGCCGACGCTCAGGCCTTTGTCGCTGCTTACCGTGGTCGCAGTATCGACGGCGCCGGCGCCTTGGATACCGAGGCTTCTATGCGAGGCGACACTTTTACCGCGGACTACGAGCGGCGCTTCACCGCCGAAATGGAGTCTTTAGGCCAGGACGCCGTCACTTACGCGGGCGGTTTTACGATGCAGTCGCCCCCTTCGGCGCCTTTTGTGTGGTGGGTGGT
>JAJYMM010000014.1 GCA_021787035.1 Actinomycetes bacterium
ACTTCGAAGACCCTCGCCTGTTCGAGCCGTTCAGGCCGTACTTCCACCCGAGTGACGGGCGGCCGTCGGTGCCGATGGAGACCTACGTCCGCATGATGGCCCTCAAGTACCGCTCTGCGCCACGAGGCGCTCTGAGATATCCCCCACTCAGTGGGGAGGGATTGGAGGTGATATCCCTGGGTCCGATGGCTTACCTGGACTCGAAAGAGGAAGGGGACAATAGCATGCCATCCGAGCCGACTGTCGTGCCCAGGCGTACGGGGCGAGGAGTCAGTGGACCCGCGTGATATGGCGAAAGCTTGATCTGCCTGAAGCCTAATCTCCAGTGGCGCAACTTTTCGCCCTCCGGCAAGACGCCTGAAACCGGTGCCAGCTCGTGCGGCAGGTTGTAACGGTACCTGCGGCAAACCTTCCGGGCTGGGCGATATCCAGTGAGGATATTCAAGGAGATGAGTGGGCCGCCTAAGTCACGCTAGATACGTATTTCAGAGACGAACGTGGGATCGCCTAAGGGGCGCGAGCCCTATGGCGACACAGTGCCCGTAGTAGTCGCAGGAGTAACGCCCTGCCAGGGAGGACGGGAAGGCCGTCCACAGGGCCAAGGGGCACAGGTGATCGGACACCGACAAGAACCAGGAGGTATGCGAAATGCAAAGCGCCGAGGTGGTGCTGGGTGTCCTCTGTGAACGCGGTAGGAAGGGCCTGCCGTGCAACGAGCTGTATCGTCAACTGTTCAACCCGCAGCTGTACCTGCTGGCCTACGGGCGCATCTACTCCAACCAGGGGGCGATGACTCCGGGGCCGACACAGGAAACCGCGGACGGCACGACCATGGAGAAGATCGAGGCAATCATCGACGCTCTGCGCCATGAGCGCTACCGGTTCTCCCCGGTGCGGCGCATCTACATCCCTAAGAAGTCCTCGGGGAAGCTGCGACCTCTCGGCTTGCCGTCATGGTCGGACAAGCTGGTCGGCGAAGTAGTACGCCTCCTGTTGGAGGCGTACTATGAGCCCCTGTTTTCCGAGTGCTCGCACGGGTTCCGCCCGCATCGAGGCTGTCATACCGCGTTGCGGGAGATAGCCAACACTTGGTCCGGAACGACGTGGTTCATTGAAGGAGACATTTCCGATTGCTTCGGCAGCTTGGACCATTCGGTTTTGTTGTCGATCCTGTCGGAGAAGATCCACGATGGCCGGTTCCTGCGACTGATAGAAAACATGCTGTCAGCCGGGTACTTGGAGGATTGGCGGTGGAACGCAACGCTGAGCGGTGCCCCGCAAGGTGGGGTCGCTTCACCGATCCTCTCTAATATTTATCTGCACAAGTTGGACCAGTTCGTCGAGACGGTTCTCATCCCGCAATACACCAAGGGAAAGGTCAGGAAGCGCAACTCTGCTTACACCAAAGTCGAGAGGGACCTGGCGCGGGCTCGGAACCGGGGAAACCGGGATGAGGCCCGGAAGCTCCGTCAAGAGTGGCGCCGTCTACCGTTTAGTGATCCCCGTGATCCTGACTATCGACGGCTGCGCTATTCCCGCTACGCCGATGACCAGCTCCTTGGTTTCACCGGACCGAAGGCCGAAGCCGAGAAGATCAAGGCCCAGCTGGCTGGGTTCCTGCGCGACGAGCTCAAGCTGGAACTTTCCGCCGACAAGACCCTGATCACCCACGCCCGGACACGGGCGGCGAGATATCTCGGCTATGAGATCATCGTGCAGCACGGTGACAGCAAGATCACCGACGGCCGCCGAGCGGTCAACGGCAAGATCGCGCTGCGAGTGCCGCTCGATGTGATCAAGGCCAAGCGTGCCCCTTACCTCCGTCACGGCACGCCGTGGCACAGGTCGGCCATCCAGAACCTTGACGATTTTGACATCGTCAAGACCTACGGGGCCGAGTACCGGGGCATCGTCCAGTACTACCTGCTCGCCAACGACGTCTGGCGCCTCAACCGGCTGTGCTGGGACGCCCAGACCTCGATGCTCAAGACTCTGGCAGCAAAGCACCAGTCCACGGTGGTCAAGATGGCGGCCAAGCACAAGGCTAAGATCGAAACACCATACGGGCTACGCACGTGCTACGAGGCCCGAGTCGAACGGCACGGCAAACAGGCGCTGGTCGCACGGTTCGGCGGGATACCTCTGGTGCGGAACTCGAAGACGGTCATAACCGACCGCATTCCCTCCCACCAGGTCACCTACCCGAGGAAAGAGCTGGTCCGCCGGCTGTTGACTCGAAGGTGCGAGCTATGCGGGGATCCGGGCTCAGTGACCGTTCACCAAGTCCGCAACCTCGCCAGTCTCGAAAAACACGCAGGCCAGCCCCCATGGGCGGCGCTCATGCTCCAAAAGCGGCGCAAGACCCTCGTGGTCTGCCGTCCTTGCCATGACGCCATCCATGACGGACAACCGACCGCCTAAACGGCGTAAATCACTGGAGAGCCATGTGCATCGAAAGATGCCCGCGTGGTTCGGCGGGGAGCTGCGCGGAAAAGGGCCTGAAAAGGTACCTCGCCGCGCAGCTTACCCAGTACCAGCTCGGCTACGAGGCGCTCTGCGAGGAGGTCTCCGACTCGGTCTCTTGGCGGCTGTTCTGCCGGGTGCCCTTCGGCGAGCGCGTCCCGCACCCCTCGACCTTGGAGAAGATCACCTCGCGCTGCGGCCAGGCCGCCGTCGACCAGCTGAACGACGTGCTGCTGAAGAAAGGCCACGAGGACAAGTTGGTGAAGCTCGAAAAAGTCCGCGTCGATACCACGGTCGTGCCTGCCAACGTCAAGTACCCGACTGACTCGGGCTTGCTCGCCAAGGGCGTCTCCCGCCTGGTCGTGCTGGCCGGGCGCCTGAAGGCGATGGGCTTCGCCCCCCGCACGAAGTTGAGGGACCGTCGTCGCTCTATGGCTTCCCGGGCTCACGCGATCGCCACCTGGCTCCGGCGGAGGAGCGGCGAGGCGAAGGAGGAGGTGCTCGCCATCACCGAGGAGATGACAAGGATTGCAGAGGCAACCTTGGCCGACGCACGGGCGGTGGCCGCCAGCTCGGCGAGGGGGCTACGGCGCCAAGGCGAGGCCGCCTCGGGGAAGGCGAAGGCGACGCTGGAAGAACTGAAAGAGACGGCAGCACTGTTGGACATGGTCGTCTCCCAAGCCCGCCGCCGCATCGCCGGGGACATGCCAGAGGGCTCCGAGCGCATCGTGAGCCTCCACGACATAGACGCCCGCCCTATAAAGAAAGGTAGGCTCGGTAAGCCCGTCGAGTTCGGCCGGAAGGCTCAGGTCGCCGACAACTCTGACGGGGTCGTCGTCGACTACGAGGTCTTCCAGGGCAACCCGCCCGACGCGCCGCAGCTGCCTCGCTCGGTCGCCCGCATGAAGGAGCGCTTCGGCCAGGTGCCCCGGCGTGTCGCTGCCGACCATGGCTACGGCGAGGCCCCTGTCTACAAAGAGCTGGAAGACCTCGGTGTGAAGAAGGTAGCCATCCCCAAAAAGGGCAAGCTCTCCCAGGCCAGGAAGAAGGTCGAGTCCGCCAAGGGCTTCCGCGACCTCGTCAAGTGGAGGACCGGCTCGGAGGGGAGGATCGCCGTCCTCAAACACCGCTACGGGTGGGCACGGTCCCTGATGGACGGCACCCCCGGCGCAGCGACCTGGTGCGGCTGGGGGATATTCGCGCACAACTCGGTCAAGCTCGCCCACCTCCTCGCGGAGCGGGACGGGGAGCCGAAGCCCCCGTGCGCGACGAAAGCGCGACGAAAGCGGGACGGCTTGCCTGGAGCTGGCCCGCCCGGGGGCCCGCCGTCCGCAGCTGTAGCCGCCTGATCGCCCCTCCCCGCCCGTCCCAACGCGCTCCTAGAGGTCAGAAATGGCCGATGGGGGGCGAAATGGGACGGCAGGGACGGGGCCCGAGGCAAGCCGGACATCTCCCCCGACCAGCTTGTCCCGACGCACTCGAACTAC
>JAJYMM010000144.1 GCA_021787035.1 Actinomycetes bacterium
GGCCTCCATCTTGGCGAAGCCAGGCGCGCGGCTCCGCTCGCTCGCCACGTCCGACCCCGCCGACGTAATGGCGTGGCAGTCCCGGCTCCCCCGAGGCGGCGAAGCCGTTGCGCTCCTAAACGCCAACACCTCCGCGCCCGAGACCGTGACCTTTGGCCCGGTACCGCCTCTCGTGGGCCAGCTCGAGACCTGGAGCTACAGCGCCGGCGTGCAGAACTCCACCGACTCCGAGGTCGTGAAGGGCACCACCAGCGCGACGTCGCTGGCGAAGGGACTCACCCTTCCTCCCGAGTCCTTGGTCGTGCTGGAGGCGTCACACTAGCTAGCCGGAACGTCCGGAGGCACAGGACAGATATCGGCCAGCACGGCCTGGCGTTTAGCCTCGGGGCCGTTCATTGCTCCAACCCGCTCGGGCACCAGAGCGTGGCCGGGACCGGAGGCGGGTATGGGACGCGGCGCGGGGTCGCCCGGGCGCCATCAACTTGGGTCAGTGCTGTACCGCTTGTACCGTGGGCGGCTCCCCAGGGGCCCCGCTGGTCGTCGGGGCTGGTCAGTTCCTCGCAAAGAGGGCGGCCCGGACGGTGCACCAGCTCGCCCCATCGGCCACGTGCCCTGCTTGGTGGGCCGAGGCCCGCCAACCCCCGAGGCTCGGGGGAGCTGTCCGCTTCAGCCGGAACCTTGTCCGCTTTGCCCGGGAACCGGTGTCCGTTTTCCTTCGGATTACGCAACTGTCCTGCCCAACGCCGTTGTCAAGGCCAAGCTTTCCGGGCGGCTCGCAGCCGGCCTTGACAACGGGTCGGTGGCGATCGGTCCTCGACCAACTCCGCCGAGCCGTCCCCAGATAGGTATGCCGATAACAAGTCGCGGTCGTGGCACGTCCTTATTGACTCATGCGGTGCCTTAGGCGCCTGGGCCATAGCGGCATACGTTGACGTTGCGCCATCGGCAGACGGCACCTTCGCCCCAGCGTCCTCTTCCTAGGCGGTCGGTATCGTGAACCTCAAGTGCTATGTGGCCCTCTTGCCCAAGCAGCATCGCTACCGCCTCACGGTCGTAATGCGGGTGCTTGATGGACGCCGTGTCAAGCTCGTAGAGGCGGACGCCGTTGACCCATGTGGTAAGGCGCGGGTAGATACCCTCGCATTGGATACGGAGCGTGTTCCAATCACCCCAGTGCCACGCGGCTAAGAAAGCCTCGGGAGAGGCAGAGAAGGCGAGCAAGTCCCGCTTTTGATCGGTGACGGGCTCAAGGCTGGTCGCAGGGTCTTCCTCGACCAGTCCTACGGGCTGCCCATCAGGGCCACTTTGTACATCGACGCCATAGCTGAGGGCGTGGAACCCCCCAATACCGTTTCCATAGAACCCCCCGATGCCGCCAGACTTGCGGTGGTCTACCAGGACCTGGAAACCCTGGGACCCACGAGGTGTAGCTCTCACCACCACGCCGGTGTCCGCCGGCCAGTCCGGCCAAACATCAGCTTCGAGGACGAAGTCGCCAAAGACCTCATCGCTCACCAGGTAGCCCCCGAAGCGCCCCTGGGCTTGTTCTCCGACGATTGCCCCTTCGCGGACATACCAGGTCGCCGGGTTGGCCTCAGCGAGCCGGTAGTCCTGGGAGCCGGTGCCGGGCTCGGGCCCGCCGGGGTAGGGGGCCGTCGGCAACCTGGGGACGGCGTGCCAACCCACAAGGCTCTTGCCGTCGAAGAGGTCACGACAAGGCTTCATTTTGCCCAGGCCTCTAGTCCGGTGACAACCCTTTTCCCTGTCGAGGCCGCCTCATCGATGGCCAGGGACACCAAATGGTCCTGGCAGCCTTCGGCCAGCGGGTAGGGAGCCGGGCCTTCGTCTCTTGCCCAGGCGGCGGTGGCGGCCATGATCGCAGCGTCAGCCAGCTCATCGTCCATCAGGCGCGCCCCCAAAAACTCGTTGCGCCATACGACTTCTCCCTCGAAGGAAATGTGCTCGGTGTCAAAGCCGTCCATGTTCAGGTCATAACCGAGCTGGGAGCGCACTAGCGGCGAGCGCAGTACCGTGTGCGGCCCAGCCAGGCGTACGACCGAGTCGTCAGTGACCTCACCTCGGCTTGCCCGAACGACTATGCGCCGGTGGCGGAGCTGGTTGTGCCACTGGTTGTCTGTGAAGTCGTAAAAGCCGGAGGCGCTCTCCCCGAAGTCCAAGCTTGCAAGGGTCGTGTGAGCCTCCTTCTCCGTGTCGTCGTCGCTCCAACCCTTCCTCGTCAAAGGATCTACGAGCGGAGCTTTATAGACCGAAGCCGAGACGGCGACAGGGCCGAAGGCCCCGTCTAAGAACCGGCGCATCAGCGACACGGCGTGGTAACCGTGGGTCGAGGAGACCTGCACCGAAGTGGGCCGCCCCAAAAGACCCCTCCGTACCACCTCGTGACGGGCAAAATGACCTGGGTACAGGTGGTACTGCTCCGCCACCTGGACGAGCTTGCGGGCACCTACAGCGTCCCAGAGCGAGCGCATGCCCACCAGGTCGAGCGCTGGTGGCGTCTCGGTGAGGACGTGGGCGCCCAGGTCGACAAGGGAGGTGACGACGGCTGGGTTCACAGTCCTCGGGACGCAGGTCAGCACGAAGTCGGGCCGTGCTTTACGGAACAGCTCTTCGGGTGAAAGGTAAACGGGCACCCCCCAGCGCCGGCCGACATCCTCCACGGATTCTGGACGGTGCACGGCCGCGCCCACAAGGGTGAGCCGCTCGGCGGCACGCTGGGCGACGCTTACGAGCAATTGTGCCCTGTACCCGCTTCCAACAATGCCGAATGTCCCTCCTGCGCTCATGGTGTCTCCTGCGCTCATGGTGTGCGCATCTCCTTTCTCTGTCCTTTTGTCCTTCTCATGCGCGTCGGCCAGCGCCGGCTCGCAAGCGGAACGGCCCGCCCACGCGGGCCCAATGGCCCTTGACACACCGGGGACCGCATTTCTATGACCATAGCCGGTGCTACTTTTGCCGGATGCAGCAGCGAAAGTCCTGCTGGAGGATTACAAAGCCATCCTTCGCGGCGTCCCCGCTACCGGGGGCGCCAGCAGGCCGAAGCTGGCAGAGGCCTCGCGCCTCGCTCGGTCGAGCGCCTCCGAACGGGTCCGGGAGCTGGTCGACATGGGCCTGCTGGTCGAGGCGGGCAAGGCGGAGTCGATGGGCGGCAGGCGCGCTAAAAGGATGGAGTTTTCGAGCGGGGTTGGCCTCGTCCTCGCGCTAGAGCTCGGGTCCACTCATGCAAAGTGGCGGCTCGCGGATTTCGCCGGGCGCGTCGTTGCGGAGGACGCTTTCGGGGTCGTCATGACCAACGGTGCTGACCAGGTCCTGGCCTTGGTGGACAAGGCGGTGAGGGTGGCGCTCGAGGAGAGAGGTCTGAAGGTCGAGCGCTTGGCCTCCTGCGCTATCGGTTTCCCAGGACCGCTCAACTTCGCCACGGGCCGCGTCATGGGCCCGCCCAGCATGACCGGCTGGGACGAGGCGCCCGTCCCCGAACTGTTCGCTAAGTGGTTACCCGTCCCCACGGTCGTGGACAACGACGTAAACGTCATGGCGCTCGGTGACTACGAGGCCAAGTGGCGTGGCGAAGGTACTCACGACCTGCTTTTTGTTAAGTACGGCACCGGCATTGGCTGCGGCGTCGTTGCGGACGGCAAGGTTTACCGCGGTGCCGACGGCACCGCCGGAGAGGTGGGCCACACGCTGGTAGCCGGGGTTGACCTCCCCGACCTGTGCTCCTGCGGGGGCCGCAACTGCCTAGAGGTCGTCGCGAGCGGCAAGGCCCTCGTGGGCCGGCTGAAGGCCCAAGGCCATGACGTCGAGACTGCGGGTGACGTCGCCCGCCTCGTCGTCCAAGGTGACGTCGTCGCGATGAACTTGGTACGCGAGGCGGGCAGGGCCCTCGGGGCCGTGATGACGGGGATAGTCAACTTCTTCAACCCTGACGCCATCATCATGGGCGGTTCCATCGGCTCGCTTGGGTCCTCGCTCTTGGCCGGTATGCGTGAGGCGATCTATGGGCAAGCGGCCGTGTTCTCCACTCGGAGGCTGCGCATCCTGCCGAGCCATTTGGGCGGCGAAGCTGGCCTCAGGGGAGCGACACTGCTTGCGTTGGACCTTGGCTATGAGGTGCTGGTCAGAAACGCCCTCGGTTGGGGGGAGCCGGCGTGCCCGGTCGAGGCTAGCAGCTAAACCATGGAAGGAAGTTCATCGGTATATAGCAACAATATGCCTGACTAATGGGAAAATAGCACGGTCACTGGCCGGGGAGACGATTTGCTCCCGGCCGAGCCGACAAAGAGCCACAGATGTGGCAGAGGGGAGAGCGAGCACAAATGTCAGAAGTTGGTCCGAACAAGGCATCCATAAAAGACCCTGGGCAGGGAGCTACCGAGGTTGGTAGCAAAGCGGGGGAAAGCAAGGGGGTTGGCATTACACGACGGGGTTTCTTGCGTGATGCAGGCATCTTCGCTGGGTCGGCCCTCCTGGCCGGTACGCTCCACAACCCAGTCGGCTCTCCAAGATGTCGACCAGACGCTCTACGAAGCTGCAGGGATCGATGGCGCGAATGCTATCCAGCAGTTCTTCCACGTGACGGTCCCCATGGTGCGGACGGTCACCTCGGTGGTGGTCACTCTCAACCTGATCAACGGGCTCAAGATCTTCGACATCATCTACGTGATGACGGGGGGCGGGCCGGACCACGCTTCCGAGTCGCTCAGCACTTACCTTTACTCGCTGGCCTTCGGCGGCCAGGTCGCAGGGGCGATCCCCGCGGTAGGCTAGGCCACGGCGATCGGAGTCGTCATTTTGATATTCGCTATCATCGTTGTAATCGGCCAACAGGTCCTTGCAGCTCGACGGAGGGCTTTTTGATGAGGGCCCAACCTCGAGGAGGCCCCCTGTGGCCGCGGTAGCCGTCCGAGCGACCCGGCTGCGCCCTGGCCCCCGGCCGCAGCTAAGGCGCCGAGCCGCCCGTTGCAGTGCCTACGTAATTCTCACGGTAGCTGCGGTTGTCTGTGTATTCCCCGTCCTCTGGGTCGTCCTTACGTCGCTGCGCACAGCTGACTCGGCTTTCGGCCGCTCCTTCATCCCTACAGCCAGCCAGTGGACCCCGATAGGGTACGTCCACGCCTTCACGCAGGCTGGAGTCGGCGGAGGCTTGCTCAACTCTCTCATCGTGACAGGCTGCACTATTTGTTGTGTCCTGTCCATCGCTGTGCTCGGCGGCTACGGGTTCGCGCGCTTCCCCTTCAGGGGCCGACGGGCACTCTATCTGCTGATCGTGAGCACGCTCATGATCCCTATAGCCGCCATGTTGATCCCCTTGTTCCTCGAGATCAAGATGTTCCACCTCCTGGACTCGCTGCCGGGCCTCATCGTGATCTATACCGCGACATCTGTGCCCTTCGCCGTGGTCATGATGCGGGGCTTCTTCCAGCGGAGCCCGGGCGAGCTGGCGGACGCAGCCCGTATCGACGGTGCGAGTGAGTGGGCGGTGTTCCTCCGGGTCATGGTGCCCCTGGTCCGCCCGGCGATCCTCACCTTGGCGGTGTTCCAGTTCCTCTTCAGCTGGAACGAGTTCCTCCTCGCAGAGACCTTCCTCAGCTCGTCAAGCAAACTGACGCTACAACCGAGGATCTACGCGATCGTCGGCATGTACTCCACCAACTGGCCCCTCCTTTGTGCGTCGCTTGTCATCGCAATGTTGCCCATCGTGGTGCTCTACGCGCTGATCCAACGCAGGTTCGTGGCCGGGCTGACCGCCGGCGCCCTCCGAGGCTAAGCATCTGCCACCGTTGGGGCTATATGTGTGAACCCGCCTACCGACGGAGCTGGGCGGGCTGGCACGATCCGAAGACCGGTACCGAGATAAGGGAGACAAATGCAGAGGAACCAGACAAGTGAGGCCAGTACGACCCTGACGTCTCTCAAGGCAGTGGCTTGATGGGCGAGCCACTCCGCTTCCCCGAGGCCTTCCTTTGGGGCACGGCGACAGCTTCTTACCAAGTGGAGGGCGCCGTCAGTGAGGACGGGAGGGGTGCGTCCATTTGGGACACCTTTACGCACACACCGGGAAAAGTGTTCCATGGCGACGACGGGGACGTGGCGTGTGACCACTACCACCGTTACGCAGGAGACATAGACATTATGGGCGACCTCGGCCTCAACGCCTACCGCTTTTCGGTGGCTTGGCCGCGGGTGCAGCCAGAGGGCAGGGGGGCAGCGAACGAAGCAGGCCTGGACTTCTACCGACGGCTGGTAGGGAAGTTGCATGAGCGCGGCATCGAGCCCGTAGCGACCCTCTACCACTGGGACTTGCCTCAGGCGCTCCAAGACGAAGGCGGTTGGGCCAACCGGGCCACTGTAGACCGCTTCGTCGAGTACGCCGAGTTGGTGGCTGGCGCGCTAGGCGGCCAGGTGGGCATGTGGATAACCCTGAACGAGCCATGGGTATCGGCTTTCGTTGGCCACGAGTCCGGGCAGCATGCCCCAGGCGTGACCGACACGGCGACCGCTGTCAGTGCAGCTCACCACCTACTCTTGGCACATGGCCGAGCAGTGCGGGCTTTGCGCTCATCGCTCCCGGTCTCGTCGCAAGTCGGGGTCACGCTCAACTTGTCACCCGTCCACGCGGCGACGCCCACCGAGGAGGACGCGGAGGCCGCCGAGCGGGTGAACGCATACCTAAACGGTTGGTTCCTCGGCCCGACCCTTCGCGGCAAGTACCCCGAGCTGCTCTACGATCGTCTTGCTGAGATGGCAGGGGGAGATTTCGGCCGCCCGGGGGACCTCGAGGAAATCCATGCCGAGATCGACTTCCTCGGGGTCAACTACTATACGGTGCGAAACGTCGCGTCGTCCAAGTCGGGTGCCGCGACCGGCCGTGCTGGAGCTGCCCTCCGAGAGGAGCTTGCTGCTACCCCGGCCGGTCGCCGGCCGTTGCCAGCCTACTTGGAGGCCGTGGACGTGCCGCTCTCGGGCGTGGAGAGGACGACCAAAGGATGGGCCGTCCAGCCCGACGGCCTCCGCGAGCTCCTCGTGTGGCTCCGGGACGAGTACGGGAAGAGGCCGGTCTACGTGACCGAGAACGGGGCTGCCTTCGCCGACTACGTGGACCCGTCCGGCAGGGTGAAGGACCCTGAGCGGGTCGAGTTCCTCCGCAACCATTTCATCATGGCGCACCGAGCGATCTCCGAGGGTGTAGACCTGCGTGGGTACTTCGTCTGGTCCCTACTCGACAACTTTGAATGGGCCGACGGTTACTCCCAGCGCTTCGGCTTGGTTTACGTCGACTACAAGAGCCAGGAACGGATCCCAAAGTCCAGCGCCGCCTTCTTGTCGGATGTGGCACGGTCCAACGCGGTCTGCGCAAATGCAGGTTGACACCGAGCGCAGGTTGCTCGGCACGACTGGGTTGTCCGTCAGCCCGGTATGCGTTGGAGGCGCGCCCCTGGGGAGCGCGCCGCAGAACTTCGGGTACGAAGTTGGCCCAGCAAAAGCTCACGAGACCGTGCGTGCCGTCCTCGACAGCGGCGTCAATTTCCTCGACACCTCTAATTCTTACGGGGGTGGGGAGAGCGAAAAGAGGGTCGGCGCAGTCGTCGCGGAGCGCGGAGGGCTCCCTGCCGGGTTCGTGTTGGCCACCAAGGCCGACCGCGACGCGAGCGGCGATTTCAGCGCCGCTCGTGTCCGCCGCTCGGCGGAAGAGAGCTTGGGACGGCTCGGCCTCGACCACTTCTCCCTCTACTACCTTCACGACCCCGAGTTCGTGAGCTTCAAGGAGGCGACCGGGCCAGGTGGGGCTGTCGAAGCGATGGTGGCGCTCCGAGACGAAGGCATAGCTCAGCACATCGGCGTAGCCGGCGGGCCGGTCGGGCTGCTCATCGACTACCTGAGGCTCGGGGTGTTCGAGGTCGTGCTCACCCACAACCGCTTCACGCTCGTCGACCAGTCCGCTCTGCCCCTGCTCGACGTGGCGGCCGAGATGGGCTTGGGCGTCGTCAATGCGGCTGTCCACGGAGGAGGGATCCTCGCACGAGGGCCGTCGTACACTGACCGTTACGCCTACCGGGTAGCGTCGTCCGAGGTGATCGGCCGCATCACTGCCATGGAAGAGCGCTGCAGGCAGTACTCGGTACCCCTCCGGACGGCAGCACTTCACTTTTCATTGCGGGAGCCGAGGATCAGTTCCACCGTTGTCGGCGTGTCATCAGCCGGCCACGTGGCCGAGCTCATCGAGATGGCATCGGTGGACGTGCCCAAGGAGCTGTTCAAGGAGCTAGCGCCCTTGGCTGCCCCCCAAGACCAGTGGTTGGGTTGAGCTGTCCCTGCCCACGGCTGAGCCGCCCTGCCTAAGCAAGGCGTTTGCACCTAAGGAGGAAGCACCCAGATGGTAACCGTCCCGTCTGTCAAATTGAACAACGGCATCGAGATGCCCTCGCTCGGCTTCGGCGTGTTCCAGATCGCGCCCGAGGAGGTGATGGGCCCGGTCGGCGTCGCCCTCGAGGCAGGGTACCGCCTCATAGACACCGCTTGGGGGTACCGCAACGAAGAAGGCGTCGGGCGAGCGGTCCGGGAAAGCGGTGTACCGCGCGAACAGCTCTTCATCACAACGAAGCTGACCAACGCTGAGCACGGCTACGACCGGGCCTTGCGGGCTTTTGACGCCAGCCTGACGAAGCTCGGGATGGACTACGTGGACCTCTACCTCATCCACTGGCCTGTACCGATGGCAGACCTCTACGTAGAGACCTGGCGGGCGTTCGAGAAGCTCTACGCCGACGGCCGTGCGCGCAGCATTGGCGTTTCCAACTTCACAGTTGCCCATCTGCAACGGCTCATCGACGAAACTGGGACGGTCCCTGCCGTCAACCAGGTCGAGCTCCACCCACGCCTAGCCCAGCCGGCACTTAGGGAGTTCGGCGCCCTTCACGGGGTCGCCACCGAAGCTTGGGCCCCTATCGGGCAAGGAAAGGGCCTCTTGGGGGACCCCTCCATCAAAGAAATGGCAACACGTTATGGTAAGTCCCCGGCCCAAGTCGTCCTGCGCTGGCACCTCCAGATCGGCACTATCGCGATCCCGAAATCCGTGACGCCAGCGAGGATACGAGAAAACCTAAACGTGCTCGACTTTGAGTTATCCCCCGCCGATGTGCTGCGGCTGAGCGAGCTCGGCCCCGAACAAAGGATCGGGCCTGACCCGGGCACCTTCGATGGCCGCTGACTCGTGAGCTGTTCACGACAATCGGCGGGACGACCCGCCGGGCTGTCCAAGGGTCCCGACGCTCGGGCCGTGAACGGTTCCATCCCGTGTATATCCCGCGAACGCCGCCGATCGCTGGAGGCCCGCCGAACGACGCAGACCAGAGGCGTTCCGCCGCCATCTCGGAGCTCTTCGGGCCGCCTGAGCCCCGACGGCGGTCGTTAAGGCGAACGTCGCCTCCGCCATCGGGGTCCTCCACGCAGTGCGCCAGATGGGCGTCCGGGTGCCCACTGACCGCTCGGTCGTCACCGCCCATGACATACCCCTGGTCGCGAACGTAGTGCCACTGCTAGCAACGGTCCGCACGCCACTTGGGCGCCTCGGCGAGCGGGCTGTCGGGCTGCTGCTCAGCACACGGCCTCACCGCCCAATCTGTGGGGTCGTAGGTCAGCCCCATGGCGCTCGTCCTGCGGGAGTCGACGGCGCCGCCGCGCTGTTCCACGGCCGGTACTGTTCACAAACGCCATCAGCCACGGTCTTGGGCACGGCTTGCTGGTGCCAGTCAGCCGGAGGTGCCAGCTCCTCCTTCGTCCTCGTTATGAACGAGACGGGCGGGCGTGTACGCGGCAACGAGGCCTGGTTGGAACGCCACGAACATCGGCATCCATCTTCGCAGACCGTCCTGGCCACATCAAGGTGGTGGCAAACGTCAAGGTGGTGGCGGACGTCCTGGGACTTCCCCTCATGCCGAGCCTCTAATTACCAATTCTGCAGGCAACGACTTGTGCCGTTTCCTGGAGCTCGCCACTGATCAGTCCGTCAAGAATTTGGAGGGCTTTCTAGGCGATATCGCCGAGGGGGTAGCGCACCGTTGTGAGTTGCGGGTTCTGTGATCGTCGCCGCAGAAGAATCGTCGAAACCGACAATGGCCACATCCTGGGGCACGCGCTTCCCAGCTTCCCCCAAGGCTAGTGTCGCCCCCACCGCCATCAGGTCGGATGCCACAAAGATCGCCCTGAATGGCGCCGCGCGATGTAAAAGCTCGTCAACGGCAAGTCGCCCACTTCGTAATGACCAGTCCCCCGTGACGACAAGATCGCCCCGGAACGCGGTGCCCAGCGCCTGCTTGTACCCTGCCAACCGGTCACGACCGCTTGTCGTGTCGAGCGGCCCGGTAACAGTGGCGGTCGGAAGGTAGCACTTGCTCTTGCGATAGCGTACGACCTCCCGGCTGGCCTTGCGGTCGTCGGTAGCCACCCAGGAGAAGTCGCGCTGGCGTCTAAAGGGCCTTCCTAGGACCACAACCGGGATGTCCTTCGCACCGAGCCATCCGAGTAGCGATTCGCGGCTATGGGGCAAGGTGAGGATAACACCGTCCACGTGCCCCCTTCCACGGGTTTCGCGAACTACGTCGCAGTCCTGAAGAACACGACATTCGTCACTGGCTTGGAACGGGTCTTCCTTTTCGCTGCTGTCGATATCCCACTGACGCTCGGCCTCGCACTCGTCTTGGCGCTCTTGTTCGACATGAAAGAGACGCCCTTCAAGAAGGTCTTTCGGCTTGTCTTCTTCCTTCCGTACGCCGTCCCTGGTGTCGTCGGAGCCCTGTTGTGGGCTTTCCTTTACCAGCCGAGCTTGAGCCCCTATACGCGCGTCCTCGCTGATGTCCGCCTTGGTCATGTCAACTCCTGTCAGGGCAGCTGGTGTTCTGGGCGATCGCCAATATCGTCGTCTGGGGTTACCCGGCTACAATATGCTGATCCTTACCGCCGCCCTGGCCGCTATACCGCAGGAGCAGTTCGACGCCGCCAGGATCGACGGCTGTACCCGGCTCGGAGAGGTCCGGCATCTGAAGCTGCCACAAATTTTGCCGGCCATCATCATGACACTGTTGTTCGCCATCATCGGCACGTTGCAATTGTTCAACGAGCCAGCCGTGCTCTCCGAGGTTACGACCGCTGTCCCCACTTCCTACACGCCGAACATGTATGCGTATACGGCAGCGTTCACTCAGGATAACTACTATTACGGTGCCGCTGTCGCCGTACTGTTGGCCCTGTTCACCCTCGTCCTGTCATTCGGGTTCCTTCGCATCGTGAACCGTCAAGCAGGGATTTGATGACGCGTCGTCTCGCGACAGCCGAAGCGGGTCCCGGCTCCTCGGCGGTCGCCCTCGACGTCGTCAGCCGATCCAGCTCGCTACCTTCGGGTTCCTCTTCATCGCCGGTCTTTACTTCGTGCTGCCGGTGTGGTGGCTCCTCGTCTCGTCGACGAAATCGTCCGGTGAGCTGTTTTCGTCTTTCGGCTTTTGGCTCGGCCACCATAACGACTTGGCGTCCAAGTTGCGACAGCTCGTCAACTGCCGTGGCGGCATCTTCTTCTGTTGGTTGCTGAACTCGGCGGTCTACGCTGGTGTTGGATCAGTCGTAGCGACGCTACTAGCGGCCGCCGCCTGGTTCGTTTTTGCTAAGTACTCGTTCCGTGGACGTCGTGCAGCGTTTCGGCTCGTCCTCGCTGGCGTGCTCGTCCCCCCCAACTTGCTTGCGCTTCCGCTGTACCTAACGTTCAATTCTGTACATGCAGTCAATACCTTCTGGTCGGTGTTCTTCCCCACGTCCGAGAGCCCATTTGGGGTGTACCTCGCGCGGATTTAACGCGGAGACAGGGGTGCCGAACGAGGTGATCGACGCGGCGCGCATTGATGGTGGAAGTGAGACTCGGATCTTCCGGTCGATCGCGCTGCGCCTGATGACGCCAGCGGTGATCACGATCTTCCTGCTCCAGTTCGTAGCTATCTGGACCAACTTTTTGCTTCCGCTGATGATGTTGAACAACGAGCATTTATTTCCTGTGACGCTCGGTCTGTACACATTGAACGGACTGACAAACGAGGCTGGGGCGCCCCCGAACGTGGTGGCGCTCGTAGTCATGGGGGTGCTGATCTCGATCATCCCGCTCGTGATCGCATTTCTTCTTCTCCAGCGCTACTGGCGTGGGGGCATTGTGGTAGGAGCTGTACAGGGTTGAGGGGGCTGAGAGGGATGAGGCGGAGTTTCCGTGGGATCGTGCATGTATGTGCCTATGGAACTCGATAGCGAAAGGAGCAGGTGCACGTGCAACTACCTACCGTGACGACGCTGTTGCAGGGGTTTTCGTTGAGTTCGGATCAAGGCGCGTTCGCCTTCTGCAGCGTCAACCTCGTCGAGGGAACCGATGAGGCTGGCGGTTTACGCCGAATCATCGTTGATACGGGCCACGTGGGTCGCCACGTCCTACTGGAGGAGGCATTGCGCCAGCGCGACTTGGAGGGGGGCGACATCGACATCGTGGTCCTTACCCACGCCCACTGGGACCACGTCCAGAATGGCGACCTTTTCGACCAAGCGGTGTTCATGGTCCATCCCCGTGAACTCAAATACACGCGCTCTCCCCATCGCAACGACCACGCGACACCGCGCTGGACGAAGTCCGTGCTCGACACCTACCAGCTGAAGGAGGTGACGGAGGGCGCCGAGGTGATCCCAGGAGTCTCCGTCATTGAGGCACCTGGGCACTCGGCGGGGACGATCGCCCTGTCGGTGGCGACGGGAGAGGGCACCGCCGTTATCAGCGGCGATGCCGTCCAAGATAGCCTTGTCGCAAGACAGCGGCGCAATGCATTGGTGTTCTGGGACGAACAGCAGGCGAACAGCTCGGTCAGCAAGCTCGTGGCATTGGCCGACATCATCTATCCTGGGCACGATCAGGCCTTCCGGCTGTCGAAGAGCGGAAGAGTGGAGTACATCCAGGAGTTCACGTTTTCGTTGACCAATGCGCCGCCTTCGCAACGGGGCGTTGTGCTCAGCGAACGGCCCCCGTTTCAGCCATACATTATGGAGGGGATCGAGGAGCAGCGGACGCTTGACCTCGGGTGACGACTGCTGGCTCGGGTCCTTATAGGTAGGTGCTGCCACGTCTACGTTTCTGCAATCGGGATGAGAGCAGCGTCTCAGGACAAGTTGGCGCTGCCCTACAGGTACGTCCGGTTTAGTAGGACGGTGGTTGTTACTGCCGTTCCCGAGCCTGGTCCTCTGTGGTGGAGCTCTACAGTCGCGCTCCCTGAAGACTGGTTGAACAGGCTCGCTTCTCCTGGAACGACAAGCTTACCTTTCCCGTCGACAGACACAGCTGGGGTGCGATAGTTACCCTAACGACGTCTTGGCCGGGCTGCCAGGTGCGCTGGTGTACAGGTGGCCGGAAGCGTGTCGTTAAGGTGTCGTTGGCGCCAGACGGCAGGCCATGGTCATCCCTCGCGCGCCGCCGAGGTCGCGACAGGCGTGCGGGAGCCGGTAAGTGCATAGCCGAGCTGGGGGCGCCCCTGCGGGCCGGCGGCGATGCCCACATCGTCTTCCCCATTCTGGCAGCCCTTGTTGTCCTCGGCGATACTCGCGGAGTAGGCGACCCTCGGGGCACGTTCATGCCGAGAACGCCCACGGCCAATTGCCCCTCGCGAAGAGGGCGCCACGGCGGATGGCTGCTTTCATAGGACTGCGGCCCCCGGCAGGTAGTCCTCGATCCAACACATCTCACGTGGCCCCTTCGGGGCCAGGCAGGTCTCGCCGCCAGGTGACCTGGCTGACATCGGCGGAGTACGACGATTCGATCGGCGAGAAGGGCAATGCCGTCGGCGGAGGCAGCCTCGATCTGGTCAGCGACGCCGAGGTCGACAGGACGGCGTGCGCGACTCGGGCGAGCAAGCCACGAGGCTCATCTTCGTCGTCGGCGTTGCTAAGTTGTTAAGAATGGTGAACAGCGAGTATCGAACAGGTTCGCCTTCCTCGAACTGCATGAGGACGTCACGGACCCGGGCTCCGATCTGGCGGTGCTTGTTTCGTGCGACCTCGGTACTGATCCGCTTCGCCCATGCGACCAGGAGTTCGGAGCCGCCGGGCGGTCGTATCGCAGTCCGAGCCACGTTGTAAAGGCTTGTCGTCGAGCGCTACCCTAATATCTCGGCGCACAGCACCGGCAGCCAGGATCGCAGTTAAGACCCGCGACGCAGCGGTGATGCGTGACGCGCTGGCGTTGGCGTACTCGGTCTCGGTCTCGGTGAGCCGAAGCTTGGCCGACCGGATACTCCAGTCCGATGGAGGGTCCTGGGTGAAGAAGGGCGTAACTCGATACCGGGATCTGGGTCGTCGTCGTCATCTGCGCGGTCGAGGTCACAGTCCTGGGTGGCTACCGCCCAGAGGGGGTGGGTTCCGGTGGAGCGCACAGTGAGTCTTGTTGCGCTCAGCACAGTGGCGTCGAGGGTTCGGGTCGAACCCGACGATCGACCCCTGACGCCACCCATACTCGTACAGGCGATGCCATCCACCGGTTGCCCTACTCGTGGAGGGCCGTCGTCGGTCCATCCTGCCGTGGACGGTTGCCGGTCAGAAGCCCAACACGCCTTGGCCGCAGCGCGTCGAGGGCTGCAATATACGCCCGGCCGGGATCGCCAGTCACCCTAAGTTCTTCCACCGCATTTGACCTGCTCGGTGGCGCAGTAGCCAATGCTGAAGCCGTCCTTTTGGGATCCCGGTCGGCCAGTAGGTAGAGCTACGACGCCGGGGACGAGCCTGAGGGCCAAGCCCGAGCCGATGGGCTCCAGGTCAGCAGGCTGGAAACCCAGGGCCTCCAGATTCAGTTCTCTGCTCCAGCTTGACTGCCCACCGCTGCGCCCAAGCTCAGAGTCACCTGCACCACATCTGCACCACCAGCCAAGGTCTACAAGGGTCAGCGAAGGTCAACAAGGGTAGGCCAAAGGGCCCGCTGAGCTGGCCGCTTTTCCATACGCCCTCGTCAGAGGCTTGACTGTCTCAGCACTGATAAGGCGGAGGTCCTAGTCAAGCGTTGTGGGCGACCGCACCCCCGCGTCGGGGTCTTCCTCGGTGTCGAACACGGTCGCTGGCGCGCTCCGGAGAAGGATGGGTTGGTGTTGACCGGCCCGAAGTCTTCAAGCGTCGCCGGCTGTCTTCCCCTGCTCGCTAACAACAACTCGAACGACGAGTGGCGCCGTCCTAGCAAAAGGCTCCGGCTTCGCCGGCTCCCGCACCGGTGCCGCCCATCCGTGGGCGTCACCGGCTTGGGCCCAAGGGCGATTGATCGGCCCCGTGCGGGGCCAGTGAGGTCGGACCTCAGCGGCCGGCCCGGGGTGGCACAGGACGTCTCGCGGACAGGGCAAGAAAAGTAGATCGCGCACGGATCGCGCACGCCGCTGTCTCCAAGAGCCTGTAGCCACCCCGCTCACCGCCTCTGAGCAGGCATTTTAGGCGAGCGGGCGACGGGAATCGGACCCGCACCACCAGCTTGGAAGGCTGGAGCTCTACCATTGAGCTACGCCCGCGTGTAGCGTCCTCGCCGACTCTAACAGGGGGCAATGACCTAAGAGGGGTTCACCCGGTTGGGGGCGCTTGTATGGGAAGGCGCCCCCGAGCGAGGGCCGCCGCCTACCGACTGCCTTCTGCTAGCCTTCTAGAAGACCGGATGAGTCCCCGGTGGGCCGAGTTCGACGCAGGCCCGAACCGCCCCGCCAGGGGACGATGGCCTCTACGTGTACCGGCAGGGTATCCCGGCCCACGTGGAGGTAAGCAGGTTGTCACTACAGTGATAGCGCCCGCAGGAGTCCAGGCGCTTCAAGTGCTGACGGTCCTTTTCGCCGCGCCGCTGGTGAGCGGCGTCACTTCGCACGTTGAGGCGCGCTTCCAGGGGCGGCGCGGGCCGCGAGTGCTTCAGCCCTATTACGACCTCGCCAAGCTCTTTCGCAAGGAAACCGTCGTGCCCGAGGGGTCGAGCTGGGTGTTCCTCGCCGGCCCAGTCGTAGCCTTTGGTTGCTACCTAATCGTGCCGCTCCTCATACCAGTGCTCACAACCTATGGCCTCCCTCTCGGTTACATGGGTGACATCCTGGGCGGGGGCATGGTGCTGGCCCTTGGCGGGTTCGCGACTGCCTTGGCGGCAAGCGACTCGGGAGCACCGTACGCGCAGCTGGGCGCCAGCCGAGCTACGACCTTCGGTGCCTTGATCGAGCCCACGGTACTTTTCGTCGTGTTCATCGTGGCGATGATCACGAGCACCGACCTGCCCTACGCCCTGGCCGCGACGGTGCGTTCCTCGTCTGAGGCCGTCCGCCCGAGCCACGTGCTGGTTGCGGTGGCCTTCTTCCTGGTCGTGCTAGCCGACACCGGGCGGATCCCGGTCGAGACCCATTCGGGGACGATCGAGTTTGGCATGATCGACGAAGCGCGGGCCCTCGAGCACTCCGGAGCTCCCTTCGCCCTCACCAAGTGGGGGTCCGCCATCAAACAGCTGGTGTTGTACACGATCCTTATCAACGTGTTCGTCGCCCCCTGGGGGTTGGCGAGCTCGGGCAAGGTCCTCGATGTGTTGGTTGCGGTGCTTTCCCTGGTCGGCAAGGCGTTGTTGCTCGGGGTCATCTTCGCGCTGATCGACAACAGCTTCTCCAAGCTGCGCCTTTTCAAGATAACCGAGTACCTGGCCGCGGCGTTCCTCTTGGCATGCCTTGGAGTCCTCGTCTTTTATGTGGGAGGTGCCTGATGGGCCCCGTGCCCTCCGGTTACGCGAGCGGGGCGGACATAGCTGCGCTCTTGGTCCTCCTCACGGAGTTCGCGATGCTGCGCGCTCCCCAGTTGCGCTCCCAGGTCCGGCTCTATGGCTTCCAGTCCTTCGTCGTGGTCGTACTGACGCTAGTGACCGGCGCCGTGAGGGGCTACAGCGACCTCTACATCCTCGCTGGGTTGTCCTTGCTGCTAAAGGTGGTCATCGTCCCCGCGCTCATGTTCCGCCTCCTCCGCCAGCTCGACGTCGACCAGCTCCACCATCCGGCTGGAGGTGGCGGTGGGAGCATGGTGCTCGTGGCCATAGCGGCATCCGCCTTCGGGTTTTTTGTCTTGCGCTCGCTTGACTTCCGCTCGAAGGTCCTACCCACGGCTACGCTTTCGGTCTCCCTCGCCATCGTGCTCGTCGCCTTCGTGCTCGTGATCCTCCGCTCGGACGTTGTCTCCCAGGCGGTCGGGTTTTTCTCCCTGGAGAACGGTGTCTCGATCGTGAGCATGGCGATAGCCGCAGGCCTCCCCGTCGTGGTCGAAGTGTCGTTCCTCTTCGACCTGCTCGTGGCGGTCGTGGTTTTTGCGCTCATCATGCGGGCCCATCACGCCAGGGCGGGCACGCTTTCCACCGAGGCGCTGGACAGGTTGCGAGGCTGACCGTGCACGCAGTCATCGTGGCGCTTTTCGTCGTGCCCCTCGTGGCCGTGGTCCTTTCGTACGTGGTCCCTGTGAAGGTTGGCCCACCTGTCTCGGCCGTGGCAGGGATTGCCAGTTTCGGCCTTTGCGTCGCTCTCGTCTCGACGGCGAGCGCCGGCACCGAGCACGCCCTCGGGAGCTTCTTGCGCCTCGACGCGTTGTCCGAGGTCTTCTTGCTCGCAACCACGTTCCTCTACGCGGCCACGGCCGTCTTCGCCTCCGGTTACCTTGAGCGGCCAAAGGGCGCCGCGGGGGAGCGTTATTCGAGACGGTTCTGGGCCGGGTTCAACCTCTTTTGTGCTGCTATGGTGGCAGCCCCGCTGATGAACGGCCTCGCCTCCCTCTGGGTGGCGGTCGAGGTCACGACCGTTGTCTCCGCCTTGCTCGTGGCCATAGACGGGACCGACGAGGCGATCGAAGCGTCGTGGAAGTACGTGCTCATCGCTTCGCTCGGGTTGTCGCTCGCCCTGTTCGCCACGATCGTCATGTACTACGCAGGCTCGAGCTTTTTCGCCGGTTCCTACAACCTTTCCTACACCAACCTCCTGTCTGGCGCGAGCCACTTCTCGCCTGGTGCGGTACGCCTCGCGTTCGTCTTGGCGGTGCTCGGGTTTGGCACCAAGATGGGCTTGGTCCCCATGCACACGTGGTTGCCAGACGCCCACTCCGAGGCCCCCTCGCCTGTGTCGGCACTGCTCTCGGGAGCGTTGCTGGCCGTCTGCTTCTACGCCATCTTGCGTTATTTCCAGGTAACGGTAAGGGCCGTCGGGCCTGGGTTCCCCCGAGCCCTCATGGCCGGTTTCGGGGTGGCCTCGCTCTTGCTTGCCGCCTTGTACCTGCTCTCTCAGCGCGACATGAAGCGCCTCTTTGCCTATTCGAGCGTCGAGCACATGGGCATCATTGCGATAGGCACGAGTTTTGGCGCCCCGATCGCCCTCTTTGGCGTGCTGCTCCACGTGCTCGCGCACGGCGCTGCCAAGGGCACGGCATTTTTTGGGGCCGGTTCGGTGGTGCGCAAGTTTGGCACCAAGGACATGGACAAGGTGCAGGGCGGAGCGTCCGTGCTCCCGTGGAGCGCCACGATGCTCGTCGCCGCCGTGCTCGCCCTTTCCGCACTCCCGCCTTTCGGGATCTTCAGGAGCGAGTTCTTGGTGGTCGAGGGAGGGCTTTCGAGTGGAGAGGACGCGCTGTCGGCAGTGCTCGTCGTGCTGGTGACGGTGGCCTTTTTCGGCCTCTCGTGGTTCACTACCCAGACGATGCTGACCGGAGCGCCTGCGAGTGAGGCCGCGACAAGAGGTGCCGCTGCGGGAAAGGATGGCACGCTAGCTCGCGGCGAGGTGAGCCCGTGGATCGTGGTCGCTATGGTCGCCGGTCTGGCCGCTCTCGTGCTCCTCGGGGTGCACCTGCCCGGGGACCTCACCGCTCTTCTTCGCCACGCCGCCAGCCAGCTCTTGCCTGGGGGGACCTCGACGAGGGGTGTCCAGTGAGGCTCGCAGACATGTTGGACTGGCACGACCCTCGGGCTTTCGTCCGTACCGTCGCCAAGAAGTCCGGTGAAGGCGCCAGATTTTGTGGCCTCTTCGCCTCCCCGGTGGCCGAAGGCACGCGCCTCGTGGCGGTCTTGAGCCACGCCGGGCCCTTCATGGCCGAGGCCACGTTGGTGCCCGAGGGCGCCGAAGGTTTCCCAGCGCTCACGCCAACGGTCCCCGCCGCCGCTTGGTACGAGCGCGAGATAAAAGACCTCTTTGGTCTCGAGCCCTTTGGCCACCCCCGGACCGACCCGCTGGTGCTGCCGTTGCTGCCTGGTGCGGTGCCGCCAAGACCTGGCTCGGGTGCGCAATTACCTCCAGCCGAGATCGACACCTCGCCGCTCCCCGCACACGTCCAAGGCGAGGGGGTATTCACGCTTTCTTACGGTCCCGTCCGCTCGAGCGTGTTCGAGTCCGTCGAGTACCTGGTGGAGACGCCTGGCGAAAGGATCCCGCACCTTCGGGCACGGGTATTTTACAAGCACCGGGGGATGGAGTCCCGCTTTTGTGGGCTCTCTCTCGCGGATGGAGCTCTTTTGGCCGAGCGCTACGAGGGCGTGGCGTCGGTCGCACACGCCATCGCCTATTGCTCGGCGCTCGAGTCGATCGCCGGGGCGGAGGTCCCGCCCGCCGCCGGCCTCGTCAGGGTGCTTCACGCCGAGCTCGAGAGGGTTGCGAACCATCTGGACTCGGTACTGCGCCACGCGGAGGGCGCCGGCCAGGCCGTGGCGGCAGCGCGCTTCGCCAACCACAAGGAACGTCTCCAGCGCCTCCGGGCCGACCTCTCTGGCAGCCGTTTCGGGCGCGGCGTCGTGGTGCCCGGAGGCGTCTCCGGCGCTCCCAACGCGGCGGGCCTGCCCGTTCACGCGGTGATGAGCTCGCTCGATCGGCTCGAAGAGAGGATCAGGGAGGATCTCAATCTGCTCACCGCAACGCCGTCTTTCGTCGACAGGTTGCGTGGGACCGGGGTGCTGCCGGCCGAACTTGCGCGTGCGCGGGCTGCCGTCGGGCCGGTGGGAAGGGGGTCGGGCCAGGTCGAGGACGTCCGTAGCTCTCGGCCCTACGGCGCGTATGAGAGCCTGGGTCGCCTCGAGGTCGAAGACCGCGTGACTGGCGACGCGCTCGCCCGCCAGTACGTGAGGGCGGATGAGATCCCCGACGCGTTCCACCTTTGCCGCCAAGCCCTCGACGGGCTGGAAGCGCTCGGTCCTTCGCCGGTGGTTGGCTGGTCAGTTGAGATCGGGCCGGTCACCGGGGAGGCACTTGGGTGGGCGGAGGCGCCCCAAGGAGAGCTGCTTTACCTAGTGAGCGCCAAAGATGGCCGCCTCGTGCGGGTCAAGCCCCGGTCGGCCTCGTTCCATAACCTGGCGCTCTTCATGGCCGCCTTCCCGAAGGACATTTTGACCGACTTCGCCTTCATCGAAGCGAGTTTCGGTCTCTCGATGGCAGGAGTGGCGGGCTGATGCCCTGGGTGACAAGAGGTCTCCGTGAGGGCATAGTGACGACGCGCTACCCGCGCCGCTCCGACGGCTACGGGGCTTCGTTCGAAGGGCACGTCGTTTGCGCAAGCGGCGCGACCGGTGACGAGGTAGAAGCGGCAGCGGCGGCTTGCCCCACTGGGGCAATAGCCCTCGAGGCCGCCGGCGCCCGTCTCGACCGGGGGAGCTGTATCCTCTGTGGCCGCTGTTGCGACATCGCCCCACGGTCGTTCCATTTCGAGCCTGGCTTCGAGACAGCGGCCCTCCGCCGTCGGGCCCTTGTCGTGCCTGCCGGCGAGGGAGATGACAAAACGATTACCGAGGCGCGTGAGCAACTGCGCGAGCGGGTGAAAGGGCTCCGGCGCTCGGTGCACCTGCGCCATGTGGACGCGGGCTCCGATGGCTCCGAGGAATGGGAGATAGCGGCGCTCACGGGCCCGATTTACGATATACACAGGCTCGGGGTCTTTTTCAGCGCGAGCCCCCGTCACGCCGATGTGCTCTTGGTGACCGGTGCCGGCACCGCCGGGATGCAGGCGTCGCTTCGCCTCACCTACGAAGCGATGCCCAGCCCCAAGGTGGTGATAGCCGTCGGCACAGACGCGGTGAGCGGCGGCTTGGTTGGCGGGACCTACGCCTCCGGGCAAGGGGTAGCGGGTACCGTACCGGTTGACGTTTTTGTCCCCGGGTCGCCTCCGAGCCCCTTTGGCATCCTCCATGGCATCTTGCTCGCGGTCGGGTTGGTGGGTGAGGCGCCCGGCGGAGCTGTTTCGGGACCGTCCCGGGACCAGGCCGAGGAGCGGGAGGGGATGGCATCGTGAACGGGGCGCTCTTTGCGGCGGCGCTCGCCCTCTTGGCCTTTGGGATCGTGTGGGATCTCGTGGCCGGCGCCGCACGCCGTCTGGCGCGCCCCGTACCCTATCTCGCGGCGCTAGGCGCGAGCGCCTGCCTCGCGGCCCTCGGGGCCCGTGCGAGCGGTGGCGGGGAAGGCTTCAGCTCGTTGCACTTGGTTGGGCTGCACGCCTCCTCCCTTGCACTGGACCGGATGTCTGGGTTTTTCCTGACCGTGCTTTTCTGCCTCGCGGCGGCGGTATCGGCCAGCTTCGTTGGCTGGGTGATGCGGTCGGAGTACCAGCGTACGACCGCTCCTGGGTACTGCCTGCTCCTCGGGTCGGTGGCTGTTGTGCTCGTTGCGGCCGACGCCTTCGTCTTCCTTTTCGCCTGGGAAATGTTGACCGTTTCTTTTTATGTGCTCACTTCCGGTGCAGCCAGGTACCTTCCTGGCCAGCGCGCTCCAGATCGGA
>JAJYMM010000073.1 GCA_021787035.1 Actinomycetes bacterium
GCACCGTGCTCGTCTCTTTCCCCGGAGGGACAGCGAAGGTGCCGGTTGTGGCTTCAGGCAGCGTCCCACCGGCCTCGGCCTCGTACCGCCTCGGCCGGATTTGACCCGGTTTGGTCCAGGTTCAGGGCGAGAGGAACCCGCCCGACTGGTGTTCCCATAGGTGCCTGTAGGTGCCAGCGGCACCGGAGAGGAGCAGTTCCCGATGGGTTCCTTGCTCGACGATACGACCATCCTCGATCACGACGATGCGGTCTAGATGGGCAATCGTCGAGAGGCGGTGTGCCACGACGAGCGCGGTCGACGCAGCCATCAGGCGCCAGAGGGCATCTTGCACGTAACGTTCTGACTCAGAATCGAGTGAACTGGTCGCCTCATCGAGCACCAGCAGTGGCGCCGCCCTCAACATTGCCTGGGCTATGGCGACACGCTGGCGTTGGCCGCCAGAGAGCTTGAGGCCACGTTCTCCGACGAGGGTGTTGTAGCCCTCCGGCAGCTGGCTGACAAACTCGTCCACGTGTGCGGCCATAGCCACTTGCCTGATTCGGTCCATGTCCACCGGGCTCTCCTGGCCGTACCAGACATTGTCTGTAATGCTGCGGTGGAGCATCTGGGGATCCTGGGGCACGTAAGAGATCGAGCGGCGCAGGCTTGCTTGCGTGCAGTGTGATATGTCTTGCCCATCGATCATTATGCGCCCGCCGTCCACGTCCATGAACCTGAGCACCAGGCGGGTGATCGTTGACTTCCCGCCACCTGACTGCCCGACCACCCCGATGTGCTCACCGGGCGACACGTCCAGGTTGAAATTTTCGAGCAACGGGCGCTCGGGGATGTAGGAAAAATAGACTGAATCGAAGCGCACCGCTCCTTCTGCCACGACCAGGTCTTGGGCATTGGGTAGGTCCACGACCTTCGGTGTGGTAGTCGCCAGCGCGACCAGCTTGGCGGCTCTGCCGAGGCCTCGCGAGAGGTTGCGGACCGCCATAAAGCTCTGGACGAGCTGCACCGACACCTGTGATGCGTAGAACAGCACCAGGTACACAACGCCAGCCCTTATGTTGCCCTTCACCGCAAGCACCACGCCCACCAAAAGAGCGGCCCAGGTCATCAAGCTAACGGTGCCGGCCATCCAGATCCGTGTCACTGTGAACACGCGGCGGCCCTGCAGGTCTGCTAGCACCGATGCTTCGAGCAGGTCGGCGACCCTTGCGGACTCCTCCCGCTGGCCGGCGCCGGCGAGCACGGCGGTTATGTTCCTGATGACGTCCGATGCCGTGCCTTCTGCCCGTGAGTGGGCGCGGGCGAAGCGCTTGGACGCCTCGGTTACCGCGCCCGAACGCTTCGTGATGACGGTTGCAAAGACGGCGGAGAGCGCCACGAGAACGAGTGCCACCGGCCAAGCCACGACAGCCAGCACGCCGATCGCTGACAGGACGACGACAATGATGCGCAGGACGTCCCACTGGAGAGCGTCTATGCCGTCAACCAGTGCCCAGGCGAAGGCGGAGAGCGCCGACGCCACCTCTCCCGAGGGATGGTCGATGTGCCAGCGGTACCCGAGGGAAAGGAGCCGTTCGAAGCTCCTGTGGATGGCGTGCGCGAAGGTCCGTATCGCGCCTTCCCACTCGAGCCAGCCCGACATACGTTGCAGGGCCTGGCCGATGACCAGCAAGACGGCATAGGCGACGATCAGGTTCCCAAAGCGCGCCCACAAGGCCGCGTGCTGTGGCAGCGTGGCGATCCGGTCGAGCACCGATGCGAAGACGAGCGGGCTCAGCACATCCGAGACGACGACGGATAGGACCAGAAAGGTGGCGCCGGCCAGGAGCTTCTTCGCGTAGGGCCGCGCCAGGTCGGCACAGTATGCGACCGTCTCTTTCGTCGACGCGACCTCACCTTCGAACTCGTCCAACTCGCGCCTCCCCTCTCGTCATAGGAGCGCGACCTACCCGCTCATGCGTGCCATGGATCCCGTGGACCAGTCTGGCGCACCGGCGGGTACGGGGGAGTGAATTTCGGGCCCATTCGCTTCGTTGCTGGTGCGCGCTCGTCCGCCGTTCTGATGGAAGTAGATGTTCGACGGCTACATTCACCAGGACGGTGGCGCGCTTTCGCTCATAGATCTTGTGGATGCGCTCTCGTGCGAATCAGATGCACAAGATCTGTGACGGAGTAGCCCGCGGCCCAGGCTCCTACTGGCCCTAGGGAACAGCACGCTGCGTCTAGCCCGAGGGTCGGCGTTTGTCAGTGCCGGCTCAGGCCGAGAGCCCAGGCTTCGTGCAACTTGCGTAAAGATCGGCTCGCATGCGGTTCGCAGACGAGGTCGATCCAGGTGAACCGCAGTAATACCCACCCCGCGAGCGATAGCGCAAGCAAGATCATGTTTTGGCGGCGGAGGTCGCGAGTTAGGGCGGCAGGCGAGGCGTGTGTTGCCGCGCCGTCTACCTCGACTGCGACCCTGACCTCGGGCCATGCGTGATCCAGGCTAAAGTTGCCTTCTGGGGTGCGGATGAGGAACTGGCGGCGCGCCGGCGGCAATCCGGCTCTCCGTGCGAGTTGCACGAATAGGGTCTCGGCGTCGCTTGCGGTGGGTACTTGGCTTGGTGACCTCTCGGCCAATAGGGAACGGAGGGCGCGGGTGCCTCTCAGTGCCGGCGCCTCCCTTAAGGCGACCTCGAGCTCTTGCACCGTCGCGAGCCTCCTCCGGAGAGCTGACTCGAGTGCCCGTTCCATGAGGGCTGCGTCCGCAACCTGGCCGAGGTCAATCAGCGTGCGTTTCACAGAGGTGACCGGCAGCCCTTCCAGCTCAACGACCTCTCCCGCTTCGAAGGGGCGCACGCGTAGCAGCCTGTTGGGTCCTCGCGACAACGCTTCGCCACGGGTAACGCCCAGCTCGATTGGAGGAAACCCGCTGGTGGGTATGGCACCATCGAGTGCCCACAAAGCGGCGGCCGAGCGGCGAAAGATCGCTGCGCTACTCCGCTGCTTGGGCGGGCAGCTGCAAAGCGCCGCAAACAGTTCGTGCTTCCATTTTGCGGTCGGGTCCCCCTCGGCCGACCACTGTCTGTCAATCACGAGCCAGTGCCCTTGACGCTCGAGACGGCCGCGGGCTACGGCCCTCAACAGGCGGTGCCTACTCAGTTCCGCGGCTGCGAGTTGATCGCAAGCAGCCGTGCCGAACTGCTCCTCGAACAAGTTATACCATGAGATAGTATGAAAGAGTATGTCACGTCGCAACTCACCGCAATAGGTACCTCGGGATTTGATGCTTCACGGCCCTTCTTCAGCAAGACGCGAGCTTCCCGAGTGCCGCCGGCATCGACAGTCCTGCCGTTACGCGGGAAATGTGAAGCAGGGTGGCGACCAGGTGGGCGATCGGCCGGCACGCTGGGAGGCCTCCCATTCACCGTCCTGTTAGAAGCGACCTACCGGGATCCACATCCACCAGAACGGTGGCCGACTTTTGTACGTGGAGCTTATGGATCTAGCCCTCGTGCCAACACATCCACAAGTTCTGTGACGGTCGGCGTTCATCCACGAACTGGCGCTCGTGGGCGAGCCATCGCCGCCTTTTCTCCGACCCGTGCTCGGGGCCAGGGGACCAGCACATGGCGGCTGCCTTCGGCCCCAAATACAGGGGTGTCTTAGGATTAGATTCAGGTCATTTATGTGCAGGGTCGTCCCCTAGAGCCTCGACTGCTTCCTTGAAGGCGTCGCCTCGCTCTTTGTAGTTCGAGTAGAGGCCGTAGCTAGCGGCTGCCGGGGAGAGGAGGACCACGCCGCCGGCGGGTGCCCAGCCGGCAGCCTTTTCGACTGCCTCACCTATGCCAGCGCAGGCGATGGCCTCGCAGCCCTTCTCTACGACGGCTTGGCGGACGCGCTCCCCGTCTTGGGGCAGGGTGAGGACGAGCGTGGGTGCGGCGCGCCGGGCCAGGTGTTCCCCGAGCGGGCTGTAGTCGATGCCACGGTCGTAGCCGCCCGCGAGAAGTGCTAGGGGTCGGCCGGCGAAAACATCTACCGCCGCGATTGTCGGGAGAACGTTGGTGGAAAGCGAATCGTCGACGTACTCGACCCCTCTGAACAGCGCAACCGTTTCCAGCCTGTGGGGCAGGGGGTGGAAGCCCTGGGCGGCCGCGCCCAGAGCTTTGGGGTCGGAGGCGCCGGCGACGCCCATTTCTTCGAGGCAGGCCGCAGCTATCAAGGCGTTGGAGACGTTGTGGGCCCCTCGGAGGCCGAGCGCTGCCGTCCAATCGCTGTTGGCCCCAGGGCTGGTCACCGTGCTGGTCCCGGTGCTGGTCCCGGTGCTGGTCACCGTGCTGGTCCCGGTGCTGGTCACCGTGCTGGTCCCACCATCTATCGCAGGCGGCACCCACCTCGGGCCTGGCCGGAGCAGCCTGCTCATCTGCTGGAGCCGCTCGTCGGCGCCATTGGCCACGGTCAAACGGGCGCCAGGCCGGCCACAAAGGGAAAGCTTGTCCCTGTAGTAGTTCTCGACCGAGCGGTGCCAGTCGAGGTGGTCTGGATGGAGCGAAGTCACGGCCACGACTGCCGGCGATGACCAGAGGTCGGTCGCCTGGTAACTCGACACCTCGATCACCCAAAGGTCAAAAGAACCCCCAGAGGAGGTCCCCGCTCCGGGTGCCGGGTCCCAGGGTACCTGCCCGAGGTTGCCACCAATGAAGCAGCGCATGCCGAGGCGTCTGGCCAGGTGGCCCGCTACCGAGACTGTCGTGGACTTGCCCTTGGTCCCTGTCACCCCTACGACGCGCTCGGAGCCGACCTCCTCGAGCCAAAGCCCCAACCCGCCAACTACTGCCACGCCGGCTGCCTCGAGGTCGCGAACTTCGTCCGAGTAGCGCGAGATTCCAGGGGATTTGACGACCACCTCACAAGCCGCGAGTGCCTCGAGACCGCCGGTTGCGCTTTTTAGCACTTCAGGACGTGGGGACGAGTCGTCCACCACCGCCGCCGGCGCGATGCCGAGGCTGTCGAGCTTGCGCATGGTAGCGCTGCCTTCGGTCCCTACGCCCCAGACGCCGACACGCCTGCCCGCTAGGTCAGCGAAGCGCAGTGGAGTAGAGCGCACTTGGGATGCTGTGGTCACCGAGCGGGCGGAGGAGTTGGCCGGCGGCCTCGCGAGCACTGCTCGCCGAGATGGGGCCCCCGAGCTCGCCCAAGAGGCGGGCCAGCACTTGGTTGCCCGTGCGGTCAGCACGGTAAGCGGCAAGCGCGGCTGCTGAGCTGCACTCTTCTGCATCGCCGACGCACTCGAAGGGTTTGCGGGCGTCCCCGAGGCCTAGCAGGGCCCGGAAGCGAGGGAGCAGGGTCGGGTCGTCAAGGGGTTCTGTGCCGCCGAAGATCCGCTCGAGCCTGGCCTTTTCCATGAACGGGGAAAGGATTAGGTCGATGAAGCAACACTTGTCGCAACGGCCACACCAATGCTCGAGCCGTTTTCGCGGGTCCATGTGGAAAGCGCGGTTGCAGCTGTGCACGACGCCGTGGTAGCGCTCGAGTTTCGCAAAGCGCTCTGCGACCCAGAGCTCGCTGAATGGCCGCAGAAGCGAGAAGTACTCGACCGCCGGCCCCAAAGCACCCTTCAGCACTAAGCGGAACTCGTTCTCGAACTCGTCGCTTTTGGACCATTGGTGGTTTACCACCCGCTCTGGTGTCGAGAGGTTGCCGCGGCTAGCTGACCACTCGTTCGACATGACTACCTGCCCTCTGGCGTTCAGCACCGCGCACAAGACGGCTATGGCAGACAAGATCCCCGTCACGGGCACGTGACCATTGAAGACGGGACCGGGCGACGACAAGAGTGCTTTGTCCACCTGGCGCTCGGCACGGACCACCGGGAGGCCGGTCGCGGTAGCGGCCCGCTCTATGGCCGAAAAGCGGGGCACGCCGCGAGCGCTGGCGACGAACAGAGCGGTGTCCGGGTACGCCTGCCGGACGGTCTCAACGGTCACGATCGAGTCGATTCCACCCCCAAAGGGGACTAACGGCCGCTCGAGCCCCGTGCTCGTTACGACGGGGCCCTCCTCCTCGTTGCCGCCAACCACCTTCAGGTCGTCGAGGGGGAGCCTATTCCGAACGGCAAACTCGCCGAGCCCGTTGACATAGAAGCCGCGAAGGAACTCGCGCTCTCCGGGCCGCACCACCATCTGGCCAAGGTCGACTTCGGGAGGGGCGCCCGCCTTGTAGTAGGAGACGCCGGCCAAGAGGTGGACCAGCCGTGCCGCTTCCCGTGCTGCCGGGCCCCACTCGTGGCCGGCCCCTACGTCCACGACCTCGCTGAAGCGACGGCCGTCGAGGTCGTAATTGCACGTCAGGACCCCCACTGCTTCGTCGATGTCAAGAGGCCCATAGGCGAAACGGCGGGCCCGGAGAGGCGTGTCTGCGGTGGTCAAGGTACTGCCAGGCTACCGCGAGCCTCCCGTCACAGTGCTTCGCTGAAAGGCTCAGCTTGAACCAAGCGATCGTGAAGAGCGGGCTTTGCCGTCGCCCTGCGCTTTGACTTCGATGGCGGCCGGCCCTCTTTGCACGCCGGCGAGGCGCTCGAGGTCGAGCTTGGGCCTTCGCTCGAAGTCCACGATGCCGTTCTTTTCCTGGTAAACGTCGGTCAGCTGGGTGTAGCAATAACCAGCTACCCCAGGGTTGTCGAGCAGGGCACGGCAAAGCTCGCGGAAGCGCTCATAAAACTCCTCGACCGACTTCGGGCGTTCGCCGTAGCCCCACGACGCCGAGCCGTCACCGCCGTCTGCTGCCCACCACGTGCCACCGAACTCGCTCACGAGGTACGGCTGCCCACCCCATGGGATCGAGATGTCGCGGTCCAGCCAGCGGTTGACATACGCGGAGCCGCCTTCGAGGCCTGCGTGGTGAGCGGCGAACACGACGGGATCCTGCTCGTAGTCGTGGCTGTCGTAGACGTCCGCGGCGCGCACTCGGTGCGAGTAGCCCGACGCGTCGAGCACGGGCCGTGTCCTGTCAGCGGCTTTCGTAGCGAGGAACATGCCGAGCGTCACGTCGTCAAGCAGGCGCGTGCGATCCGTGAGCGGTTGGCGTGTCTCGTTGAGCGGGCACCACCCGATGATGCTCGGGTGTGAGTAGTCGCGCTCCAGCGCCTCGAGCCACTGTGTGATGAAGGAGGGCCCTGGCCGCTGGTTGTCCTCGTCGGGCCCGAAGCCTCCGCAGCCCCAGTCGGGGAACTCCCCCCACACCAGGTAGCCGAGACGGTCGGCGTGGTACAAGAACCGCTCTTCGAAAACCTTCTGGTGGAGGCGGGCACCGTTGAAACCGGCGGCTTGAGAGAGCTCGATGTCGTGCACGAGCGCCTCGTCGCTCGGGGCCGTGAGGACGCCGTCGGGGTAGAACCCCTGGTCCAGGACGAGCCGCTGGAAGAGCGGTTCTCCGTTTAGGAGCAGGCGGCGCTCCGAAATCCCGGTACTTCGAAGGCCCGCGTAGCTCGACGCGCGGTCCAGGGTGCCGCCCGAACCGTCTAGGAGCTCGAGCTCAAGGCCGTAAAGGTGAGGGTCTTCCGGGCACCACGGCCGGCGTCGATCGGCTGGGATCGCAAGGTCCAAAGTCGTTACAAGTTCGCCATCGAGGGACCGTTGCGCCGACCAGACCTCGCCGCTTCCGTCGAGCAGCGTCGCCCGTACGGCGAGCCCCTGGCGAGGGCGCGAGATGCGCTGCTCTAGCCGGAACATCCCTGCTTGCAGGTCTGGCGTCACGCGTGGTCGCTCGAGCGCGGGGTCGCCCGTCGCCTCGAGCCAAACGGTCTGCCAGATCCCCGTTGTCCTGCCATAGAGGGCGCCGGTGGGGTGGACGGCCGCTGCTTGTTTGCCCCGGGCCTGGGGCTCCCACCAAGGGTCACGGGCACGCACTACGACGACTGCTGTCGCGCCCGGGGGGGCCACTTCGGTGATGTCACAGGTGATCGGCGTGAAGCCCCCTCGGTGGCGCCCGACCTCTTTGCCGTTGACCCAGACCGTCGCCTCGTGGTCTACAGCTTGGAGGTGCAGGAGGACGCGCGGGCCCGACCAGCCTGACGGCACGGTAAAAGTACGGCGGTACCAGACGGCGGCCATGCGGTCGCTCTCCTCGAAACCCGAACGGGGCGCCTCTGGGCAGAACGGCACCAGTATCCGTCCCGTGAGCTCGCGCTCGGTCAGGCCCCGCTCAAGGCCGCTGTCTCCGGCGTCAACCTCGAAGCCCCACCAGCCGTTGAGACATAGCCACTCGTCGCGTACGAATTGAGGGCGCGGGTGCTCTGGCCGTGGGACACTCAGGTCGTGTCGGTCTGCTGTCGCGGTCAATTTCGGTCCTACCTTTCTCGCTCGAGTGCTCGAACACGATACCTAATAGCGAGGATCCCCTTTACACGCCTGCGAGCCCGCTCATGGCAATGCCCTCCACGAGCCTGCGCTGGGCAAAGACGAACACGACGAGCATCGGGATCACAGAGATCACTGTGAGCGCCATCAGGGCGCCGAAATTGGTCTGGTACTGGCCGATGGCAACGATCTCGAGGCCGACCGTGACGGTGCGCATGTTGGGTGTCGACGTGGCGATAAGCGGCCAAAAATAGTCGTTGTAGACGTTCATGAACGTGAGCAGCCCCAGCGTCGCTGTGATGCCGATGCTGAGGGGTACGAAGAGCCGGTACCACATGACGAAGGGCCCCGCGCCATCGACCGTAGTCGCTTCTTGTAGCTCCCGTGGGATGCCGAGAAAAAACTGGTACAAGAGGAACACTCCGAACGCGTTGGCCGTGTAGGGCAGGATCAGCGCCCCATAGCTATTGAGCAGCCCTAGCCAGTGGAACCAGAGGTACTGGGGGAGCAAGACGGCGATGAAGGGCACCATCAGAGAGCTCACCACGACGTAGAACACGACCTTGGACCCGCGGAACTGGAGCCGGGCCAGAGCGAACGCGGCCAGCGAGTCTATGAGCGCGACGCCGATGGCGGCGACGATCGAGACGCCAATCGAGTTGAGGAGCCATCGCAAGACGGGCTCCCCAGACGACACTACATTTAGGATCTCTCGGAAGTTATAAAGGGACGGTTTTGTCGGCAGGATGTTGCCGGTCGCTATCCCGCCATTGTTGTTGAAAGCGGTAGACAGGACCCAGACTGTCGGGAACAACATTATAAGCCCGACGACCGTGAGGATCGCGAGTGTCGGTAGCCGGGACAAACTGCGACGGGTCATGAGCCGCCGCCGAGGCAGCTTGGGCTTGCCCGGCTGGCCCGAAATGGACGTTGTGACTGAGGCCATCTATGCACGCCTCCGGCTGACACGCAACTGGATGAACGCGATAACGGCGAGGACGATCGCGAGCAAGAAGGCTGCTGCGGTCGCACCACCGATGTTAAAACTACTGAACGCTTGGTTGTAGATGTTCATTGATATGGTTGTGGTGTCATATCCCGGCCCACCGCCTGTCATGATCTGGTCCTGGGCGAAAAGGTTGAAAGAGGCGATCGTTTCGATGATTATGACCACGATAGAGGCCCGGCGTAGTAGCGGGAGGATGACGTAGCGAAAGCGCGCAAAGGGGCGCGCTCCATCGATCTCAGCCGCTTCAAGGATGATCCGGGGCACCTGCGTGACGGCTGCGTACATTATTATGAAGCTGAAGCCCATTGTCGCCCAGATCGTCGCCAAGTCTATCGACAACCATGCCATTGGCACGCCGGTGAGCCAGTGTATGTCCGTGTGCAAGATCGAGTTGACCGAGCCACCGTTGGTCGCGAGCAGCAGGCTCCACGCGGAGCCAAAAGCCGTTACAGAGAAGACCGACGGGTAGAAGAACAGGATCCGCCAGAGCCCCTTGGCCGGGGAGCGGAAGACCGCGTACGCCAGACCAGTTGGGATCGCCCAAAGGAGGGGGACCGAGATGATGACGAACAAGACCGTGTTCGACATGGCCTGGTAAAACTGGCTGCCATAGTAGCCCTGGCCCTCGATGAGTGTGGAGTAGTTGGACAGCCCGGCAAAACCCTGGTTGCCTAGCGTGGTGCTCCACTTGTGGAGCGATACGTAGATGCCAAAGCCTACCGGGACCAGCGTGAAGAGGATGAACACGCTGAGATAAGGTGCCAAGAAGGCATACGCCTTCAAGTCGTCTACAAGCCTACGCTTGCGGCGGTTCTTGCCCACGGCCTGGTGGGGGGCGAGGACCGGTGAGGCAGGGCCGTTCCCCGCTTTCGCGGGGAAGGCCTCGCCTCGACCGGTGTACTGGCCTGAACCCGTGTCAGTCAGAGCAGGCTGGGAGGGTTGCAGTGAGCTCATTTGTCTGGACCATGGCCTCGTGGATACCTGCGGAGACCGACGTCTTGTTGAGCAGGACGTTGTCGAGGTTGTTGTACAGCGGGACGCCAGTCACGGTGCCCCAGTTAGGGATGGCCGGGTTGATCCTGCCCTTTTGGACCATGTAGTCCTGCTGAGCGAAGAAGGGCATCGTCTTCACGGCACTTAGGACCGGCGAGTACGTCGGGATGATGCCATTTTGTGTGGCGATCGTTTTCAGCTCCTGGCCGTAGATGGCCTTCAGGAGGATAGCGACCCCCTTGGCCCCCTGTGGGGTTGTGGAGACGGTCGTCTTGAACACCCAGAGGTACTGCTGGCCGACGAAGTCCTCGTCGTTGGCAGTCCCGACCTTAGGTAGCGGCGCGACGCCGAGGTTGGCCCCGAGGTCCTTCAAGAGTGCGCCCTGGTTTATGGCAGGCAGCATGACCATGCCTACCGCACCCTTGCCAAACTCGTCGAGGTCTTCACCGACCGAGGGACCTGTCGGCGCGACCTTGTACTTGTATGTGAGGTTCTTCTCCCACGTCGCAGCCGCGATGCCGGCCTTGGAATCGAACAGCGCGCCACAGGTCTTCGGGTCGCCCATTACGCCACCAAACTGGTAGACGAGGCTCGGGTACAAGAAGTCCTGCGTTGTTTTGTCCGCGCCGATGATGACCGGGTACTTGACGCCGGCCTTTTTCATCGCTAGCGCGTCAGCAACAAACTGCGTGCCCGTTTTCGGCGGGTCGGCGGGATTGAGGCCAGCCTTTTTGAAGAGGGCCTTGTTGTAAAACATGGCAGTGCCGAAGGCGTCGAGCGGTATCGAATAGTTCACTCCGTTGACCAGCGTGGGCGTGCCGTACATACCAGACGGGAAGTCGGCAGAATTGATTGCAGCCGCCTTCAAAAATGGCTTGATGGGCAGTTCGAGGCCTTCACGCGCATAGTAGACCGAGGGAGTCCAAGATGCGCCGAACACGTCGGGCGTGTTGCCACCCGCGATAGCTGCCGAGAGGAGCGCGGCATAGTTGTTGTACGGGTAGGCGGTGGACTTGAAACTGTATTTACCCGCATATTGCTTGTTGAGCTTGTTCAGTATGGGCGTGAGTCCGTTCATGCTCGAGAAACCGGCGTAGGTGATGGCTATTGGCTTATTGGAGGCCTGGGCGACGGACGCGGACGCAGTGCCTCCCTGCAGCCCGGTTGCTGCGACGGTGGCAGCAACCGTGCCGGTGGTGAGCGCCCGAAGGAGCTTGTGCATGGGTTTCCTCCCTGTTGGTTTGGGGCCTGTTACGGCCGTTGTTTGGGGCTTATTGTGGAAATGACGCGCCGCGCGAGGTGCCCGCTGCCGCCTCAGTCTTCGGGCCAAGGCTGTAGACGTGCACGTAGGCGAAATGCGCCGGGATGGCGGTCTGGGCACCGGCCGCAACGGATATGAGGCCGATGGACAGCGGTGCTGCATGTCTGAAGCCGTCGAGGTTGTAGGTGGCTCCCGGGCTCCAGGCGCGCCCATCGATGCTGGTGTAAGCCGTCACTAGGTGCTGTGACTTTACGATTCGGAGCCAGGTCCAAGTCCCGTCTCCTCCCACGGCTCTGGCCGCCGGGCTGAAGCCCGGGGGCTCCAGGAACCCACTCCCGTAGACCGGGCAGGTATTAGCCGGGTACCCCGAGCAGTTGAACCCCGGGTATGGGCTCGTCACATCGGTCTCTTTCGCCCATTCGGTCTCGTCCACACCAGAGTTGGATTCGCCGACCAAGCGGAAGTAGTGGTCGTCGCCCTGGTAAAGGAGCAACCCTGCTTGTTGGTAATTCTCAGTCGGGTCGAGAGCAACCTTCGTCTCGGCTATGAAGTCGCCCGCCGGTGCCGGCTCGAGGAGGAGGTTTTTCGCGTTGTTGGCGGTCTCGTAAAGATCGCCGGGAGTGGTGTCGATTGTGAGGGTTCCGGGCTGGGACGTGAGCGACCACGCCGTGGGGTCCTCGCGGACCCAATGCCACCGCGGCGCAAGTGCCTCGTCGAAGTTCTGTGAGTAGGAAGGCAAGAGCGGGCCAGGGACCGGCACCTCGAGCAGGGGGTCGTGTCCGACCGGTTCGGCCGGTAGGCGGTCGAGTGCTTGTGGTGATGGCTGGGCGCGTGTTGCTGCGCCTTGGCCGTGGTTGACGGCCGGCCAACCATGGTTGCCCCACTCGATGGGTTCGAGCGCTGCCGGTCGCGCGGTCGCGCCAGAGGGGAGGTATGGCGCCTGCTCGGGGATCACGTGGAAGATAAGCCAGTAGCGCCCGGCACCGTCTTGGAACACCGTCCCTCCTCCCGGCCCCGCGAAAGCGTCTCCGTTAGCTGCGAGCACCACCGTGCCGCCACCTTCGGTCAAAGGGATCCCGAGACGGTCAACGAAGGGGCCGAGCGGCGATTTGGACCGGCCCACAACTTCTTCGTAGCCGCTGTTGGGGCCCACGCAACATGCTCCAGACGAGGCAAAGAGGTAGTAATAGCCGTCGTGGTGCACAACCGAGGTACCCTCGTAACGCCCTCCGGCGGCGACCTGCACAGGCCGGCTGCCCGATTTGGTCGTTAGCCCATTGGGCTCTAGGGCTACGGCCCAGACGCCGCCGGCAAAGCTGCCGTAGTAGAGGTAGCGCTGTCCGTCTGGGCCCTGGATTTCGTCCGGGTCGATGGTGGAGAGGTACCCACCCTGGCTATCCATCCGAGGCGCCACCACCGGCCCCCCGGAACCCTTCCACGGCCCAGCCGGGGACGACGCTGTCGCGATGCCAATCGCACTCCCGCCTGTCGCAGTGTTGCTCGCCGTGTAGTACATGACATATTGGCCATCGATGTAGTGGACTTCTGGTGCCCATAGGAAAACGCTCCCAGCCCAGGCCGGCTCTGTCGGCGAGCCGGGTGCGGGGGCCTCCCCGGGGGCGCTAAATGTGTTTCGGACGAAGGTCCAATGCACTAGGTCCCGCGAGCGCAAGATGGGCAAGATGTGGAGGCTCGAAGTTCGCTGCGTCCAGTAGTCCGTCGTCCCAAACGCGTACCATTCGCGTGTCGCCTTGTCCAGTACGACTGACGGGTCTGGAAGATCTGGCTGGAACACGGGGTTGGTGTAGGTGAGGGTAGCTGCTCCAATGGGTTTGGTGCTCGAGCGGCTAGCCCTTAGGGTTGCCTGGGCCGACCATCCGGCTAAGGCGAGACCCGCGATGATCACGACGCTCGCTAAGCGGGACGTCTCACGTGGGCGCTCCCATCGGGACGCCGGTGAGCGTCCGCGAGCTGAAAAGGCGTTCATGCCCCAAACCCCCTCTCTTGCCGGTAACCCCTCCATCGGTAGTGTACATCGATGCAAGGATCGATGCAAGCCCCGCGCTATGCTTCTGCGGTGAGGACTGGCAGCCTTGCCCGAGGGGCCCTCGAGGGTCTGTGAGGAGGTCACTCAGATGGCGGTGACGATCTACGACGTGGCGCGCCACGCCGGAGTATCCCCACGGACGGTTTCTAATGTCGTGAACGAGTACGCATTTGTGTCGGCCACGACGAGAGAGCGGGTGAAGCGGTCCATCGACACGCTTGGCTACCTGCCAAACCTAACGGCTCGCAACCTGCGGCGGGGGCGCACTGGCATGGTTGCCCTCGTATTGCCCGAGCCTCTTCACATACCGTACTTCTCGGAGCTGAGCGCTTTTGTCTTAGACGAGGTGGCCAAGCGCTCTTACACGGCGGTGATCGAGCAGACCGACGGTGAACCCGAGCGTGAGCGCGCGCTGCTCTCAGCGAACGACCGCGGACGGCTCTTCGACGGCTTTATCTTCAGCCCTCTCGGTCTGAACAGCAAGGAGATCGCAAGTCTCGCGGTGAAGGCGCCCGTAGTGCTGCTCGGTGAGCGTGTCAGCTCCGGGCCATTCGACCATGTGGCGATTGACAATGTGAGTGCGGCCAAGTGCGCGGTTGGGCACCTCGTGGCCTTAGGGCGCCGGCGCATCGCTGCCATCGGGCACCAGCCCTATGAGACTGGGGAAACGGCACGGCTCCGGACCCAAGGTTACCGCGAGACCCTTGAGGCCGCCGGGCTGGCATACGACAAACGTCTAGTTGTCTCCACGCCCTTGTTCCATCGCGACAACGGGGCAGAGGCGATGGCAAGGTTGCTTGCGCTCGCCAAGCCCCCCGACGCCGTCTTTTGTTACAACGACCTCCTCGCAGTTGGTGCCCTCCGGACGCTGCTTCGCGCTGGAGTACGCGTGCCCGAGGACGTGGCCGTGGTCGGATTCGACGACATCGAGGAAGGCCGCTATCTTACGCCGGCACTCACGACTATCTCTCCCGACAAGCAGGCCATCGCCTCATTGGCAGTGAAGCAACTGTTCAAGCGGCTCGACGGTGACGCCGGGCGCCCGGTCGACTTCGAGGTCCCGTTCCGCCTTGCGGTGCGCGAGTCGACTCAGGGCGGGTCGGAGGCATGTGAGGGACCTCCACCCCGGCCGAAAGCCGGGAGGCCATGAGCAGCCACGAACCGCAACCGGTTAGGCCAGGCCGGCTACCAGACGGTGAAGCCCCCGTCCACCACAACGTTGCTCCCAGTCATGTAGCTACTGGCGTCAGAGAGCAGGAACACGACCACCGAAGCGACCTCACTTGGCTGCGCCGAGCGCCCCATCGGCGTGTCGCCGTCCCAAATCGCGGCCCATTCCGGCTTTTGGAGCTTGACCTGCTCCAAGAGCGGGGTCGCCGTGTAGCCAGGTGACACGGAATTGACTCGTACCCCTCGCGGTGCCCACTCGCCAGCTAGCGACTTTGTGAGCATTATGACGCCGGCCTTGGAGGCGTTGTAGGCCGCCTGGGGCTGAGGGTGGTTCGAGACGAGGCCCGACATGGAAGCGATGTTGACGATCGTCCCTCCACCCTGGGCGAGCATGTGACGGCCCGCCTCCCGGCAGCACCAGAACGTCCCGTCGAGGTTGACGGTTAGCACAGAGCGCCAGTCCTCGTCGGCCATGTCCTCAGCGGGCGCGTTGCGCACTACGCCCGCATTGTTGACCCAGCCGTGGACACGGCCGTAGTCGCGTTCCACGGCGGCCAAGGCAGCACGGACCGAAGCCGGGTCGGTTACGTCGATGGCCACGGCACCGGCACCGATCTCCTCTGCGGCTGCCTGCCCGGCCTTCGCCTCGACGTCCGCGACTACCACTCGCGCACCGGCTTCCTGGGCGCTCCGGGCGATCTCAAAGCCAATGCCCCTGGCGGCGCCCGTAACGACTACGTTGCGCCCCTGCAGCGAGAACTTGTCAATTAGCGTCACTTTGCGCCTCCGAAGCAACTTGGATCTTGAGGCCAATGCCAGCACGCACCTGCTCAAGGGCGCTGGCATAATTACTGATGGGATAGGTGTCCGTCACGAGCTTTGAGAGGCCGAGGTCGAGCTCAACCGCCAGGTCGCGCGCCCTATCGAAGCTATGCAGCACGGCCATAGAGCCGACGTAGTGGGTCTCGTCGTTATATAGCCTGAAGGGGGAGTACCGGGCTGTCGCGTCGGCGGGAGCCACCCCGAACTGCAGGTACGTGCCTCCGCGCCGCACCCGGGCCATCGCGTCCTCGATCACTTGGACGACGCCTGAGGCGTCAATGACCGTGTTGAAGCGCTCGTCGCCGAGTTCAGTGCTCGAAGCGAAGACGGCGCTAGCACCAAAAGACTCGGCTAGTTGGCGCCGCTTCAGGTGTGGCTCGACGACCGCTACGGACACCGCGCCGGCACGCTGCGCCAAGGCGACGAGCATGAGACCCATAGTCCCAGCGCCGTATATGAGGAAGCGGTCGCCAAGCCGGGTGCTTATCAAGTCGTAGGCGTGCACGGCGCACGAGAGCGGCTCGATCAGAGCGCCGACCGACATGTCGAAGTCCTCTGGCAGCGTCCGAGCCAACCAGTACGGGACGGCCACATAGTCCGCGCACGCGCCTGACGCCGTGATCCCGAGTGCTCGGAAGTCTTCGCAGAGGTTGGCGTGGCCTTCACGGCAGGGTCGGCAGCGACCACAGGGTTGGTTGGGGTCGGCCGTCACCCTCGTACCGACTGCGATCCCCTTCACCTCCGAGCCCGCGTCAACAACCTCGCCGGCGAACTCGTGCCCTGGGACCAGGGGGTACTTGGCCAGGGCAAACTCGCCGTCCACGACGTGGAGGTCAGTGCCGCATATACCGCAGGCGTTTACGGCAATCACCACGTCCTCGGGCCCTGGTCTCGGGTCGGGCACCTCGCCGACATCGATTTCGCCTGGCCCCTCGATCACCACGGCATTCATCTCGGCGCTTCCCTCCGATCGCTCTTCCGTAGGCAGCATATTTCAACACAGACCGCTGGCTCTATGTGGGCATCACCAGAGCGTGTAACCGCCGTCGAGCACTATCACGCTCCCAGTCATGAAGCTCGATGCCTCGCTGGCAAGGAAGACGACTGCAGGGGCAACCTCACCGGGGGTGGCCATCCTCTGCATCGGGACGTCGGTGACCCAACGCTGGATTTCTTCGGGGTCCGTGGGGTCGGGTGACATCTCGGTGTGCACGTAGCCGAGCGCCAGGGCGTTGACCCTGACATTGTGCCCCGCCCACTCAGCCGCGAGCGACCGCGTCAACTGGTGGACGGCAGCCTTGGACGCGTTGTAGGCCGGTTGCCACTGCGGCCTGTTGACGATCATGCCAGAGATGGAGCCGATATTGATGATTACGCCATGGTTGCGGGCTGTCATCGAGCGCCCGACCACCTGGCAGCAGTACCAAAGCCCGTCCAAATTGACCGATAGCACTGACCGCCAGGATTCGGGGCTCACGTCCAGGGAGGGCAAGTGCTCCACGATGCCCGCATTGTTGACGAGGACATCCACGGGCCCGTAAAGCCGCTCGACGTCCTTCACCATCGCTTCCACATCAGCATAAGAGGTGACGTCCCCGGTTACTGAGGAGATCTCCAGTCCGTCGGCTCGCATGGCTTCGACCGCAACGGAGCACTCCTCACTGCTCCGAGAGCTGATGGCCACGCGCGCTCCTGCCGATGCGAGAGCCCGGGCGAAGGCATGGCCCAGGCCCCGGCGCCCACCAGTCACGAGAGCTACTGCCCCATCTAGGCGAAATTTGTCTGTCACGTTTCCTCCTCGTAGACGAGCCAACCGAAGCCTTGGGTTGGGCGTAGCCGCCCTCACGTCCTCGGCGGGACGCCGAAGGTAGCCCAAGCCCAAACAGCACAGCTCTCACGCGCCTGTGTCGAAGTTGGGCACGACAACCGCTTTGTCGCTGATGAGGTCTATCTTACGCGAGCCGACATGGTCCCCGTGCCTTGCCGTCACTTGGCTCCCAGGCGATGTCGGCGTCCGAGAGGGTACCGGAGGCAACGCACTTCTGCGTGCCGTCGGTCCAGCCGGAGAAAACGTCGACAGAGCGCTATGAGGCTCGGCTCGCTCGTCGTCATTGGGTGAAACAACACGAGCCTTCAGCTCGTGCCGGCCATGAGGCCTTTCACGAACCACCGCTGCATGACGACAACGACCACCACCGGGGGCACCATTGCCAGCAATGCCACCGCCATCACCAGGTTCCACTGAGGGACAGCGAAACTCTGAGCTGCCGAGATCATCTCTTGGATACCCATGACGACGGTGGCGGTGTGCGGGCTCGTCGAGACAACGAGCGGCCACAGGTACTGGTTCCACCCGTACACGAACTCCAGCACGAAGATAGCGGCGAGGTTGGTCCTCGACAACGGCAAGACGATGCTCCACAAAAACCGCAAGGGGCCGGCGCCGTCAATGCGTGCCGCGTCGGCCAACTGGATCGGGAAGGTCATGAAGAACTGCCTGAACAGGAACGTCGCCGTAGCCGACGCCACAAGAGGCAGGATCAACCCGCCGTAGCTGTTCAAGAGCCCGAACTCAGCTGTCACCTGGTATGTAGGGAAGAAAATAACGTTGATCGGGAGCATCAACGTTATAAATATGAGCCAAAACGCGACCATGCGGCCGGGGAAGCGGAAGAACGCCACTGCATAGGCCGCTGGGATAGAAAGCACCAGCTTGCCGAGCGTTATTCCAAGGGCCATGACCAAAGAGTTCACCATGAGCGTGGTCACCGGCGCCGAATTGGGAAGGCCACGGACCAGCACATGCCAGAGGTTGGTCCACAGCTGGCCGGCGGGAACGATCGGCACTCCCGTCAGCAGGTCGTTCGCCGGGTGCGTTGCCGCCACGAACGCGAGGTAAAGTGGGACCGCGAAGATAGCGGCGGCGAAGATCAGTACCCCGTGGCGCAATGCCTGGGTCAGTCCCCCTGCTTTCATCGGTAGAACACCTTCCTGTTGAGGAACCGGAACTGGACCGCCGTGAGGGCCATGGCAATCAACAGCATGAAAATCGTCTCTGCCCCTCCCAAGCCCGTGTTACCGTTTTGGAAGGCGTCCCGGTACACCTGGTAGACGACTGTGGTGGTGGCATTGCCCGGCCCCCCCTGGGTGATCACGTCTATGAGCGCAAAGGAGGAGAAGAAGGCATAGAGCACGTTCATGACTAGAAGGTAGAACGTCTGGGGGGACAAGAGCGGGAAGATGACACGCCAGAACCTGGCGAGCCTACTGGCGCCGTCTATGTTGGCCGCCTCGAGGACATCGCGCGGGATCATCTGCAGCCCCGCCGTATAGAACAAGAAGTTGTACGCTGCCTGTTGCCAGACGATGACCGCGACGAGGAGGGCGAACGCCTGCACGCTGTGCAGTGCGAAGTTCCACTTGACCCCCAAGTCGACCAATAACCTCGCGCCAGCCCCGATGTTGGGCTCGAACAGGAACAACCAGAGGGCCCCGGCGATCGCGCTCGGAACGGCATAGGTCCAGATCAACAATGTCCGGTACACACGCCGCCCCCTGCCAACCTGGTCCACCTCGACGGCGAGGAAGAGGCCGATCCCCATTGCCAGTACCGTGGTGAGGCAGGCCAAGATAACGGTCACTTCGATGGCGCCCAGTTCGTCCGCGACCTTGAAGGCGTTCAGGAAATTTGTAATGCCGCTGAAGCGGGCCCCTGTGCCGAACGCGGTTGTCTCTTCGAACGACTCGTAGATCGCGCGGATGGTTGGCCAAAGGAAAAAGATCGCGACGATCGCGAGTTGAGGTAGGACCAATGCGTAGGGGAGGAACCTTTCGCGAAAGATGGCTCCCCCAGCCCCAGAGGGCGGAGGGCCGTCCGGCGCGCGCCGGCGTGGGTACCCGCGCCCGGAGGCACGGGTACCCTTCGGCGAAGTGACCGTCTGGTTTTGTTGGGCGAGCCCTCTAACCGCCATACTCCGCTGCGAACTCGGCGATCACACTGTCTCCTTGGGCCTGGGCGGTGGCAAGGGCTTTCGCGGCGCTCTCTTTCCCTGAGAGGATGTTGGAGATGGCGGCCGCCTCGTCGACGCGGACCTGAGGCAGGTCGCCTATGCGGATGCCCCGTGTATAGGGCAGAGGCGGTTTATTCGTAAGCTCTCGGATCGCTACCAAGTCCTGCGGGTGGGTCTTGTAGTAACCCTCCTTGTTGAGCCGGTTGAACGCCGCGTTGGTCACGGGCACGTAGCCGGTCTGGGTCGCCCAGTAGTCTTGAGCGGAGGGCGACATGAGGAAGTTCAGGAACGCGGCGTCACCCTTATAGGTTTTCGTGGGCGCCCCCGACAGGACCCAGAGCGACGCGCCCCCGACCACCGTGTTTTGAGGGGCCTTGGAGTTCCCTGCCACGAAGGGGAGCTCGGTAACACCGAAGGGGAACTTGGCGCCCGCCTCGATCTCGGTGAGGTTGGCCGAGCTTTGCTCATAGAAAGCGCAGCTGCCGTCGGTGAAGTCCGAGACGGTCGAGACGGTTGTCCCGCTCCAGCGGTACAAGTTACGTTTGCCGAGGCTACCCAGGAAGCCCCAGTGCTGGACCATGGGTTTCGAGGTGAGCAGGAGCTTAGGCTTTATGGAGTTGTAGCCATTATTGCCTGTGGCGTAAGGAAAAGCGTTCCACATGGCGAACTGCTCCATATCGGTCCACATGATGTAAGCACCTGAAGCCGACAGGACGCATTTGGCACCGGAAGAAGCGAGAGGATTGACGTCGTTTTGGAGCTGGGTCCAAGTCTTCGGAGGAGATTTGATCCCGGCCTTGGCCAAAAGGGCCTTGTTGTAGTAGAGGACCGGGGTCGAGCTGTTGAAGGGGAGCGAATCGAGCTGATCTTTCGCTGTCTCGTAGTAGCTGCCTGCCCCACCAATGAACTGAGAGGTGGCAAACTTATAGTGGTACCTGGACATGAGCTGGTAGACCGGTACATAGACACCGGTCGCGTACATCATCGTGGCTGTCCCGGCGTCAAAGATCATGGAGATGTCGGGCGGCTTGTGCGCGCGCACCGCGGCGATCGTAGACGAAAGAGTGTCGGAGTAACTGCCCTTGTAGAGGACATCGACCTGGTAAAGGCTCTGGGAGGAGTTGAACTCCTTCGCCAGGTGCACAAGGTCGCCACCATGAGATCCGCTCATGGCTGACCAAAATGTGATCGTCACCCGCGCGCTGGCGGCCGATGCGCTCGCCGCGGGTAAAAGCCCGGCAGTCGTAGCCAATAGAGCGGCCAGAGCCTTAGCCGAGCCTCTCAAACGAAAACTCATAACGTCTCCCTTTCCCTAATTTGCAACCTTCAACTCAAAGAATAACTTTACAGAAGTAGGGTCGTCCACATCGTGGACAATTCACCTCCTCGGCCCTTTCAACTAACGTTCGTCCTCCGTTTAACAGTTGTTCATCTATGTTGTTCTTTAGGCCAGAAGCGCCTGGCACTTGTCCAATTGCTCGTCCAAGGTGCAATATAGACGGGTTCATCCGCTTGCACCCGAGCGCACGGCGGAACACCTGGCCCGTCCTCTCTGCTGCTTTCCCTCGGCCTGGATATTACTCAGTCCACAATGCCGGCGCCTGTCGCGCGCAGTCGGGCGAAAGACGTGGCGCTCCCATGAGAAGGTGAGGATAGCCTGAGGCGGAGTCGCTGTTCGTCATCATGGCGGCTGCTTTGGCCTTCGCAAGGGACACCAACGACGACACAATCCTCGCCGCAAGGCATGCACCGGCGCGCTCGCGACACCACTGGCCCTGCTCGTGCTCGTTGTCAGCGCGGCTAGTGGTCCCCGGGTTGCGGGACGCACCACCGGACTCGTCCCTCGATCTGGGCCGGGCACGAAGGCCCCAACGAGGTACCTTCCAAAGCCCAGGTCGTCTAGACCCCCGCCGTCAGCCCTCCCTTCCTCATGAGCCCGCGCGGACGGGCGTCGTTGTCGCTAAGGTGAACAGAAGGTGAACAGAAGGTGAACTCCAGGTGACCTGGGGATGAGCCACAGGCGACCGGCACGCA
>JAJYMM010000195.1 GCA_021787035.1 Actinomycetes bacterium
GGGCCCCAACTCGGCGGGTCTCGACGAGGCGCGCCTGGCGCATCACCTGCAGGTGCGCGGACGCGGTCGTGAGCTTGAGCCCCGTCGCCTCGGCGAGCGCCTCCACGCTGCGCTCGGCCTGGCAGAGAAGGTCGAGCAGCTCGATGCGCTTGGGGTGCACGACCACCTTGCCGATCCGAGCCAGCTGCTGGTAGAGATCGGCACGGCGCCCCGGATCATGCTCCATAGATCCATAGAATAGCAGGCACCGACACATCGAGCGTGGCGCGCTCGGGGAGCCGGACCACGAGGAGGACCGGCGGGGGGGCTCGGACCGACCCGGCGGCCGTCTCCTTGTCGGCCTCGTCCCACTCGGCAGCGCCTGGGGCCGTTCGTATGAAGGAGCGACGCGCCGGCCATCCCCGCGTCAATACCGAGGCGGTCGGAGCCCAAGGGCTTTCGGCCAGCTGGGAAAGGCTTTCCTCGAATGACCCTGACGGCTGAAGTGCACTCGTGGACGAGCTGTCCCTGCGGTCCCGCCCAAGGCCATCCGGCGTTCGTTCCGTATGATTGACTCGCAGCGTTCTGTATGGTATCTTTAAACTTAAGGCCAATTCATCGCTGGTGCCGAAGTAGCGGGCGAGACGGAGCGCGGTGTGCGCGGTGATCCGGCGAGTGCCATGGACGATCTCGTTTATCTGTCGGGGAGGCACCCCGATGGCGACGACGACACGGTGCTCGGTGAGGCCCAGGAGGTGAGGTACTCCTCTTGGAGGATCTCGCCAGGGTGGATCGGGAGTACACCGTGTGGGCCATGGGCCATAGCGGCTTCCTCCGTTCTCAGTGATAGTCGGCCTCTGACGAATGTCGGAACGAAAAATAGCGGTAGGGCCTCGGGACGCAGGCGATGGTGGACAGGACCTCGGGAAGGAGGGTCTTGTCGGGCCCGGGATGCGGGCGGCGCTTTACACGGCGACGGCGGCTACGTCGACGCTCTTGGGGTCAGGGATCGGCAGGCCTTCCTCGGCTAGGCCCTGGAGGTGGAAGGAGATGCCCTCGCGGATGAGCTGCTCGACCTCGGCTCGGGTTTCACCGGCGACACCGAGGCCGGGCAGGGCAGGCACGTACGCGCTCCACCCGGTCGGGGTGCGCTCGTAGATAACGCTCCACATAGTCACCGGGCCCACTCCTCTTTGTCGATGCCAGCTTGACGGAAGATGCTGCTCAGCGTACCGGGAGCCATCTCGTCGCTGGGTTTGCCGGCGACAGTGACCTTCCCGGCCTTGGTGGGGTAACGGTACTGGCGATGGCTCCCTCGTTGGGCGACGAAGTACCAGCCATCGCGCGCTGCATGCCGAGGTCGCGAAGGTGGGTGACGTCGTGGCCGGCATCAGCGAGGACCTGGGCGAACTCGACTGAGAGGCACTGGTCGACGAGGAACCTCATACCCCGCGAAGGAGCGGCAGTTCCCTCTCCAAGACGGCCTCAGCGGCGTAGTGGAGCGCCTGGGATACGTCGTCGGGCTCGAGGTCGGGGAAGGCACGCAGGATCGCCTCGGTGCTCATCTTGTCGGCGACCATGCCGACGACGGTGGCGACAGGGATCCTCTGCCACGTATGCAGCGCACCCCGCCCATCTAGTCGGGGTCGACAGTGATCCGGTCGTAGGCGACGCCGCCCGCACCGCAACGGCTTGTCCTTTCCGTACCGTACCTGACCTTCGGCACCGCTGCGCGTGACCTTCGGCCCTAACTAGGCGCTTTTCGTCCCTCTCAAGATTGTCCTGTGGCGCCACTGCAGGTACCGCCTGGGAGCGAGGCGGCCAGCTTGGAAGCCGTGCCGTCGGGCACGACCCTGCGGACGTACCTGGCCTTCGTGAAGCCCCACATCGACCTCACCTTCGTGCTCGTAGCGCTCACCGGGAGCATGCTTGCCGCGGCGCGCTCTGGCTCGGCGCCCCTCTGGCGCTTCGTTGGTGCCGCCGTAGCGGTAGGCCTCCTCAGCGCCGGCGCTGAGTGCTGGACCAACCTGTTGGACCGTGACATGGACGCCGCCATGGCGCGCACCCGACGGCGAGCGCTGCCGAGCAGGCAGATAACGGTCCGGAGCGCCGTAAGCCTCGGGGCCCTCCTCACCGGCACGGGGCTAGTCATCGCCGCGGCGCTCGGCCCGCTGCCGTTGCTCTTCCTTGGCTTTGCGCTCGTCGACAACGTCGTCGTCTACAGCGCTCTCACCAAGCGCGCCACGCCATGGAGCATCGTCTTGGGCAGCGTGGTGGGCCCGCTCACGCTCTGGGCGGGTTATGCCGCAGTGAGCGCGCCGGTCTCGGCCCCGGCGCTGCTCCTCGGGGCGATGGTCGCGGCATGGGTACCAGTGCACATCTGGGCGATCGCCACCCTTTACCGCGACGACTACACGAGGGCAGGGGTACCGATGGCCCCGGTCGTGTGGGGACGCGGGGCGCTCGCTCTCGGCACAAGCATTTCGGCTTTGTCGATGGGCGCAATGGCAACTGGGGGTACCGTCTTGATCGGTGGCCAGGGAGCCGCCTGGGCCGCCGCCGCGGTCGCCCTGCTCTCGGCGGCCGTCCTGGCCCTCTCCGCCATGCTGCCCTGGCACCCTCGTCTCGCTGCTCGGCTGGTGCGGTTGGTGACCGCTTACCTGGTGGTCGTTTTGCTCGTGGCGATCGGCCTCGCTGCCTGACAGATGTAAGCAAAGAGAAAGGAACGTCATATGACAACGACAACGGTGGAGCTAACTAGACCGGTCGGCCCGGACCTGTCGGAGGCAAGGTGCGACCTTTACTCCTCGCTCATGGCCCGGCTCCTGTCGCTTTGGGTCGTGCTCGTCGCCGTAGCCACCTTCCTCACCGTCCCTTGGCTACGCCACGTGAACGCCGGCGATATGACCCTCTCGATGACCTGGTTCTACCACGCGCTGATGCTCCCGTCGGCCCTCTTGTTCCTCATCTTGTGCACGCGGGTGTTCGCGACGCACCCATGGGTCCGCTATGTGCTGGCCCACAGCGCCCCTATCGCGGTCCTGGAAGGCCTCGGGTTCTTGATCCTCGGCTACGGGACCGAGCACCACATGAGCTCGCTCGTGTCCTTCGGCTACTGGATCAGCATGCCGCTCACGATCGAACTGTTCGCGGTGACGGCACTTTTCGTGGGCGACTTGGCCGTCTCGGCTTTCTGGCCCCCGTCGGGCCAGAGGATGCAGCCCCAAAAAGCAGAGATACACTGGGCACTCTTCTTCGCCGGCGTCTCGACGCTTACCTGGGTGGTCCTCGGCATTGCTGCGGCTGCATCGGTCGTCGGCGTCAGCTGGTCGTTCTGGGCCCAAGCCCAGCACGAGACGACCTCCACGCTCATGGGCAACATCATCACCTCCCACTCCCACGGGATGCTCCCCTCGTTCATGGCCGGGATCGTCTTCTTGGCGGCCGAGGCGTTCGGCTATTCGAGGCTCTCCGGGCTGCGCAAGCAGGTGGCCCGGGGTGGCGTGGGCATAATGCTCGGCGGCATCTCGCTGTACTCGGGCGTCTACTTCGTATCGGCCCTCGGGACCTTCGTCATACCTGCCTGGTTCCCCTATGGGCCGGGCGGCGTGAACGGCCTGGCCATGGACGACACCTTCACCGGCCTTGTCGGGGTCGGTGCCCTTATTGTCGCCCTCGACATGGTGCCCGAGATCTGGGGTAGCTTCGAGCGTGCGACCGGAGCTGTGAAGGCCCGCTTCAACCCGGTCCGCCTCGGCGTTTACATGACCTACATAATGGCGACGGCGGCGATGTTCCTCTATGGCTACTACATCGAGAACGATGAGACGAAGTTCGGTGCCGGGGCACTGCCGGCGGCGCGCGCCGTAGGCGACCAGGTTTTTACGAGGACCCACCTCCTCTTGGTCTTCGGGTCCCTCCCCGTTATCG
>JAJYMM010000015.1 GCA_021787035.1 Actinomycetes bacterium
GTGGCCCCGACGCGTGGATGTCCGCGCTCGACGCGCCAGCAAGCAGTTCGTGCTCGCCTGGGTCGAGGGCCAGCTTGTGCCGGCGGACGTCCCAAAACGCGAGCCGACAAGCCGGGATGTCTATATGGACTGTGCGAGACTCGCCGGGCTGGAGCGCTACCCGAGCAAAACCGCACAGGCGCAGGCGCGGCCGGTCGGGCAGCCCCGCCGGCGGGCGAGCGTAGAGCTGCACGACCTCGCTCCCGATGCGGTCGCCGGTATTTGTCACGTCCACACGGAAACGAAGGCTCGCCGGGCCGCGATCTTGAAGTTCGTCGGGCGACACGCTCGCGTTCGTGAAGGAAAAGCTCGTATAGGACAGCCCGTGGCCGAAGGGATAGAGGGCCTCGCCTTCGAAGTACTGGTAGGTCCTGCGGGCCTTTATGACGTCGTACTCGCCGATCGGGGCCAGGTCGGAGGTTGACCGGTACCAAGTCTGGGCGAGCCTTCCCCCCGGCTCCGCTTTACCTGTGAGCACCGCAGCGACCGCTCGGCCTGCCTCCTGGCCGGCGTGGCTCGTCCACAGTACACCCGGCACTGCCAACGCCACCTCGCCAAGGGCGTAGGGATAACTGCTCATCAGGACCACTACGGTGCGGGGGCAGGCTCTAGCGACGGCCAATGCCAGGTCCCTGGTCGCCTCGGGCAGCTCGATGCCGTGCCTGTCCTCGGTCTCTCGTCCGTTGATCAGCGGGTGGTTGCCGACCGCCACGATCGCCACCCTGGCCCCCTTCGCCAGTTCTGCCGCCCGTGCCACGCCGCTCTCGAGGACGGTCCACTGAAGCGGCACGGCCCCGGCACGCTCGACCAGGTAGAGCCCCGGCCTATCCTCGTCGCCGCGCCGGCCGGGGCGCGCCGGCGCAGCCTGCTCAACCGGCGTCCCTGCCCGGTCCGCGAGGCCCGCGACGTAGCGCCCAGTGGCCCGGTTGCGGAGCACCAGCGTGCAGTTGCCGGCCCGCTCCAACATAAAGATCTCCCGGCAGGCCCAGCCGCTCGGCTCCGATTGGTCGGCTACGAGCGACCCGTCCTCCTTGGCCGACAGGTACAGCCGGCTCAGGGGGTCTTGGAGCGTCAGGGCGCCGTAGCCCCAGTCGCAGACGGCGAACTCACCGAGCCAGCTGCGGTCCACGTCCGAGCGCAGCTCGACCAAGTCGAGGGCCTCGTCAACGCCAACCTGGGCGCCGGCCACTTCCCGAAGCCCCGCTGCCAGCGTCACCTGGTAGGGCATCGTCCCGCTGTACCAGTCGTGGAAAAGGCAGTCGGCAAGCGGCCCCACGACGGCGAGCCGATCGCCTCTTGGCGACGCGAGCGGGAGCACTCCGGCTTCATTTCGCAAGAGCACCAGGGAACGCTCGACAGCACGCTTCGCCAGGCCGGCGTGAGCCGGTGAGCAGAGCTGGCCCACCCCATCGTGTGCGAAAGGTCCTCCGTCGGGGTCGAGCTCACCGGTCCGCAGACGTGCCAAGAGGACCCGTCCGGCAGCCCTGTCCACGTCGCCCTCCTTGACCAGTCCCTGCTCCAGGGCAGCGCGGACGTTAGCCACCGTGAAAGCCGAGACCGAGTCCTTGTCCGTGAAGCTGTCTACCCCGGCCTGCAGCGCCCAGGCGTGAGCGGTCGGGTGGTCGGGCGCATAGCGCTGTTCGTCCACGATGTTGGAGGGAGCCCAGGCGTCACTGCAGACCAGCAGCTCCTCGGGCGCCACCGGTCGCAGCACGGCGTTGATCTCCTGCGCCAGGTGAGCAGGCCTCCCGTTGACCAGGTTGTAACTAGGCATCACGCCGGCCGCGTAGCCCGAGGCCAGCGGGCCGGTAAAAGCGGGCAGCTCGTACTCGTGCAGGACCCTCGGGCGCACGCTCACTTTGGTCCGGGTGCGGTCGTCTTCTTGGTTGTAGGCAAAGAAGTGCTTGAGGATGGGCGCCACCCGCAAGTAGGGCAAGTGGTCACCGGCGAGGCCCCGGCAATAGGCGGCCGCCAGTTCGGCGGTGAGGAGCGGGTCCTCGGAGTAGCCCTCCTCGTTGCGGCCCCAGCGGGGGTCTCGAAGCAAGTTGACCACCGGCGCCCAGACCACGAGGCTCACGAGCGGGTGAGCGTCGTGCTGGGCGCGCACCTCGCGGCCGACTGCCTCGCCGACCTCAGCGAGAAGCTCTCGGTCCCACGTCGCGCCCAGCCCCACGGCCTGGGGGAACACGGTCGCGGTGCCGTCCCAGGCCGCCCCGTGGAGGGCTTCCTTGCCCGTGTGGAACGGCGCCAGGCCGAGGCGGGCGACACCGGGTGTGTGCTGGTGCAACAGGGCGAGCTTCTCTTCGAGCGTGAGCCGCCCGAGCAGGTCTCGGACCCGATCGGCAAAGGGCAGCGCGGGATCCCTGAAAGCCAGTGGGAGGTCGGGGGGAGCCACGGCCACCCAAAGCTAGCGGAGCGCCAGCCAAGGCCAGGGGCCGAGCCACCGCTCCCGAAGCGCTTCGAGAAAGTCCTCCGCCAGAGCGGATAGCTCTTGACATCCACAGCCAAAGCTCTTACGCTGAAAGTCGAACCGCTTCGACAAGCGGTTCGAGCAACGACCAAGGGGGAAGCGGACGCAGGACACCGCTCGAGGCTACGTGCGCTTGCGGAGGCCGACCTCATCAGGTTTCACCTGCCGGCGAAGTCAGGAGCCGGCGAGAGATGAGGAGGGTAACCGGACCAATGACACAACCAATCCAACCTGACCGTCACGACGCAGCGACCGGACGGTCCATCGACCGCCGCTCGTTCCTCGGCCTCGCCGCCGCGGCAGCCGCCGCCCCGGCGGTGGCACGCAAACTGCCCTTCCTTGGCGCAAGCGGCTCTCTCAGCACGACGCGCCAGGTGGCCGCCGGGGAGCAGGCGGCCAAGCGCCTGCTGGCCGCTTCGTCCAGCCTTTCAGACGTGCTGCCGGCCTATGTCCCCAACAACCTCGTGAAGCCCAGCATCCCGAGCATCAACGGCTCGCCGGAGGGGTTCCTCACGTTCCCGACCAGCCTCGTCCATACCGTGAAGGGGACGCCGGGCAACGGCGGGACCTACCAATCGATAACGCCTCTCTGGGGCGCCATCCCCCCCGCCACCAACCAGTACTACCAAGCCGTCAACAAGGCCCTTGGCGCCAACCTGGTGATCAACCCGGCCAATGGCAACACTTACGCCAACACGCTCCCGCCGCTGTTCGCCGGCAACAAGCTGCCCGACTGGATCCAGATCGCCACGTGGATGATGGGCTCGCTCGACTTCCCCCAGGCGGTCGGGGCGAAGTTCGTGGACCTGACACCTTACCTGGCCGGCGACAACATAAAGAAGTACCCAAACCTCGCTGCCATCCCGACCTCGGGCTGGCAGGCCGGCATCTGGAACGGGAGGCTCTACGGCCTCCCCGTCTACCCGAGCTACCTGAACTTCACCGGCACCATCTTCTACCGGGGCGACATCATGTACAAGCTCGGCATCAAGGTGGACGTGAAGTCGGCCCAAGACCTGCTCGACCTCGGAAAGGAGGTCAACGACCCGAAAGGCAAGCGCTGGGCCTTCGGTGAGGTGCTCGTCTACTTGGAGCAGCCCTTCGGCGTACCCAACTCGCCAGGCTGGCTGGAAAGCAACGGCAAGCTGCTCGCCCAGTGGGAAACGCCCCAGTACCTCGAAATGCTCCTGTTCGAGCGCCAGATCATCAGCATGGGGCTCATGAACCCAGAAGACGTCGCCCAGCAGTCGAGTTCCGCCAAGCAACGCTTTTGGAGCGGCCAGACCGTGATGTACGGTGACGGCCTCGGCGCCTGGAGCTACCAGGACGCTATTTCGGGCCTCGCCGCCAACCACAGCTACGTCCGGGAGGCGTTCGCACCCTTCACGGCGA
>JAJYMM010000039.1 GCA_021787035.1 Actinomycetes bacterium
CCGGCCTGGGCAGCGCCGGCCTGGGCAGCGCCGGCCTGGGCAGAGCCGGCGCGGGCGGCCACCCCACCTGCTCCACCGGCCTCGGCTGGCGAGCTGGACCTGAAGGCGCCGTGTGAGCCCGCCGGCACCGGTCGCTGTTAGCTCCGCCGAGCGAGTACGTCGCGCTCGTGCGCGAGCAGGCTGGACTTGAGGTCGAGGCCGCCGCCGTAGCCGGTCAGGCTGCCGTCGGCCCCGACGACCCGGTGGCAGGGAACGATGACCGGGAGGGGGTTTGTATTGTTGGCCCTCCCGACGGCTCGCGCTGCCCTGGGCTTTCCGACGGCCTTTGCAATATCTCCGTAGCTTCGCGTCTCCCCGTAGGGGATGTCGGACAGAGCCTTCCACACGGCCCCCTGCCATGGCGTCCCTCCGGCTTCGAGGGGTAGGTCGAATTGGAGGAGGCCCCCGGAAAAGTAGGCCCGCAGCTGGTGCTCAGCCTTTGCGACGCTCCCCGGCCGCCCCTGGCGGTCCCTTTCCCACTGGAAAGGTGCCCCCGGCAGTAAAAGGTAATGCAGCGCGTTTTCGTCTCCGGCGAGGACCATCTCGCCAAAGGGCGTCTGTAGCGGCCACCACTCGTCGTTTGCCCGTAGTTGCATTTTCATGCCACGCTCTCCTTTTCGTCGCTTTCGCCGGCCAGGCCGGACCACAAGTAAATGAGCGCGTAGGCCCGGTAAGGCCGCCAGCGCATGGAAATGGCCTCGGCTTCGCGCGGGGAGGCAGGGAGCCCGGCCCTCTCAAGCGCGCGCCGCAACCCGAGGTCGCCTGACAAAAACGCGTCCGGGTCGCCCATCGCCCGCATGAGCACGTAAGAGACCGTCCAAGGCCCAATACCGGGCAGTTTCGCTAGCCGCGCGGCTGCTTCGTCGCGGTCCGCCGCCGGCCCGAGGTCGACCTCGCCCGAGGCGAGCGCGCTCGCCAGGCCGGCCAGGGCGCGCGCACGCGCAGCTGGCATCGGCAAGTGGGCCGGGCCAAGCTCGGCGAGCGCCGCCGGCGCAGGGAAAGCGCGCACCACAGACCCGACCGGCTGAGCCAGGGGTTCCCCGTAACTGGCTGCCAAGCGGCCGGCCAGGCAACGCGCGCCGGGCACGCTCACCTGCTGGCCAAGGACCGCCCGGAGGGCAAGCTCTTCGGGGTCGGCCGCTCCGGGCACGCGGAAGCCCGGCCGCGAGCGCGCCGCAAACCCAAGGAGCGGATCCCTGACCAGGACCTGGGCAACGGCTTCGGGGTCGCAGTCGAGGTCCAAGGTTTTGCGCACCCTCTTCACCGCGGCAGTAAGGTCTCGCAAGTCATCGAGCATGAAGTTCGCCCTCACCCATCGCTCGCCGGCAGCGGGCGCGCTGAGCGTTACAACCCCGTGGCCGTAGGGCAGGCTGAGAGCCCTTCGGTAATAAGTGGTGTCGCCTTCTTCGACGCCGGGTACCGCCCGTTCGGCCAGGAACCCGAACAGCGCCGGCGCCTCGAGCGGCGCCCTGTAGGCCAACCTGACCGTCACCGACATCCCCGCCCGACCGGCAAGTGCTCCCCCACCTCCCCGAAGCGGGGGCGGGGCGCTCAGGTCACCGGAGCGGTGCTCATCAGCCAGGCGCCCATCAGCCAGGCGCCCATCAGCCAGGCGCCCATCAGCCAGGCGCCCATCAGCCAGGCGCCCATCAGCCAGGCGCTCATGGGAGGGCAGCGCCCCCCGCCCCCGGCCGCGGCGCAACGCCCGCTCGCGGAGGGCCGTCGGCGGTTCCCCGAACACCGCCCGGACCGTCTCGTTGAACTGCCGGACGCTCCCGAAACCGGCCGCGAAGGCCACTTCGGCCGCCGCCATCGTGGTCGTCTCGAGCAGGACCCGTGCCGTCTGGGCGCGCTGGGCCCTGGCCAGCTGGAGGGGCCCCGCCCCGACTTCTGCCAGGAGCAGGCGCCCGAGCTGGCGCGACGAGTAGCCAAGGCGCGCGGCGAGGCCGACGACACCGTCACGGTCGACGACACCGTCCGCGATCCCCCGCATGGCCCTCGCGACGACATCGTCGCGGCGGTCCCACTCGGGCGAGCCCGGCGAAGCGTCGGGCCGGCAGCGCTTGCACGCCCTGAACCCGGCCCTCTGGGCAGCCGCCGCGGTCGGGTAGAAGCGGACATTGCCGCGCCCAGGGGTCACCGAAGCGCAACTTGGCCGGCAATAAACCCCAGTTGACGTCACGGCCACGAAAAACCAGCCGTCGAAGCGGGCGTCGCGAGATTGTAGGGCGAGGTAGCGGACGTCGTCCTCGTTCATGGGAGCCCACTATGGCCCAAGCCAAGGCCTCGGGCTGGCGAGTTTCGGACATGTTGTTTGCTGGCGCCGTTGGCGGCGGCCGGCCGCCCCGCGGCTCTCGGCCGAGGAAGCCCGCCTCTGTGGCGAATGGGTCGGCAACCGCCGCAACCTCGACTCGGTCGTCCGCCAGATGCGGGCGGTCTCCGGGCGGGCAGGCCAGTACCTCCTTGCCGACATCGGCCGGCCGCTACAGGGGCCGCCGCCCCGCCCAGTAGCCACACCCTTTTTGTTTCGCGGGCGGCAAGGGCCGAGAACTTTGGCCGCCTCAGCTCTCGAAGAGTCGTGGCGAGAGGGGCGGTGGCGAGACGTCAGCCGATCAGCGACGGCAGCTCGACCTTGCCCGGCGCTCCGTCATAGACCACGGCGCCGTCGCGCAAGGCCACGCAGCGGTCCGCGGTCGCTGCGTAGTCGAGCTGGTGGGTGGCAACTACGACGGTCGCTCCGCCCTCGGCGGCTTCCTCCATCAAGTTGACGAAGGCCTCGCGGCCCGGAGGGTCGAGGCCCACGAAGGGCTCGTCCACGATCAATACCGCGAAAGGCCGGACGAGAGCGAGCACGATCGAGGTCTTCTGGCGCATCCCTCGGGAAAACCGTGAAGGCAAGTCCTCGGCCCGGGAGGACAACCCAAGCTCCTCTAGCAACCTTGCGGCCCGGTCCTCCCAGTCCTCGCAATCGTGGAGCCGGCAAGTGAACTCGATGTGCTCGAGCACAGAGAGGTCGTCGTAGAGGACAGGCTCATCAGGAACGTACGAAAGAAGCGAGCGTGCGTCGAGCGAACCGGCCCGCTCTCCCTCCACCCAGACCGTGCCGCTCGTCGGCTCCAAAAGACCGGCAGCCATCTTGATGAAAGTCGTCTTCCCTGAGCCGTTATGTCCCAATAGCACAAGGCGCTGGCCAGCAGGGACTGTGAGGTCGAGCGGCTCCAAGGCCACCAAGGAACCGTAGGACTTCGTGAGGTCAGCGGCCCTAAGTGCGGGCTCGGCGGGTGCGGGTGTCATTCGGGTACAGACCCTACGCCTTGGTACCCGCTCCGCCCATGGCCTCCTTGAAAGCCCTGTGGATCGCCTCTCGGTGACGGGCCCATATGGCCACGCCGCCTACGAGCAAAAGCACCGGGATGGTGGCAGAAACCGCGCTTGACGCAGGAAGCGCCGGCGTGCTCCTCGCCGCCAGGAGCGGAAGCATTCCAGCCGTGGCGACGAGAGGCGGCCAGAGCGTCCTGATGGCCACCTTGGCGCCCACGGCCTCGGGCGGCAAGAGCAGGTCACTGTCGCTGAAGAGGGCCGGCGGTCCCTGAACTGTGCTGACCGTTGCGCCAGCAAGGCCTGCCATCGACGCCGGGATGACCAACACGGCTGCCACCGCCAGTGCCTTCGTTCCCCCGCCGGCGATGGCGACCGCCGTCGCCGCTCCCACGATGCCGACCGCCAGCATGGCTGCGGCTGGTGCAGCCAGGAGGCCCACGAGCACCGAACCACGCTCCAGCGGATAGGCGTCCAGCAACGTCGGGCGGTCCACAGACTCCGCCACCGGCTCGATGACGTCCAGGCCGGCGACATAAAGCGCCAGGCCAGCCGCGAGGACAAGCGGCGTCGTGCCCCGCCACGTTCCCACCCCAGCTGCTCCCGCTGCCGCTCCGAGCAGTACCAGGCGCACGAGCCTCGTAAGAGGGAAGCGCAACAGACCTTGCCAGCCCCGCCGCCAAAGAACGAAGCGGCGGCCGGAACGATGGCGGGGCGAGCGGTGGGCACCCAACCAGGGCCTCTCGCGTGGGCTCTCTTGTGCCAGCTGGCGCCGGAGCAGGATCACGCTGCGCAAGTCGCGCAACGTCACGGCGAACCGGAGCTGGCCGGCAAGGCTCGCCCGCCTCTCAGAGGCCTCGACCGAGGTCCCGCCGGCGAGCACGACCCCGAGCACCACCGCCAGCACCGCGAACGCCACACCGCCGAGCCCGCTCGGACTCCAGCGGAGCGGCCAAAATGCCGCCTGGCCGAGCAGGCTCATCGGCGAAGTCGCCCTCGCGAGGGCCAAGTCAACGCCCGACCACGCGAGCGCGACCAGCGCCAGCGCCCCAGCCATCTGCCGGCGCAGGCGGAGCCCCGAGACAACCATCGCGGCACCAAGTGCGGCGTCGACCACCAGCGCCCCGACCAGAGCGCCCGAAACACCCCAAACTGGCCAGTGCCCTCCCAAGCGCCTCGACGCCAGTACGCCGACGACGGCTCCGGCACCCGCGCCCCATGCGGCGCCAAAACGAAGGAGCCGGAGCGCAGGACCGCGTAGTGCGACGCCACGGTCGAGCGGCGACAGGAGCACGAGCCGGACGTCGGGCGCCTCGACCACGAGCGGGCCACCGCGCCCGCCCGAGCGCAGGCCGATAGCCAGAGCGGCGGCAATCGCGAGGCCTACCATCTCAGGCCCGTGGACCAAAGCGCTGTGAACCGACGCTCTCGCGACTTCATGGCCACCCACGCGAAGAGCGATCCACCAGAGCGCCAGCCCACCGACTATGGCCGCCACATAGGCGTGGTACAGGGCCTCCATGACGTCCACTTCGGACATTCGTCGCCGGCGCCTCGCCCTGCGGAGGTCGGCGAGGGCCTGGCGGGCCGAGCCGGCGCCTTGCAATGCCCCGACGCTCACAGCTCTACCATCACCGCTCAAGACTAGATAGCGCGTGAGGGCCGCGTGCAGTGGTCGTGCGCGAGGGGGCCCCGCATGGGTGGCCCCGCATGGGTGCCCGGCGCTAGTCCCGAGCATCGGTCGGCTGGAAAATGTCACAACAGTCGCCCAACAAAGGCCACTCTTGTGACTTTTGATCGGTCATAACGGCTCTTTTTGTCACAACAGTGGCCCTTCGCGCTTGACTGTTGTGACTTTTTCCGAGCCGTCCATCGGCGACGGGAGCCAGAGCCGCGAGAACCCACTCGTCTATTGCCTGCCCACTCGTTTACCGCCTGCCCGGCGAGGCGGAGGCCAGGGTGGCCAGGCGCCCAGGCGCCCGGTCCAGACGCGGACCTAGCGCTGGTCGGCGACCCACCGGCCTTGCTGCAGGTCGCGAAGTGCGCGGTACGAGGTCAGCTCGAGGCCCGCTCTCTCCGCGAGGGCCTGGAAGTCGCGCTTGGCCGTCGCGATGTCGTGGTCCTCAACACGAGCTGCCCAGTCGGGCATCACCGCGCGCAGCTCCTCGCTGTCGCGCGCCGGCCGCAGGACGAGCTCCGTTACCCCAGGTGGCAAGTCGGTTAGCACTTGGTCCACGGCGACCCTGGCACTGTGGCCTCGCGTGGCCCTGAGGAGCCTGTCGGGTGAGAGCACGCCCTCCTCAGCTGCCAGCTGGCGGAAAGGGAACCCGGCTCGCCTTTGGTGCTCGGCGCCGGCCAGGCGGAGCGGCAAGCAGAACTCGCTCGCGAGCTCCAGGGCCACGTCAAAGAACTCGGGCCGCAGCTCCATCGCTGCAATGTGGACCGAGAGGTGGCTCACGTCGAAGCCCCAGTAGATAGCACGCTCCACCTGGGCACGGCACTCCTTGCGGACCTCGTCGATGTCCGCGTGCTCCCAGAGGTCGACGAGCGTCCTCGGGAAGCCCCCGTCGCCGTCAAGGAGCGACGGAGCGTGCGTTACGGGCCCCCACCGGTAGAGGTCGTACTCAGCGTTTAGCGTAAGGTGAGCACCCACGTCCTCACCTCGATAGCTCGCCGCCGCCTCCCTTGCCCAGGGGCCTGGCACGACGAGGCCGGCGGAAGTGGCAATGCCGGCCCGTAGTGCCTCATATACAGCGGCGTTGGTCGCGTGGGACACACCGAGGTCGTCCGCGGTAATTATGAGCACCTTGGCCCCAGGCGGGTACCCGAGTGCTTCCGCGAGCGACGTCACCAGACGAACGCTAATCGCCCGTGCGTCAGGCCGCCTTACTTGCCGTACGTGCTATAGCCTTCTCGGCCTCGGCCCGCTTGGCGGCGGCCGCCAAGGCAGCGCGAGCTTGGGCGATACCCGCGAGGCCGAGCTGCTTCGCGTGCTCGCTCCTCACCGACCGCTCACTGCTGCCCTTGCGGTCTCCGGCCTCGCTGGCACCAGGTGCGGGTGGCCTCGGCAACGCGAGGAGCGCCGGCTGCTCCACGGCCTCGCCGGCGTCCACGTACTCGGTCACTGAACGGTGCTGTGCCATGTCTCAAATAATGCCCAGGGGGTGTGACATTGACTCCTGGCTAGGTCTCCGACCTCGCGCCTCAGCGAGGGACCGTGGTGAACTTGTACTCGTTGAGCTGGGGAAGGCCGTCAGCGATCCCGAGCACCTGCTCGATCGTCGACCGAGCGGCGCCGGCATCCCCGCCCGGGCGCCCCATCAGCCTCACGAACAGCGCCTTGTCGCCCATGATGAAGGTGGGCACGCCGAAAACTTCCCAGCGCTCTACCGCCTCCTCGTGCTCAGCACCCGCCCTCTCGGCAGGCCATCCAGAGAGCGCTTCGTCGACCACTTGTCGACCGTCCAGGCCGGCGCCGTCGAGGGCCCCTGCGACCACCCCCGGGTCGCGGAGGTCGAGGCCCTTGTCGTGGCGGGCGGAAAAGAGGGCGACGTGCGCGGCCAGGAACTGCTCGGGGTGCTGCTCGCGCACGACAACGCCGGCTAAGCCCGCCAAGACCCCCGAGTGGCTGGCGGGGTCGTCCCACACTGGCTTATCTGCCTCGCCGAGGTGGGCCTGGGCAAGAGAGAAATACCGGAAGCGGACGTCCCAGCCGGCGCCGCCCTGCAGCGCCGCCACTACGTGCTCGTGCGCGTTGCGGGCGAAGGGGCAGAGATAGTCCCACGTGAGTTCGAAAGCAGGTGCCATGTTCGTTACAACCTATGCCTGCGCACGCTTGTTCCAGCTGCGAACAATTGAACCCATGGGCGGCGGAGTGCGAGCGGCGCGGAGAACGTTCCGCTGCCGGCGGACGAAGGCGGGGCCTGGTCGTCGTTCGGAGACCGGCGCTAGAAGAGCTGGCGCTAGAAGAGCTGGCGCTCGGAGGCCGGCGCTAGAAGAGCTGGCGCTAGAAGAGGCGGAGCCGGCGCCTCACGACCTCGCCAAGGGCGGCCCCGAACACCGCCCCGCCGACGACATCAGAAGCGTGGTGGATCTTCACGTGCACGCGGCTCGTGCTGACGACGACGGCCAGGACATAGAGGGGCCATTTACGGCCCGAGCCTCGAAGCAGTGCGGCTGAGAAGAAGGCGGCGCTGGCGTGCCCGCTCGGGAAGCTGCTGCTCCGAGGCGTGCGGAGGGGAAGCGGCCGGGGTGCCACAGCCTCGGGGCGCCGGCGCCTGAAAAAAGACTTTACGATCCCGTTGACCAGCAACGATTCGGCCGCGAGCAAGCCGCCTGCCTTCATGAGCGCCCCCCGCCCGGCCTTGGTCCGCCACGCCTTGGTGCCGGACAGGAGGAGCCAGATGAAACTGTGCTCGCCAACCGCGCTCGCGCCGTACATGACCAGGTCGATGCCTTTGTGGCCTCGCAAGTGCACCTCAAAAAAAGCGTCCACACGTGCGTCGAAAGCTGAAACGGGGCCACGGCTACGGCCGCGCGAGGTGCCCCCACATCCGGCACTTGTCTTGGCCGCCGGGACGTCCGGAGCGCTCACCAGGAAGAGGCCAGGGGCAGGGGCAAAGGTTCCGGCCCAATGACGGGGGTGGCCCCGTCACGGCCCGGGCTCTCCGCCGGCAAAGGCAACTTGATGCCATCAAGCCCGTGCCCGTCCCTTGCTCCCCGCACCAACGAGATGTCGCCACCCTTTGCCGGGCAGTAAGCATGGAAGGCGCACCGGTCGCACGCCGCCCCGGGCTTGGGGCGGAAATCCTCTAAGAAACAGGCCCTCCGGATGGCGTCCCAGATCGCCGTGGCCTGGATCTCCAAGCCACTGATCGACATGTCTGAAGGGGCAGTCTCGATGGCGAGCGGCTCGCGCAAATGGAAAAGCTGCACGCGCACGGGCCGCTTCCCAAGCACCCTTTCACACAGGAACGCGTAGAAATGGACGCCACCGAGCCTCGCCTGCTCTTGGGCCGCCCCCGGGGCGCGGCCCGTCTTGTAGTCGGTCACGACCAGTTCGCCATCGTCGTCGAGCTCCAAGCGGTCGATAATGCCTCTCAGCCGGACCGTCCCCGCATGCGTGGCCGGCGGGACAGCCGTCGCGAGACCTTCAGGCGCTCCGCGCACGTGAGCGAGCTCCTCCTCATGCACGGGCCGCAGGCCGATGTCGACCTGCATGAGGAGCTCCGTACCGATGACCCGCACCGAGTCGGGGTCCTCGAGCACGAAGTAGTTGCGCACCAGCTGCCTAGAGTCCTCGAGGAACTCTTCGCGCTCGCCGGCTTCCAGGCCAAGGGCGATGCCCTCGGGGCCGGCCGAGAGCTCCGCGAACGCGCGGTCGAGCTTTGTGAGCGCCGCTTCGACGGTGCGAGCGCCCCGGGGCTCTTCCCACATGAGCAGCTCGAGTGCCCGGTGAACCACGGTCCCCTTGAAGGCCTGCAAGCTCGGTGGCTCTGGCAACCGGTCGATAACCGAGAAGCGGAAGGCCAACCCACAGTCCTTGAAGGTCGCCACCTTGGACGGGGTAAGCGAACCCGGGATCGGCAAGCCCATCCCAAGCAGGCTAATCACCCGGGTGTGACTTCGAGGTGGACCCGCTGGGAGCAGCCAATGGGCCTGGGCCAGCCCAGGCGGAAATGTCGTCGGCGATCTCGCCCGGGCTCTCGAATGGCCCGAAGTGCCCGAGACCAGCGATCGCCACCGCCTCGCCCGAAGGTAGCCGCCCGGCGATGGCCGCCACGTCGGCCGGCGGGACGGCCACGCTTAGCGCCCCTCCGAGCACCCGCACGGGGCAGCGAACCTCCCCCAGGCGCCCCCACGCGTCGTGGGTGCCGCTGGCTTCGAAGGTACGGGCCTCGTCCTCTGGGTCACACGCCAACAGGTAATCATCCGAGCCAGGTGCCCGGACGAAAGCTGCCGACAAGAAACCCTCCATAGCGGCCGGATCGAACCGCGCGAACATGCCTCTGCCCGAAAAGTGAGAACGCGCTTGTTCGAGCGACGCGAAGCGCGCCCGGCGCCGGCGGGCACGATCGGCAAGCTCCCGGCTACGGACTTCTCGCAGATCGCTACCCGGGGTGGTCAGCACCGGCTCCCAGAGCCAGAGAGCCGCGAAAGTCCCAGGCCGGCGAGCCTCGGCGAGGAGGAGCGCCGTCGCACCGGCGGAGTGGCCCGCCGCCAGCACGTCACCTCGCCCCAAGCCGAGCTGGTCTACCGCCGCCAGGACGTCGCCAGCAAAGAGCTCCCAGTCGTAGTTGCCACCAGGGGAACGCCCCGAGGCACCGTGGCCCCGTAGGTCAAGCGCGAGGGGCAGCAGGTGGCGCGTCCCGAGCAACTCACCCACCGGAGCCCAGCTACGGCCGTTCAAGCCCGACCCATGAGTGAGGAGCAATGGGCGGCCGGGCGTCGCGCCAAGCGCCGGCTCGGTGCCCGCTACAGAGACCGGCCCGGGCTTCGTGCCAAGAGCCAGGTCCCAGCAGGCGAGCCGCGGCCCGTCGGGGGCATCCACCCAGAGCGGCCCCGAGCCGCCGGCGTCGCGGATGCGCCGTGCGAGGCCCTCGGTCATACGACCCCTTCCCTGCGCCCGCCGCTAGACGGCACGCACCCCCAGCCCACTACATTCCCCGGCCCACTAAGCGAGCAGCTCGAGCAGGGTCGCGGCATTGTCGATTGCGTCGGTCTGCCAGGAGTTGTCCATGATCAAGTGCACCTCTTTGGTGCCCGAGGCGAGGTCGCGCACGAGTGGTACCCACGCAGAGAGCTCTTCGCGGCTGTAACGGCTGCGCCAGGACCCGGGCTCCCCCACTCGGCCCGGGAAGCGGACCAGGGCCACATCGTGAGTCGCAGCGACCACGGGCGGGGCGCCGGCCGGTTCATCGCGGCAGACGAAGGCGAGGCCCAGCTCTTCCAGCATGGCGAAAGTCCGCTCGCAACCGTGGTCGTCGTACCAGCGCCGGCTCGAGAGCTCGACGGCAACCTTGAGACCAGCCATCCGGGAGGGCAGGGCGGCCAGCTCCTCCAATGCCGCTGGCCTCGGGCTAAACCACGACGGGTAACGGAAAATTACGGTCCCGAGCACCCCAGCGGTTGCCAGCGGGGAGATCGCGTGGCGAAAGCGCGCCCAGCACTCCTCGACCACTTCGGCGGGAAGGCGGGAACGGTAGAGCTTTGTCCCCTCACGGCGCGACGGCTGGATGTGGACCTGGAGGTCGGGCCACACCGACTCCGGCCACGTAGGTGCGCCAGACAGGAGGGACCAGGCGCGCAGGTCGAGGGTGAACCCCGCCGGCAGGGCATCTGCCCAACGCCTGCACAGCTCGGGGGTGGGAGGGAAACGGTATGTGGTCGCTGCTTCCGCCAACGCCAGGCGAGTGGCGTAATAGGCGAGGCGCTCCCCGGCGTTCCGGGCCTGCGGGGGGTAGAAGCCCCCGCCGCGCACCAGCGAACGATGGGACCACGAGCTCGCCCCCGCAAGTACCCTGCAGCCCCCCACGTCTACTGACGGTGCGAGCAAACGGGGGGCGCTAGAGCCGTCCTGGCAGCCGCCGGCCCGCCCATCTTGGGGGCCGCCCGCGGGTCCCAGCCCTGGTAGCGCGCTCGCAACGCTCATTTGGGCCAGCGTACGCGCGCTCGGCCCCCGCGTGGTGGTAGGGCGGCGACGGGGCCACGCTGGCGCTGGCGGCGCCGCGCACGTGCGGCGACGCCCGTGCGGCGACGTTGGTCGGCGCGCTCGGCACCCAGGGCACGCCTGGCGCCTAAAACACCGACTACCCACACGGGCGTGAAAAGATGCCTGTGTGGCAACGGGCGACCCTAAAGCCATCGACCCAGACCCTAAAGCCATCGACCCAGACCCTACGGCCATCGACGCAGACCCTACGGCCATCGACGCAGCGCTCGCCGGCGACCACCTCGCCGCGTGGGGCATCGATCCTGGTTACTGGGACCTGTCCGGCGTCTGGCGCGCGGTGCCGCGCGAGACGCTCGTGTCGGTGCTGGCTGCCATGGGGGCGACCGATCCCGGCCTGGCGCCCCCGCCAGCACCGGTCGTCGTGGTGGGCGAGCACGGCCCCTGGCCAGAACTGCCCGCAGGCACCCTCCGCCTGGAAGGCGGCGCCACCATTGACTTGGGGCCCCCCGGGGACGAGCGCCCCGAGAAGCTGCCGTGCGGTTACCACTTCCTATCGCCCACCGCGAAGCTCCCGAGGGAGCCCGGGGCACCGGGTCCGGCTCGCGAATGTGACGGCCGCCTTTTGGTCGCAGTCTGCCCACCCTCCTGCCCGGCGCCACCAGGAGGGTCGTCGTGGGGCTGGTCGGTCCAGCTGTACGCAGTACGTTCAGCCAATAGTTGGGGTATAGGCGACTTCGCAGATCTGGGCACCCTGGCCGAGTGGGCGGGCCGCCATGGAGCGAGCTTCCTGCTGCTAAACCCCATGCACGCCCCCGCGCTCTGGCCTGAACCAGAAACGAGCCCTTATTTCCCTAGCTCGCGCTGCTTTTTGAACCCGCTTTATATAAGCGTCCCCGAGGTCCCGGGCGCTGGCGAGCTAGCCCAGGTCGGCGCGCTCGGCGAGGAAGCCAAAGAGCTCAATCGCGAACGCCTGATCGACCGGACGCGTGCCTGGGCGTGTAAATCTCTTGCGTTAGAAGCACTTTTTGAGCGCTTCGAGGCGTCCGGCGGCGACCCTGGCTTTGAGGAATACCAGAGCGAGAGGGGCAGGATCCTAGACGGCTACACGAGCTTTTGCGTGCTTGCCGAGCGTTACGGCCTGCCCTGGCAACAATGGCCGGAGAATTACCGCGACCCCGGCGCGCCCGCCGTCAACCAGTTCGCTTCCAGCCCGGAGGGGCGCAGCAGAAAGCGCTACCACGCTTGGCTCCAATGGACATGCGAGCGACAGCTCCGCGCCGCTTCGGAAAGAGGCGCCGGTTCGGGGGCAGGGCTCGTGCTCGACCTCGCTGTCGGCGTCGATGGCGGCGGGGCCGATGCCTGGCTGTGGCAAGGGACCTTTGCGCTCGAGATGCGCGCGGGGGCGCCCCCTGACGACTTCAATGCCAACGGCCAAGACTGGGGCCTCTCGCCCTGGGACCCCTGGAAACTGCGCGCTGCGTCTTACGAGCCTTACCTACAGACGCTCCGGGCGGCGTTCCGGGTTGCCCGTGGCCTCCGGGTCGACCACGTGATGGGCCTCTTCAGGCTCTTTTGGGTCGCTCTTGGCTCACAGCCAAAAGACGGCACTTACGTCCGCTCGATGTGGCACGAGACCTTAGGGCTCCTCCGGCTCGAGGCCTCAAAGGCGGGCGGCTTCGTCGTCGGCGAGGACCTCGGGACGGTTGAGCCATACGTCCGGGAAGCCCTCGCATCGAGCGGGGTGTTGTCCTATAAGCTGTTTTGGTTCGAGGACAGCCGCCCCAACGACTGGCCGCAACAAGCGCTCGGGGCGGTGACGACCCACGACCTGCCTACCATTGCGGGCGTGTGGACCGGTGCCGACGCCGACGCACAAAGACGCATGGGGCTCCCTCTCGACGAAGGGCGGGTTGGCGCCCTCCGCCGGCGGCTCGCCGAGTGGACCTCTTCGCCCGACGACCGGCCGGTGAACGAGGTGATAGTGGCAACTTATGCTCACCTCTCAGAGGCTCCCTGCGCTCTCCTCACCGCCGCCCTGGACGACGCGGCAGCGGTGACCGAGCGCCCGAACATGCCAGGGACGGTCGGCCAATGGCCCAACTGGTGCCTCGCCTTACCGTTCTCGCTCGAGGACCTCGAGTCAAGCGAGCTCGCGACGGCGATCGCCCGCCAGCTAGCCAGCAAGCGCGACGGCCATGGGTGGTGGGCCTCTTGAGCCTCTCCGACCTCCCCGTGGCCCCGCCGGTCCCCCCGATGCTCGCCAAGCTCGCCCGCGAACTGCCCGCAGGCGACCTCATTTACGAGCCAAAGTGGGACGGCTTCCGCTGCATCGTGTTCCGCCGGGGCGCCGACATCCAACTTGCAAGCCGGAACGAGCTCAGCCTCACCCGCTATTTCCCTGAAGTGGTGGACCTGTTGAAAAGGGCGCTTCCAGAAAGTGCCGTCGTAGATGGCGAAGTCGTCGTGGCTGGGCCGCGAGGGCTCGACTTCGACGCACTTTCGCAGCGCGTGCACCCCGCGGAGAGCCGCGTCCGCATGCTCGCGGAAAAGACACCCGCTTCTTTTGTGGCTTTTGACCTGCTCGCACTTGGCGAGAGAGACCTGCGCACCGAGCCTTTCCATGAGCGCAGGCGCCTTTTGGAGGAGATTTTCGGGCGCGGCCCAACGGTACCCGGAGCCCATCTCACGCCCGCCACCCGCGACAGGTCAATCGCTCTCGACTGGTTCCGCCGCTTCGAGGGGGCCGGGCTCGACGGGGTGATGGCGAAAGGCGCAAACCTGGCGTACGTTCCCGGCAAGCGGGTAATGGTCAAGGTCAAGCACGAGCGCACCGCAGACTTCGTCGTAGCAGGCTTCCGCTACTACCGAGACGCCCGCGAGGAAGTGGGCTCGCTCCTCCTCGGCCTGTACGACAAGGAGCGTCGGCTCGCGCACGTCGGGGTCATAGGTTCCTTCCCCGCCAGCGAGCGCCGGGCCCTGGTGGACGTCCTCTCCCCCTACCGTTACGGCACCGGCGCCGCGCAGGGGCCCCACCCGTGGGCCCCATGGGCCGGCACTGGCGAGGGGCCGGCGGGCCAGGCGCCGGCAATGCGCGTCCCAGGAGCGCGGAGCCGCTGGAACGCCGGCAAGGATCTCTCCTTCGAGCCCCTCCGCCCAGAGCTCGTAGTCGAGGCCGCCTACGAGCACCTGCAGGGTGACCGGCTCCGCCACACCGCCCAATTCAGGCGCTGGCGCCCGGACCGCCAACCTGCGAGCTGCACTTACGAGCAGCTCGAGGCGGTGGCGCCGGCTGAGCTCGCCGAGGTCTTCGGGGTTGTGGCGCACCCTGAAGAGCGGAGATAGCTTGGCACTGTGCAGACGTGCCAGGTGGCTGAGGGCGGTCACCAGCTGTTGGTCAAGCGAGACATAGCACAAAGCGCCGTCCTCGTCCCCGTCCCTGAAGCACAAGACCTCGTTGGCCACTGGAGGGCCGTCCACGACCCGAGGGCCCGCGCGATCCCCCCACATATAACCTTGGTCCTCCCCTGGTTACCACCTGACAAGATCCGCAGGCAAAACCTGGAAGAGCTCGACAGGCTCGTGTCCGGGGAGCCGGCGTTCGCCTACACGCTGGACCGAGTGTGCTGGTTCGGCGACAGGGTGCTGTGGCTGGCACCCACACCAGACGAGCCCTTCAAACGCCTCACCTCGCTCCTAGCGAGCCACTTTGGCACCCCCCCGTGGGCCGGCGAGTTCAACGAGGTGGTCCCCCACCTGACGGTTGGCCTGGCTGGCCATGGCATCGGGAGCGCGCTCCACGACGCGGCCGACGACCTCTCGGCCAAGCTGCCCCTCACCTGCAGGGCGCGGGAGTTGGACGTGATCTGCGGGGACGGGTCGACGTGGGGGCTGATCCACCGCACGGTGCTACACGAACAGGAGACGTCCGAGGCCTAGGCAGGCCTCGGAAACGCCGGGCGCATCTCAGGCGCGGGCGGGCCCGTGGGGTTCTCCGGCTCGCGCGTAACAGCCTTCGTGGTAAGTCTCGACGCGGTCCCAGCGGCCGTCTACATAGACATTGGCAATTACCTTGCGCCCCTTCTGGCGGGCCGCAAACCGCACTTGTACACCGCAGTAGGGGCATGCAGCGTCGCTCCCCGGTTCGACCGGGCGCAGCACTGCCCTGCTCTCAAGCGGTGCCTGGGTGATAGAGCTCACAGGAGTTGTATCGGGCGCGCGCGAGCCAACCTGAACCCAGTTGGCCCCGCAGGCTTGCCCCTGGTCGTAGTCTGTTGTTGTGCCCGATGAGCAGCGAGTCGACCCTGATCCCCCCACGCGTCCCCAAGCGAGCGCCGACGCCTTCGGCTTTGGCCCAAATGCCTGGCTCGTGGACGAGATGTTCGAGCGTTTCCGCCAAGACCCCTCCGCCGTGAGCGCAAGCTGGCGCGAGTTCTTCCAGGGCTACCGGCCCGGTGGTGCCAACCTGGCAAAGCCGGTCCTTGCGACCCGCGACAGCGAGCTAGCGCCTGGCGCGCAGGCGAACGGCCCTGCTGCCAACGACCTCGCGGGCAACGACCTCGCGGGCAACGACCTCGCGGGCAACGGCATTGGTCACAACGGGGCCGGGGCGAACGGGGCCGGGGGCAACGGGGCTGGGGCGAACGGGGCCGGGGCGAACGGGGCCGGGGGCAACGGCGCTTCCGGCGAGGCCTTCGCTGGCGTACCGGGAGCGCCCACGGCGGGGGCGGGGGCTACGGGCACGCTTGCCCCACCGCAAGCGTCGCCGCCACCGGGAGCCGCGGGGACGCCCGTTGGCCCGAGCGCGTCAGGCATGGCGGGCGGGGCACAGCCTGCAGGGGAGCTGCGGGCGCTCAGGGGAAGCGCCGCCCGGGTCGTCACCAACATGGTGGCCAGCCTCGACGTGCCGACGGCCACGAGCTTCCGGGTCGTACCGGCCAAGCTGCTCGAGGCCAACCGGCTCATGCTCAACAACCAGCTCTCGCGTGCCCAAAGCGGCGGGAAGGTGAGCTTCACCCACCTGATCGGATGGGCACTCGTAAAGGCTCTCCAGGCAGTCCCGGCCCTCAACTCGATCTTCGTCGAGGCGGCACCAGGCACCAACACGCCATCGGTTCTCCACCCCGAGCACATCAACCTCGGCCTAGCAGTAGACCTCGAGCGGCCCGACGGCTCCCGAGGCCTCATGGTGCCGGTCATAAAGGCTGCCGACCAGCTCGATTTCCGGCATTTCTGGCAGGCCTACGAGGACCTGGTGCGCAAGGTCCGCTCCGGCAAGGCCGAGGTTACCGACTTCGTTGGTGCGACGGTCACGATGACCAACCCGGGCACGCTGGGGACCGTGCAGTCCGTCCCCCGCTTGATGGCCGGCCAGGCAGCCATCATCGGCGTCGGCGCCATCGACTACCCAGCCGAGTGGCAAGGCGCCGACCCGCGCCAGCTCGCAGAGCTCGGTGTGTCCAAGGTGGTCACCGTCAGCTCGACCTATGACCATCGCGTGATCCAAGGCGCAGAGTCGGGGCTCTTCCTCCAAAAAGTCCACAGGTTGCTCTTGGGCGAGGACGATTTTTACGACGGGATCTTCCGTTCGATGGGAGTGCCTTACGAGAGCGTCAAGTACCGCCGGGACGTAAACGACCCGAGCGACCGAGCGAGCGCGCACGCGGAAAAGCAGCAGAAAGTCGACCGGCTCATCAACGCCTACCGGGTCCGTGGGCATCTGATCGCCCACCTCGACCCGCTCGACTGGCGCGAGCCCCAGCTCCATGCCGAGCTCGACCCGGCCACCTACGGGCTGTCGCTATGGGACAACGACCGGGAGTTCCTGGCAAAGGACTTCGGCCAGGAACGTATGCGCCTCGGAGAGATGCTCTCAGTGCTCCGCGACGCCTACTGCCGGACCGTGGGCGTCGAGTACATGCACATCATGGACCCAGCGCAAAAGCGATGGATCCAGCGCCACGTCGAGGGCGTGCCCATCGCCTTGGCGCCCGAGGAGCACCGGCACATACTTTCCCGTCTAAATGCGGCCGAAGCCCTCGAACGCTTCCTCGACACTAAGTACATAGGCCAAAAGCGCTTCGGGTTAGAGGGAGCGGAGTCTGCCATACCGATGCTCGACGCCATCTTGGAACGTGCGGCCGACGGCGGCCATACCCACACCGTCATGGGTATGGCACACCGGGGGAGGCTCAACGTCCTCATAAACATTGTCGGCAAGAGCTACAAGGAACTTTTCGACGAGTTCGAGGGAAACCTCGACCCCAACACCGTGCAGGGCTCTGGGGACGTCAAGTACCACAAGGGCTTCCGAGGGAAGTTCACCTCGCGCGAGGGGAACGACCTAGACGTGGTGCTCGCTTCCAACCCCTCCCACTTGGAGGCTGTCGGGCCGGTCGCAGAAGGGATGGCCCGTGCGCTGCAAGAGCGCGTGGCGGCACCCAGCGACAGCGGTGCGCCAAACGGGCGCGTGCTGGCGGTCCTCATCCACGGCGACGCTGCCTTCGCCGGCCAGGGCGTCGTGGCAGAGACCCTCAACATGTCAGCGCTCCCCGCCTACGAGACGGGTGGCACCGTCCACCTAGTCATCAACAACCAGCTGGGGTTCACCACCAACCCCGAGTCGGCCCGCTCGTCGGTCTACGCGACCGACGTCGCCAAAATGGTGCAGGCACCGATCTTCCATGTGAACGGCGACGACCCAGAAGCCTGCGTCAGGGTGGGGCGCTTGGCCTTCGATTTTCGCCAGGAGTTCCACAAAGACGTCGTGGTCGACATGGTCTGCTACCGCCGCTTCGGCCACAACGAACAAGACGACCCATCTCTCACCCAGCCGGTCCTCTACCAGTTGATAAAGGAGCACCGCAGCGTCCGCAAGCTCTACACCGAGGCCCTCGTACGCCGGGGGGACATAACCCTCGAGGAGGCCGAAGCGGCGCTCGGGGACTTCTCCCGCCGCCTCCAAAGTGCCCTCGATGAGACGCGGGCCTCGGCGCCGCCCCACCTGACGAGCCTGCCGCCCGCGCCGGCGCCGGCCCGAGCGGCCCCGAAAGTCAGCACCGCCGTCGACTTGGCGCGCCTAGGGACCGTGGTGGATGCCCTTACGAGTGTCCCTGACGGCTTCACGCTCCACCCGAAGATCGCCAAGTGGATAGACACCAGGTCCAAGCTGTGGGCTGCCGGCGAGGTGGACTGGGCGCTCGGCGAGGCCCTCGCTTATGGTTCGCTCGTGCTGGACGGCCGTGACGTGCGCCTTTGCGGCCAGGACACGAGGCGGGGCACCTTCGGGCACCGCAATTCGGTCTACGTCGACTACCGCACGGGCGCCGAGTACGTGCCCCTCGCGGAGATGACCGTGGAGAGGGAGGGTTCGGGGCGCTTCTTCGTGTACGACTCGCTCCTCTCGGAGTACGCGGCCATGGGCTTCGAGTACGGCTACTCGTTCCTCGCTCCCGAGGCGCTCGTGGCCTGGGAGGCCCAGTTCGGCGACTTCGCCAACGGGGCACAGGTCGTGATCGACCAGTTCATCGTGGCCTCTGAGACGAAGTGGGACGAACGCTCGGGCCTGGTCCTGCTCCTGCCCCACGGCTACGAGGGCCAAGGGGCCGAGCACTCGTCGGCGCGCATCGAGCGCTTCCTTACCCTGTGCGCTGAGGACAATATCTGTGTGGCAAATGTCACTACGGCCGGTCAGCTGTTCCACCTTCTCCGCCGGCAGGCCCATCAGGCGGTCCCCAAGCCGCTCGTGCTTCTCACCCCCAAGCGCTACCTTCGGGCGCGCGAGGCTTACAGCCCGGCCTCCGAGCTGGCCGAAGGCTCCTTCCATGAGGTGCTGGACGACCCAGATCTAGTGGTCGCCGGCCTGGGCTCCGCCGCCGGCGGGCCAAGCGTTCGCCGGGTGGTCCTCGCGACCGGCAAGGTCTCCTTGGACCTGATGGGGGCACGGCGAGAGCGCAACGTCTCGGGCGTCGCCGTGGTGCGAGTCGAGCAGCTCTACCCCTGGCCCGAGGAGCAGCTCGCCGGCGTTCTCGCCCGCTACCCGGAGGCCGACCTCGTCTGGGCGCAAGAGGAGCCGGCCAACATGGGCGCGGCCTCCTTCGTCGCGAGCCGGCTCTCGGCCCTCGCCGGCGGGCGCCCGGTCAGCGTGGTGGCCCGCGTAGCCTCAGGGTCGCCGGCTACGGGCAGCCACACCCTCCACGAGCTGGAGCAACGCGACATCATGGACCGCGCGCTCGGCGTCTCGGGCTGAGGCTGCGCCGGCGGGCCGGGCTTGTAAGGGCTGCGCCGGCGGGCCGGCTCGAACAATTTGGACTTGAGCACAATAAACGTGCTCAACAGTCCACAGATAGGGCTAAGGGCCACGAACCGCTTCGGTGGGCCCCCAAGGGCTCGCGTCCGCCCCGGCGAAGAGCGCCAAAATGGCGCCAAGAGCCAGCATCCACCACTCGCGACGCTCCAGGTGGCAGAATGGTCTTAGTGGGTGCACGTTCGTGGCAGCCCGACCGGCCAGCGGTGCCAGCCATGTAGGGCTGAGCATCGAGGCGGTGAGCTGCGACGGCCGTTTCCCACTGGGCCTTTGTCCCGGTGACATCGCTCAGGTACAGCGCGAGCATGTGCTGGGACGAGGCCTCCGAACTTGACAAACAGGAGAAAGATGCCAGCAGCTCGCCACGTAGTGGTCGACGGCTCCAACATCGCAACAGAAGGCAACTCGCTACCAAGCCTCAAGCAGCTCGACGAGGCGGTGCGAGAGTTCCTGCGTGAAAACCCAGACGATCTCGTTACTGTCGTGGTCGATGCGACCTTTGGGCACCGCATACCCCCCGAAGAAATAGAGCTCTTCGAGCAAGCCGAGGCTGAGGGTGACATCGTGTCGCCACCAGCAGGTGCGATCGGGCGGGGCGATGCTTTCCTATTGCGCGTTGCCGACAGGGTCGGAGCGGTCGTCCTGTCCAATGACTCGTTCCAGGAGTTCCATGGGGAGTACGGGTGGCTCTTCGACAAGGGTCGCTTGATTGGAGGCAAGCCCGTCCCGGGGGTGGGGTGGATCTTTACCCCCCGCAGCCCGGTGCGCGGTCCGAAGAGCCGCCAATCTATGAAGGAGGCCCAGCGAAAGCGCGATGCCGAGACCGGAGGGGCCGATCGCAGTGGTCTCGAGCTCGCCGCAGAGCGCTCTCGTGGCAAGGCCGGGGAAAAGAAGGTGCAAAGAGCAATTGCGGTTGCCGCAGAGGAAGCCGAGGTGTCCGAAAAGGACCCCCGTAAGCGTCGCCGGCGGCGCCGTGGAAGTGAGCCACCTTCCGAGCCTCTCAACGACCCGCTCACCTTCATAAACTTCATTGCCGCGCACCGCCTGGGCGCCGAGGTCGAAGGCGTCATAGAGGAGTTTTCCTCGCATGGCGCGTTCATCTCGGCCAACGGGGCACGTTGTTATGTGCCTTTGTCGGCCATGGGCGACCCGCCGCCACGCTCGGCACGGGAGGTACTCCGCAAAGGGGAGCAGCGGACCTTCGTCGTCCAGGCTTTGGACGCCATGCGAAGAGGCATCGAGCTCGCCCTCCCCGGCTGCGCCCACCCTTCGGGCGCGCCCACTCCCGAGACGGTCGACGCTGAGATCCACATTTCCGAAGAGCTGCACGCCGAAGAGCTGAGCACGCCGGCACGAGGACCAGCTGGCCGCGTGCCGGCCCTACAAGGGCTACATCGGGGGCGGCCACGTCCCGACGGCACCAGGCGGCGCAGGGGCCAAGAGGCCCCCGTCGCACCAAGCACTGGCCGGGAGGACGTAGCCGAGATTGTTGCGTTGACCGAGGGCGTGCTGCAGGCCAGGGCCCCCAGGAGGGCCAAGGCGGCACCGGCGAAGGCGGCACCAGCCAAGGCAGCCGTCCATGCTCCCACCCCCGAGCACATAAAGGAGGCGTCGGCACCGAAGGTGGCGACAAGGGTCCGTGCCCCGGCAAAAAGCGCCGCGCCCCCCAGCACCGCGGGGATCACGGGGACCGCCAGCACAAAGGCCGGCGACGGGCGAAAGGCCGCAGCCGGCAAGGTGGTCACCAAGCAGGTCGCCGCCAATAAGGCCGCCACACAAGTGGTCGGTGCAGCCGGGCGCGTTGGTACCAAGAAGGCCTTTGCCAAGAACGTCGCCGAGGTAGCCGGCCCGAAGACGACCAAGGCGACTGGTGCGAGCCGGGTAACCGCAGCCAAGGCCGTGGCCACCAAACCAACCATCGCTACCAAGGCAACTCGTACCACGAAGTCGGGCGCTGCCAAGAGCGCCACCAAAACCGTCGGCACGCAGCCGACCGCTGCCAAAGTGGCCGCCACGCGCGTTGCCGCCGCCAGTAAAGCGACTGGCACGAAGGCGACCGCTGCCAAAGTGGCCGCCACGCGCGTTGCCGCTGCCAGTAAAGCGACTGGCACGAAGGCGACCGCTGCCAAAGTGGCCGCCACGC
>JAJYMM010000054.1 GCA_021787035.1 Actinomycetes bacterium
GGTCGTGGGCACCGGCTCAGACCTAAATCCGTTAACCCATTTGATGGTATCTCATTGATGTAATTACCTTATTGTGATGTGTCCGTCACTTTGGTCTGCGCCTACCGGGCTAGCAAAGTGGCTGGCGGTGCCGGCTTGAGCCGCTGTCGGGCCGGGAGCCGATGTTACGGCGGCGCGCTGAGCGCGTAACGCTCCATTTTGCTCAGTAAGTCGAAGACCTTTCACCTGGGGCCTGCCTTGGCCCGGACTCGGGGCGCTCGTCAGGTCGGGGCAAAGGACGGCAGGAGCCGGAGAGCTAGGTAAACCCTAACGAGCGGGCCGGCTTTTTGCGAGGGGTGGAGGTGGACGACGAGCCTGCGGGAATGACGGGCGACCCGGCCGGGGACGTTTATCATCTCCCGTCGCAGCCGTTTGCCGTGGGCACGGAGAGGGCGGTGGCGCCGGCGCCGCCGGGCCCGCTGTGGCTGCGAAGTGGTGCCAGTCCCCGGGCGCTCGCCTTGGGCGGCCGAGCCTGGTGCGACGCGGGCAAAAGCCGAGAGCACGGCCGAGATGTCGAGCGCCAGGAACGCCGACCACATCCACACCGCGTTCACGACCTTTTGCCCAGAGGGGAGGTGGCGGAGAGCCACCCCGTACTTCGAGTCCTTCAGGCGTTCTTCGACCTGGGCGCGCTCGCGGAACCACTGCTCGAGCTCGACCATGTCGCCGTCCAAGCTGGTCAAGATCATCGAGTAGGAGTAGGCGTGGTCGGCCCGGCCTTGGCGCACCGCCTTCAGTTCGTCCTTGTCGATCGTGCGCAGCCGGCGGCTCCTCGGGTCGGACTTTATGTCTGCCGCCTCTACCCTCACCCTGCGCACGATGGCCCTGGGAGCGCCCGGCCAGCCCTTGGGGACATAAGTCGTCTCGGCCACCTCTGCGTTCTTCATGTCCTTGGCCGGCACCCAGGCGTCGTCTGGGACTGCCTGCACCGCCTTCCAGAACCCTTTGTTCCTCGGCACCGCCATCGCGTAGTCGGCACCGAGGTCGAGGCAGGCCTTGGCCAGCTTGCCATCGAAAAAGCCGGAGTCGAAGCGGAACCTGGGACGCCCGAGCCCCTCTGGCAGCGCCGCGACGGCCTTCTTCAGGAGCCGGCGGGCCGGAGGGCGCGGGTCCTGGTTGCCCCGTAGCAACTTGCCTGCCAGGACCACGCCGCCCTCGGCCCAGAGGACGGGGCAGGGCCGGGCCGCCCACTGGCCCTGGTAGTTCCAGGCAAAACCGGCCTTCTTCTTCCCGTAGCACTCCACTTCGGTCGGGTCGACGTCCAAGGTGGGGCGGACGCAGCGGAGCCGGGCTTGCTCTTGCTCGGGCAAGGTGTAAAAGGAGCGGTGGGCGAGCTCGGCCACAGCCTTGCCCAGGTGCACGACCCCCTTGCCCCCGAAACGCCGGGCGAGAGCCGCGATCGTGGTCGACGCCGGCGGGTTCTTCACTGCCCGCAGCTCTGCCCCGGCGGTGTCGGCCCGGCGGGCGTCGACGTCGACCATGAAGTCCCCGCCCGCCAGCTGCGATTCTGCGAAGCTGACCACCACTTCCCCGGCACTGTAGGGCCTCCCCTTGGCGCCGGGCTTGGCCAGCGGTCCGACTGCCTCGTCGATCGTCGCGACCATGCCGAGCACCCTGTCCAGCTCGGCCACCGTCACGAGGCCTGCTGCCGGGGTGAGGTTCGGGTCATCGCAGACGAGCTCCACCTTCAGCCGCCTTCGGTTGCGTATGCTTGTCTTCACCTACTGGGTGCCCTTTCGTTGCAGGTGTTACTTGTGCTTGCAACCAAGGATTCTCCTGCAACGAGAGGCCCCTTTGGTGGATTTCAGCCCCCGAGGCTCACCGCGGGCGCACTCACGTTCGTGGATCTAGGGAAAGCGCCGGGATGAACCGGCACGGAAGGAAGGGATGAAAGAGCCCGACGTCGAAGGAGTAGCGAACCACGACGGCCCCGAGCCATGCGTCGACGACCCGCAAGGGCGTGGCGAAGCGTTGGACAGGGGCATGCGTAGGCCAGCCATTGAGCCGCGAAATCAGCAAGACCGGGGTGCCGACGCTGTCCTAGAAGCGGAAGGCAACACCGACGGCAGCGCTACGCGCGAGCTGCCGCCGGGCCCCGCGCGGTCAGAGACCCTGTGCATGCGCAGAACCTCCGTGCGCGAGAACCGGGAGGCCCCGTGCTCGCCCGTCCGGCCGATCACCGGTCGGGCCGCTCAGGGAAGGCGATGGCCGTAGCCTGAGATGCACGAGCACGAGGAGTCGGACGGCCGCATAGTACCGGCGAAGCTGCCGAACAAAGCCGGGCGACCGGTAGCGGAGGCGGTGGAGGGAAGGCGGCCGGCCAAGGGGAACACGGGCAGCCCGACACGCCCCGGGCACAGCACCGGGCCAGGCGTGCCAAGCGGGCTCGAACGTGTGCGTGAAGTAGCACGAAAGGACAAGGGAGCACGGTTCACGGCGCTGCTGCACCACGTCACCGTCGACCGCCTCCTAGAGGCCTACTGGGCGACCAACCCGAAGGCCGCGATGGGGGTGGACCTGGTGACCTGGGGCCGCTATGGCCAGGACCTGGAGACGAACCTCCAGGACCTGCACCGGCGGGTGCACACCGGCGCCTACCGAGCGAAGCCCTCTCGCAGGGCGTACATCCCAAAGCGCGACGGTGGGGCGAGGCCGCTCGGCATCGCCTCCCTGGAGGACAAGATCCTCCAGCGTGCCGTCGTCGAGGTGCTGAACGCCGTGTACGAAGAGGACTTCCTCGGCTTCTCCTACGGGTTCCGGCCCGGGCGTAGCCCGCACAATGCGCTCGACGCCCTCTCGGTCGGTATCACGAGCAAGAAAGTGAACTGGGTGCTAGACGCGGATATCCGCAGCTTCTTTACCCAAATTGATCAATTATGGTTAATGAAGTTCCTCGAGCACCGTATTGCGGACAGAAGGGTCCTGCGCCTTATCCAGAAATGGCTGAGCGCAGGGGTCATCGAGGACGGGAAGTGGTCCGAGACGCCGGAGGGCTCACCGCAGGGGGCATCGGCCTCACCGTTGCTCGCGAACGTGTACCTCCACTACGTCTTCGACCGCTGGGTCTCACGTTGGAGGCGACAGCAAGCCCATGGCGAGGTTATCGTCACCCGTTTTGCTGACGACTTCATTGTGGGCTTCGAGCTACGTGGCGACGCAATGCAGTTCCTCCGCGACCTCCGCGAACGTTTCGCGAAGTTCAACCTGGAGCTGCACCCCGACAAGACGAGGCTGATCGAGTTCGGGCGCTGGGCCGCCCGTAACCGAAAAGCCCGTGGGCTCGGGAAACCTGAGACCTTCCAGTTTCTTGGCTTCACGCACATCTGTGCGAAGGGCAAGAACGGGGGCTTCTGGGTAAAGCGCGTCACCATCTCGAAGCGGATGCGGGCCAAGCTTGGCGAGGTCAGGGACCAGATCAAGCAGCGTCGGCACCGGCCCGTCCGTGAGCAGGGCAGATGGCTCGGGAGCGTCGTGCGTGGTCACGTCGCCTACTACGCCGTGCCCGGCAACAGCAAGGCCGTCCAGGAGTTCCGGACTCAGGTGATCCGGCTCTGGTGCCAGGCGCTCCGTCGCCGCAGTCAGCGCCACCGCCTGACCTGGGAGCGAATGGGCCGCCTCGCCAAACGATGGCTACCGCCTGCCCGCATCCAGCATCCCTTTCCAGCTGTGCGCTTCGCTGCCAAAACCTGAGGCAGGAGCCCAGTGCGGTAATTCCGCACGCTGGGATCTGTGCGGGGGGCCGCCCGCAAGGGCGGTCCCTACCGCGACTCTCCGTCGGTCCATACCACGAGCCG
>JAJYMM010000145.1 GCA_021787035.1 Actinomycetes bacterium
TGCCGTCGTGGTGCACCAGCGTGTAGATGACGGGATTCTATGTCCGATTTGGACGTGAACTGACTAGAGGCAACATGTACGGGCAAGAACGGGACCTGGGGGCGACGAACACCCCCAGGTCTTTTGCTTTGGACCCCACTCCCAAGTCCTCCCACGTGGTTGATGGCCGTACCGGGAGGAACCGAGGAGCGGTTGCCCGTGCTCAGCGTAGGTGGCCAAGTGGCGTCGGTCAACGACCGGTTGTGCCCTGGGTGTCGGTTGCCAGTGGCGCAGCACCCACGGTCGGCGCCAGAGTGGCGGGAAACGGACGATTTGGACGTCTGCCGGGGTCGGTGCCGGATGGGCAGGGCGCGGGCGCCGCAGAAGTGCTGCTGGGTGATGATGAGCGAACTGATGACCATCGCAGAGTATCGGCAGCGCTACGAAAGCGAGCCGCCGCCGATGGAGCCGTGCCCGTGCTGTGGCGGGCACTTGCAGCATCAAGGGCGGTTTCCGCGCCGGCTGGCGAGTGAGGACGGGACGACGGTGGAGCCGCTGTGGCTGTATCGGGGTCTGTGCCCGAACCCGGCGTGTCCGGTGGTGACAGTGACCCACTACCCGTGGTTCGTCACGCCGTACGAGGTGGTGCCGACGACGCAGCGGGAGGCAGCGATCCGCGCCTGGGCGGATGGGCGGGGGTTGGCGGTCTTGAGCCGAGAGACGGGGTACGACGCCAAGACGCTGGCGCGCTGGACTGCCGGCGTTCTGGGGCGGGCGGGCGAGGTGACGACGGGGGTGCTGGGTGTCTGGCAGCGTCTTGATGCGGCGGCTCCCGCCGACGTCGGGGACGAACCGGCGCCCCGCGTCCGTTTGCGGGCCATGTTCCGCGTCTGCGATGCCGTGGCGGCGCTGCTCGCGGCTGTGGAAGGTTGGCGGGTGCACCTGCCGCGGCTGTGCCTGCCGCGGATGTTCCGACCCCCTGGGCCGAGCCCTTTGCCTGTCTGGACCTGAGGGCGACGGCGGCTGTTCCCCCCACAAACCTTGGGCCTGGTGACCCCTCCCAGGGCGGCGCTACGGTGACCCCAAGGGGGGATGCACGCCGAATGGACAGTGAACAGGCCCGCCAGGAGACCGCCAAGTTCCGCTTCGGGGTGATCGCGCCGCTGGTGGTGCGCGAGTTGGAACCCGGGGAGCGCTCGCACATCCTGCGCGACCTGGCGCACCGTTTCTGGAAGCTGGACGACGGGCGCGTGATCCGGATCCACCGCCGCACCATCGCCCGCTGGGCGGCCCGGTACAAGGCACACGGCTACGCCGGGCTGCTGCCCGAGGTCCGGGTGGACAGCGGCAAGCGCCGCGCTCTTTCCGAGGCGGTCGTGGCCCGGGCCGTCGCCCTGCGCCAGGAGGATACAGAGCGTTCGGTGCGCAGCATCATCCGCATCCTCGAGCTGGAGGGGCTGGCCGCGCCGGGCGAGGTCCGGCGCACCACGCTCAACCACGCGCTCTGTCGCGCGGGCGTCAGCCGGGCCGAGGTGACCCGTGCCAAGAACACGTTCCGTCTCCGCGAGTCGCCGTACCCCAACGCCATGTGGCAGCTCGACACGCAGCAGGCGCTCTACCTGCCGAACAGCCGCGGTCGCCGCCGCACCCTCTACCTGGTCGCCTGTCTGGACGATTTTTCCAGGCACGTCATCGCGCGTTTCTACCCGGCGGACAACCGGCCTGCCCTGGCCGACATTCTCAAGCGCGCCATCATCGCCCGTGGCAAACCGGAGGTGATTTATGTCGACAACGGAGGCCCCTATCGGAGCGAGATGCTGGCCGTCGCCTGCGGCGAACTGGCCATCGAGGTGCGCCACAGCCGGCCCTACCGACCGGCTGGCAGGGGCAAGGTGGAACGCTGGTTTCGCACCGCTGACCTGCACTTCAACCGCGAGGCCCAGGCCCTCATCGACCACGGCCAGCTGACCACGCTGGACCAGGTGCAGGCCTTCTTCGCCGCCTGGCTCTCCGGCGAGTATAACGCGCGCGTGCACTCGTCCACCCACGAGACGCCCGACGACCGCCTGCGCCACATCCACCCTGACCACCCCGTCCTCTGGCTGGATCCTGTGCGCGTGGCGCACGCCTTCCTCTGGACCGAGACGCGCACCGTCACCGCCGTCGGCACCTTCTCGCTGGAGGGCAACCAGTTCGAGGTCCCGCCCGAACTGGCTCGCCGCAAGGTCGCCGTGCGGTTCGACCCCTACGACCTCACTCACGTCGAGGTCGTCTACAACGGCCAGAGCTATAAGGCCGGACCCCTCGAACTGGTGCGAGATCGCAGTCGCCACCTCGGCCCGACGGAACCGAACAGGGCACCGGACGCGCCGGCCGAGCGCACCCCGTTTCACCAGCTGATCCAAGACCACGACGAGCGCGAACGGTTCCGCCGGGCGGGTCGGATGCGTTTTGCGGCTGACGATCCCGCCCCGGGTGAGACCCCGTGAGCCTCGTAGTGCCCGAGACGCTGGCATCCTTCGGGCTCCAAAGCCCTCCCTTCCCAAAGGCGCCCGCCCCCGAGGCCTGCTTCCGCTGGCCTGCGCTGCGGGAGTGCCTCGCACGGCTCCACTTCGCCCACAGCCTGCGTGGCTTCGCCCTGATTACGGGTGACGTGGGGGCCGGCAAGACCACGGCGCTGCGCCTGTTCCTGCGTGAACTGGATGCCGAGCGCGCCCCCGCCGTCTACCTCGCCGACAGCGCCCTCTCACCACGCGAGTTCTACGGCCGCGTGCTCGAACACTTCGGCGTGCTGCCCGGATTCACCCAAAGCCGTGCCCGGCGCCAATTCCAGAGCCTGCTTGCCGAGATGGCCCAGACCCAGGGCAAGACGCCCGTCGTCGTGATCGACGAAGGCCACGGGCTTTCCGCCGCCATGGTCCAGGAACTGCGCTACCTCCAGAACGTGGACTGCGATGGGGAGAACCCCTTCACCCTCATCATCTGCGGTCAGGCCGAGATCCGCGCCATGCTGCGGCTGAAGACCTTCGAGGCCGTCGCCCAGCGCGTCACCATCCGCTTTCACCTCACTGGCCTCTCGACACCGGAGACCACCGCCTACGTCCAGCACGCGCTCCGCCTCGCCGGCGTCGACCGGCCGCTGTTCACCGATGCCGCCTTGACCCTGCTGCATACCCACGCCCACGGCATCTTGCGTCGCATCGGGTTGCTCGCCACGCACGCGCTGCTCGACGCCGCACTGAACAAAACGCCTCTCGTCGAGGAACCCAGCGTCCGCCGCGCCGTCGCCGATCTGGATGAATGACTCCGAGGAGGGATACGATCGTGCCCGATCTCTGTCTCGATGCCCGCCGGCCCTTTGCGCTGGTCACCACCGTGCGCCGCTCGGGCCCTCGGGCCACCCGCGTCCACCCGCAACTCGATCTCGATCTGCCCGGCTACACCCTGCGCCTGCGCTTCGCCGACCCTGAGAGCCTTGCCCTCTTCTCCGAGGCCGTCGACAACCTGCTCGGCGATGCCGTCAGCTACTGCAGCCACGGCGAAGGCAACGTCCGCGTCCGTGTTCTTCAACCTCAGCCCGTCCAGCTTGAACTGCCCTACTGAGCCCACCTGCATTCACCGTTATCCGGCCAACACCCCTACCGAGCGGGTGTTGGCCGGATAACCACGCCCGGTCGTGACCGAGGACAATGCCCTCCGTCCGCCACCCCTGACAAGCACATTGCCACTTGGAAATCACGATGGCTGAAAGCCCCGTCAGCTACACGTTCGGCAAGGATATCCCCGT
>JAJYMM010000238.1 GCA_021787035.1 Actinomycetes bacterium
AGGCAATAGGACCAAGAATCCCCAGGACTGAGGTCGGCTCAAACATCCGTACTCGACCTTCATGGAGAGCCGGTAGATCTTCTTCGGCCCCGAGGAGGACCTCGACCGGGGCACTGCCGTTGTAGGCCGCGAAATGACCTTTATTGGGGGACCGGCCGACATCGCCGGTCATGCCGAGCGTGATGGCGGCCACGACTGGGCCCACCCCGAAGATCTTGGTCGTGGTGGTACCAGATGCTGCCACCACAGCTTCCAGGCGCCCTTTCACCTCGGCCAACTGGGCGTCGAGGCGGCGCAGGTCGGCCAGGAGCTCTTTGGCAAGCTCTTTGCGAGCCGTGGCGATGGCGCCGGCCGGCCGTGTGGTCCTCTTTGGCGACCTCGGTCAAGCGCTTCGCCCTCATGGCGGCCACGGCCACAGAACGGGCGTCGTTCGGGTCGTCCTTGTTCACGTCGCCGTTGTCGAGCAGGCGTGCCCGGGTGGCCAGCTTCGCCTGGACGTCGAGCACCCTCTCACCGGCAGAGACGAGCTGTTGGGCGAGCAGGTAGCCGAGGCCGGAGGCGTTCTCTATCGCCCAGGTGCGCTCGGGCCAGGACTTTGGGCATGCTGCCGGCATGCGGCTCTCAGTGGGGTTTGGTTGTCCAGTCGGTCCAGGCGTCGACGGCTTGCTGGAGGGTCATGGCGTCGACGACCGCTTGCTGCATCCCAGCGGTGTGGACGAGTTGGTTCACTAGCCAGTCAGGCAGCTTCTCGCTGGTAGCTGGTGTGGCGGGAGTGATGCCGGCCCGGAGCTTCCCGAACAGCTCTATGACCTCGGCCAGATCTACGGCGTGTGGCGTGGCCGACATGGACGTAACCCGGGCGGCCATTTCGAGGTACACCTCTTTATCCGAGCGGGCACCGACAGCCCAGACCTCGGCGATCTCGATGACGGGAGTTGCCGTTTCGTCGGTGGTGTGGCGCCATACGATGCGCCAATCGCGGTCGCCGACGGTGAGCTTCCGCCAACCGATGAGCTTGCCGAGGAGAGGCTCGCCTGCGTCTGGGCTCTCCTCAAGGAGCAGCATCTTCTTTAGTGCCCAGCGCAACGCCTGGGGGACGCTGGCGGCGAGCCGGTGGAGATCGTCGAGCGCCGCGTCTGTGAGGCGTACGTAGGCTGCCGGTTTGGAGTCGGTCACTCCCGCGCGGCGGCCTGGTCCTCACGAAGTTCTGCAACCAGTTCCTCCCGGCTGAACCCGAGGCTGGAGATGACGCTGTCCAAGTCGGTGCGCCGTCCGGTGTCGGTGGCTGCGCGGCTGAGCACGAGGGCAGCGGATCGTAGGTCTCGCTCGAGCTCACGGAGGTCCTCGAAGTGGTGGATACTGACCACCGCCGCAACGGGCTTTCCGTGGCGTTCCACGACGGTGTCAGTGCCGTGCTCGCTATCTTTGAGCAGGCCGGCGACACCTCGCATCGAGGCCTCTGTCACCGACAGCACGCGGGTGGGGTTCTCCAGCAAGCTCACGTCCCCAACTGTACAGGAATCTGTATAGATCGCAAGAGGCAGGTTCCGGGATGTGCGTCGTCGCCTCAGCCGGGGGGCCCCGCCGACCTGAGCGACCCATCTGGACGCTGACCGGCAACGCTTCGCACACCGCTACTAGCCGCCCCGATCGAGTCCTCTTTGTTTGTCAAGATGCTTTGTAGGATTTTTTTGGCAAGGCGACGAAGCCGGAGGAGCTGCTCTGCTGAGGGCCTGGTCCTGGCTCCGAAGTCAACTGCGGCGGGCGGGTTGGTAGTCGGTGATGATGTCGGAGACGGCGATGGGCTCGTCGCAGGCGGGGCACAGGGCCCCAGGGCCAAGGCTCCGAGTGAAGAGGTTGCAGTCGGGGCAACGGCGTTCGCCGATGTAGCGGGCGTCGCACCCGGGGCACGCGTAGACGGTCTCAGCAGTCGGCCAGCGCTTGGGGGCGGGCTGGGCGCGGCGCTCTCGCCAAGCCTTTTGCTTGCAGGCGCTTGAGCAGTAGCGGCGCCGTCCTCGGGCTGGGAAGTCAATGCCACAGGCAAGGCAGCGCATCGTAACGCTATCGTAACGCAAGGGCGGTCGCTACGCTGCCCGCCGGCGAGGCCTAGCCTTGTCGAGTACGAGAGCCGGCCCGTAGGCGTGGACGCCACCTTGGCGTGCGTGAACCTCAGGCTCTACATCGTGAGCGGGGCCGAGGGCCCTTGCGCGCTGTTGGTCCACCGGGACGCAGAGCGTGGCCCTACCGTCCCGGACGTGATGGTCGATGTCATAGCGGCCCAGCCGGGAGCTGCCGAGGCGGCGCTCGCAGAGCTGCGACGCCGGGCCAAGGAGCGCAACGTCTACCGGGGCCACATGATCTCGCTCGGGAACCGTGCCACTCCCTTCGGGCCTATGGCCGGCCTTGGGGTCAAGTTCCATCCCCGCCCTCCCGTCAGCCGCTCCGTTACCTCGCCGCCTGCATGCAACAGGCGACGGTGATCCTTCTCACGGGGACCGGGCTCGGCGCGATCGAGACTTCCTGCGCCATGGCGAGGGAGCTTGCCCCTTCTCTCGTCGTCTTGGAGGATGTCGACCTGGTCGCCCAGGAACGGTCGATCCCCGGAGCGCACGGCCAGCCGCTGTTGTTCCAGCTGATGAACGAGCTGGAAGGCATCAACGACGACGTCGACGTCGCCTTTGTGCTCACTACCAACCGGCCCGACCTCTTGGAACCGGCTCTCGCAGCGCGACCGGGGCGGGTCGACCTGGCCGTCGAACTGGCCCGGCCCGACGCCGAGGGGCGCCGGCGGCTGATCGAGCTCTACGGCCGAGGCTTGTCTCTCCACGTGAGCGACTGGGGCCATCTGCTCGAGCGCACCGATGGGGTTACCCCGACGTTCATCAAGGAGTGGTTGCGCTCGGCCGTCCTGCGCCGAGGGGCTGCCCACGAGCTGTCCGACATCGAGCTCAACGAGGCTCTCGACGAGCTCTTGGACGACGCAAACGCTTTGACCCGCGTGCTCCTCGGTGGGGCCGCCGAGCGGGCCGAGGCAAGCGGCGTTCCCTTTCCCGGGCCGTCAGGGCCGCCCTCCAGCGTTGCGTGGCTCCCCGGTGCAATGCCACCGCAACGCCCGCCCTCACAATAAGGCCCCATTATTGCGGGCGCGTCGCCTCCGTGGTCCGCGACCCTGACCGTCTCGCTTACGGGGACCTCTTGGTCGCCGATGTCGAAGCCAGCGCGGAGGACGATCTCTTCCTTGGGGGGCGTGCCCCCTTCGTCTTCGTAGCAGGCGACCGATAGCCGGGTCTGGCACCGGAGGCCTCGAGCAACCCGTCGCGCCGAGCTAAGCCTCCCTTTGCCGAGAGAGCACCAGGGAGCACGGGTGACGATTCCTTGACGGCCGTCCCTGGGCGCCCTCGTCGGGACCGATTAGCCAGGCCCTCGACGTCACCCCTTACAAGGGGGCAGCTTTGGAGGCCGTACGCACCAAGGAGGCGGCCCTCGTCGCCTCGGCCTTGCTGAATGGCCGGGTGAGCGAACCAGAGATGGTCGCAGCCCCGTCGTACGCCCTCGCTTCTACAGCGGGTGCGGACTCGACTACCCCGTTCAGGTCGATTGCCTGAAGGGCACAGAAGGGAGGGTTCGTCACGTTCTTTCGGTAACAGGCGTAATGCCTGGCCGCGTAGCGGTTGAAGGTGGCGGACCCTGCCTTGGTGAACATTACGTCCACCTCCCACTGGCGAGTGGCACCGTCTATGACGGCGCTTGCCGTCTTTACCACCGAGCCGTCCATCTCCGCCGGGCCCAGGACGCAGCGTGGCGCTGTACCTCCAGACGGCGTGCCTCGGGGAAGAGGACCTCGGTGCCAAGACCGCCCGGCCGTCTCTGTCCTTCTTGGGCCAATGCCTCGCGCGGTGGGACATCGGGGCCAGCCGGCACGCCGTGACATCCTGGAGCGCCCGCCACGGGGCCGTCGGCCGGGTGGTCGAGGACATTGCTCATTGAACCCATGGTGCTATGCTAACAGGTACTATGGCCTCTTACAAGATCGACCCGTCCTTACCAGAGCCGCTCTTCGAGCAGGTAGCCGCAGCCGTCCGTCGGGCTATAGCTGATGGCGAGGCCCACCCAGGTGAGCGCCTCCCTCTGGCCAAGGACCTAGCAACGGTCCTCGGGGTCAACCGCAACACCGTGCTCCGCGCCATAAGGGTGCTCCGCGACGAAGGGCTCCTCGAGTTCCGGCGGGGCCGGGGCATAACGGTGGCGGGCACGCCCGAACGCGGTGCCCTGCAGCGCAAGGTCCACGAGCTGTTGGCCTTTGCGCGTGAACAGGGCTACAGGCGCGATGAGATCGTAAAGCTGATCGAGTCTGCTCCCTAGGCCAAAAGCTCTTGGGGACGGGTCCGGTCGGGGGTTCCCTGGTCGTGTTGACCGGCCCTCGCCGGGTTGGCAAGAGCGTCGCCCTGCTGGACCTCGCAGCTGAGCTGTGCGGTCGGAGAGACATTCAGCCGACGTTCCCCGCTGTCCTGGAGCTCGACTGCCCTGTCGAAGAACGCTCAGGGGGACACCCGAAACACGTGCAAGGACTCCGCTCCCCTCCGACATTCAGGCCATCTACCTGGGCCTCTGCGGTTTCGTAACCACCCCGCCAGCCAGACCAGGCCAGCCAACCAAGCCAGCGCCAGCCAGGTGGTCCTTATGGAACTAGGGGCCTACGGCCACCGACCCGGGCGGCCGAGGCGGGGAGCCCGACCCATCAACTGTGCGCAGGAGCATTCACGCTGATCACGTCCCCTATGGCATGCGCACTTCCAAGCGACCCTGGGCCTCTTGCCGGGTGGATGAGCTCGCCGACACCGACGCACTCGGTGGGTGCCGGGCACGACAGCCCCTCCAGCTCGGCCCCCTGCGCGCCGCCGTCCACGGCGCCGTAGGCCGCCGCGGGACGGCCGAGTGCCCACGCCCGTCCGTCCCAGTGCGCCGTGACTGCACCGACGGCGAGGCAGTTGGACGGCGAGACACAGGCCGTCGCGGCAAAGTCCGCGAAGTGCGGCGGGGGGCTCGTATGCCAGGACCCGCCCGCAAGGTCGAGCAGGAGGGCCTCGCCACCGCCGTTGCCCACGGCGACGCAAGACGCAGGGCCGCCGCAGGAGACCGAGAAGAGCTGACCGCCGATAGCCGGCCCGGGGCTGAGCACGAACGCCCGGCCGTCCCAGCGTTCGACGAGCGGGCGGCCGAGACCCGACGCGCTGTCCTTGATGCCAACGATGAAGCAGCTCGTCGCGCTCGGGCAGGAGATCGACTCGAGGTCCGCCGCGGGGACAGCCGGAGTCGCAACGAGGGACCATGCCGTGCCGTCCCAGCGTTCGACGAGCGGGACGGCGTCCTTCGTCCCGCCGTTCTCCACGCCGATGCTGAAACAATCACCCGCGGAGACACATGCGACCTTGGTCAGCATGTCGCCACCGACGACGCGCGGGCTCGGAGTGGAAAGGACGCTCCAGCCGGCCCCGTTCCAGCGCTCGCTGAAGGTGTCGTTCCCATCGCCGCCAACGGCGAGGCAGAACCTTTCTGTCCGGCACGCGACACCGCTGAGCTGCGCACCCCAGGGTGACGGGGACGCGATTACGCTGAACGCCCGCCCGTCGAAACGTTCCGTGAGGGGATGCCAGTGGGTCATGGAAGAGCCCGCGACGCCGACGCCAAGACAGAACGTCGTCGCGGGGCACGAAACGTCGTTCAGGTCGCTGAACAAGACGTTCGCCGGCGGGACGGCCACCGCGCGCACTTCGTCCGCGTTGCCCACAGGCTCGGACGGCGCCGTCGGCGGAGGCGCCTTCGGCTCAACCGGCGGTGCTAACGAGGTCGCTGGCATCGGGACCGTCGAGTCCGGGCTCGCGATCCTCCCCGCGGCGCTCACGGCGACGACCTGGAAGTGGTAGGTCGTGGAGCGGTGCAGGCCGGTCAGCTGCCAGGTCAACTTGACCGGCGCCATCCCCGGCCCGATGTCCTTGCGCGCCGACGTGAGACCATACGCAGCCGTGGTCCCGTAGCGGACGAAGGTGGTCGCCACCGAGCCACCGGGCGCAATTTCGGCAACGACGCTTAGCACGCTCGGGCTGACGATCTTGTCCATAATGAAGTCGATCATCGGCGCAGGACCGGACTGTGCCTCCGCGGTGGCGCCACACCCGCCGACCACGGCACCGGCGGCCATCAGCACGGCACTGGCAACCGCCGCGGCCACACCCCTCAGTGGAATGGACACTGTCCCCTCCGACCCCCTACGAACCGCACGCCGCAAACGAGTCGCGGCACCACGAACATTGTAGACGCTGCGTCTTGGCCGCTCCGGAGCGGTGCAATTAGGGAGGCTGTCGCGACTTGGCGTAGAGGCCCAAGCGCCCCCAGCGACCGCCGTACGGGAGACGGCCCGTGCCGGCCCTCCGGGTGAGTGACCGCCGCCGAACCATACCGCCATGCCGCCGACCCATGCGGGCCTCCCCGACGCGACCGACCAACCCCGCATGGGGGAAGTGTGTTGAGGCCAGCGCTCGCGTCGCCCCTGCGGCAGGTTGATCTGACCACTCCCCCAATTTGCTTTGGCGATGGCCCACGCACGCGGCAGTGTCTTAGTGCTAAAGCGCCGCCATACACGAACCAGCGGCCTCCGTAGCGTAAGCACCTAAACGAGCCGAGCACAGTGTATGCACAAGCGTCACTCCGCGCCTACAGCCGATACTGTGGCCTTTACCCCCTCCGCCAGGTTGTGGAGCAATTCGTTGAGGAGCAATTCAATGAGACAACTCGTAATGCAAGGCCCCCGCACGAGCTCTGTTGTCGAGGTCACCGAGCCGAACCCCACAGCTGATCAACTCCTGGTAAAGCTCACGTATACCGGTATGTGCCATTCCGAGTGGTACCCCTGGTCGACAGCCACCAAAGGAGATACCTTCGGGCACGAAACCGTCGGCGTCGTTGCTGGCGTGGGAGCTAATGTCCAGGGTTTCGCGATCGGGGACCGAGTCACCGGGCTAGGGGGCGGCGGCTACCAAGAGTACATCGTCATGGACCCGGCCAAAACATTCCACGTACCTGCAAATATTGCGAACGAGGACGCCCTTGTCGAACCGCTGGCGTGCATCCTCGCCGCGGCAACGAAACTGGCCCCTGTCACCCCCGGCGACACAGTTGCGGTCGTCGGCACCGGCTACATGGGGCTCGGCGCGCTATCCCTATTCAAAGCGATGGGATACGGCAATATCATTGCTGTCGACCTGCGAGAGGAAGCCCGCGCCAACGCTCTCAAGTTCGGGGCCACTGAGGTCTACCATCCATCGGAGCTACCCAATCGCTACAGGCTCGACTGGGAGGCCATTGGCGCACCGGACCTCAAGCGAGATGGCCACGCCGTTGATCTCTTCCATACCGGCTTCGATACCGTCCTTGAGTTCGCCGGTAGCGAAAGCGCGCTCCAGCTCGCCGGAGATATGGTCTGCGCACACGGACGTCTCGGTATCGGGGGTTATCACAATGACGGCCCGCGGACCATTGATTACAAATTATGGAACTTCAAAGCATTGACGGGCATCAATTGCCACAACCGCAATATATCGTGGGAGCTCGAGCTGTGCGGCAAATCATTGGACCTCTTGTCAAAGGGCATCTGGCACTTCACAGGCCTCGCTCGGCACATCTATGACATGGACGAGTTTGATAAAGCAAACGAGGACATGGCGTCGCACCGTGGCGGCTTCATCAAAGGGCTTGTCAGGTGCTGAGGTCCCCCAGGCCGGACACCAAAAGCAACCCAGCAACGACCACCGGTCAGGGTGCATGACGACCCGAGGAGACTGAGACACCCCGGCCGGTTCAAGAGCCTTCGCCTCAGGCGGACGGGTCCGCGTCGCCGCCCAATTCAGCGTGGCGCAAGGGGTTTGAGCTATCATCGCAGCCCAGAAACCTTCATCTGGTGGGTCTCGGCACGTATCCGCACGCCTTCGTGACCGGGCTCGGTGTGGCGGCCACGGAGTACCTGCTCGGAGCGATATGTGCACGCCCTGAGCGCTCCCAGGTGAGAACCCTCTCCGGGGGTGCAAGCCGGTCCTGTAGCGGAGGGACAGCTCGTACTATTGGGGCCTTGTACATGACGCCGGCAATAGGAGTAGACATCGGTGGCACCAAAGTGCTGGCCGTACGCTTGAGCGCGACTGGTGAAGTCGAAGCTTGGAGCAAGCTGCGCACCCCGGTCGGCGCTGGTGATGTCATCGACACCGTCCTAGTTGGGGTCGCCCACGTGGCAGAGGCGACGGGTGAGAGGTTGGGAAGTTTGCCTCTCGGTGTCGGTTTCCCCGGCATGCTCGACCGCAATGGCACCGCCCACTTTTGCCCACACCTGCACAGCGTGGATGGGATGGACCTGCGCCAACTCCTGGCTGAGCGACGCGACCCGAGCGCGACCACTGTGGTACTAAACGACGCCACGGCGGCTTGCTGGGCGGAACATTCAGTGGGCGCCGCTCAGGGTTTTGACGATGTGCTTATGGTGACCCTAGGGACTGGGATCGGGGGGGGCATGGTGACACGTGGTCGGCTCCTCGAAGGCGCGCACGGCTTTGCAGGCGAGATCGGCCACATGGTCATCGACCCACACGGGCCGCCATGCCCGTGTGGGAAGCGGGGTTGCTGGGAACGGTTCGCCTCCGGCGACGGCCTAGGCCGCCTGGCGCGCGAGGCGGCTCTCGCCGGGAAGCTCGGCTCTGCCATGAAAAGAGCCGGGGACGACCCTGACGCCGTTCGCGGTGAGCACGTGACGGAGGCCGCGCTGGATGGTCACCCTGACGCGCAAGCGGTCATGAGAGAGTTCGCGTGGTGGCTCGCCCTCGGGCTCGCCAACCTGTCCAACGTCCTCGATCCCTCGGTCATCGTCCTGGGCGGAGGGCTCATCGAGGCCGAGCAGGCAGTCATGGGGCCACTACGAGACGCCTTCGCTAACCTTGTCGAAGCCCCCGAGGCGCGCAGGATAGAGGTCGTCGCGGCCCAGTTGGGAGAGAAAGCGGGAGCCGTGGGGGCCGCTCTTCTGGCGGCCCAGCGGACAGGCTGAGGCCACCGGACAGGCTGAGGCCACCGGTCCCGCCGGTTTGGGATAGCACCCTCCCGTCAGACGCTGCCGATGTCAGTTGGTCGGGCAGGCCCGAGGGTCCCGGGGCTCCTCGCACTCGAGAGCCCGCTGCCGAGACGCAGGAGGCGCCACTCCACCTTTCCCTGCTCGATGGCGTCCCGTACCTGCCGCTCTCGGGCTGACAGGGCTGACCTGCCCGTCTTCACTTCGAGGAACACCACCTTCGCGATTTCCCCAGAGTCGAGCCCGTCGAAGACCACGAAGTCGACTGGGGACCCGAGGAACCGGGCGTCGCGTGGGCTGAACTCGTCACAAAACCCCGGAAAGAGCGGTGCCAAGTGCTCCTGCACCTTGCCGCTCACCGTCATGTGGCTCCGCGTCAGGCTGTCCTGGCGAGCTGCCCGCAGGTCTTCGTCGGTCCAGCGAAAGCGCTGCAGGTGAGAACGCAGGTCATAGCGCGCTTTCAAGGCCACCACCAAAGCCACCGCGACCACCAGGACGGCCACGACGAGGAGTGCTGAGCTCATGCACCCATCTTGGCAGCGGGGTGGGACCCCGGATCAGCTGGCCCGGATCAGCTGGCCCGGTGGTGGCGTCTCAGGTACAACACCGCAACCAGCGCCACTACTAGCAACAGCCCGGTCGAGGAGAAGATGGCCCGGGCCCAGCCCAAGAGCCATATGCCGGCTATGACCAGCACCAAAGCAACCAAAAAAGGCCTGACGAGCCGCAACATGGTGACCTCCAAAGTCCTTTTACCGTCTATGTAACGTGCCAAGCCGCCAAGAGGTCATACCCACTGGTGGAAGGCGTCCTCGCCAATCGAGCTCGGGGCGCCAGCCGCCGGGACGAGCAGCCAGGCCGCGAGGTACAACGGCACGACAATGCCCCCGGCGAATGCGAGGAAAACGAGCCCGAGCCGCACGGCCACGACGTCAACTCCGAGGTAGTCGGCGATGCCGGCGGCAACGCCGGCGATCATGCCCTGGTCGGGTCGACGATGTAGCTGGCGGGGTGAGTTGGTGGCGGAGCCGGTGTCCATAGGACAAGCATCCACCCCTAGCGGGCCTTCCGGTATCGGGGATCACCCCGGTCTACCCCCGATGTGGTCAACCGACTTTTAATGGCCGCGGGCGGCCTAGCCTGGAAACCAAGATGCCGCTCGACGCAACTGCCATCACTGCCGCATACCTCGACCACATGACCGACCGTGACCTCGCCCTCCTGGCGGCGCCGCTCTCAGAGGGAGGACGGCGCGAGGGTGCGTGGGGGGTGCGAGGATCGCTCCTGTCTAGAAGGGGCGGCATCGAGGACCTCCTCCTTCAGCGGGAGTTGCTCGAGGCAATCTTCACCCGCAATGGGGGCGACCCGCTGCTGGTCGGGGTCTCTCCGTTCCTCGTGTTCGCCATTGCCGTCCATCAGGCAGTCCGGGAGCTGAGGTCTGCGACCTATGTGCCGGACTGGGCAAGGACGGGACGAGGCACCCCCGTATTCGATGTCGCGCGTTTACGGGAGTTCGCCGCGGCCCCCTGGTCACGGTTCTTCCTGGCTGAGCTCCTTGCCTCTTACACCCGCGTCGCGAGTGGCTCTGTAGTGGTAGTAACCGCCCGTGGCCTGCGCCGGCAACGTTTTTCGGAGTTGGACCCGGTGCGCATGGCCAGCCTGCTACAGGTCGTCCCGGAGCCTGAGCGGCCCGGCGTGTTCCGTCGCCTTGGCGACCTCGCGCTCTTCCTTACAGGCGTCTTTCCCGACTATGTGGCGCGACGAGGTTTCGGGCCGCTCGAAGAAAGCCGTCTGCTCCGGGCAGGCATCACCCCAAACGCAGCGCTTTATGGCTCAGGTCCTCCACTTCGCCACGACGAGGCTGGGCACACCCGTGGCGAGGGCGCGGTCGCACTGCTCGAAGAGCTGGGCCGGCGCTGGTACCGAGCTACGTGGGAACTGCTGCCTTCCCCTCCCCCCGCCAACACCGCCGTGCTCCGCGACCTAGCAGACCATTTCGACGACGCCCGGAGGGTACTGGGCATCGTTACCCGACGCTTCTTGTCCATGTCGCGCGGGCAGTGGTTCGGGCTCGGCGCGACGTAGCCAAGGCTCGGCCCTCCTAAGGCTGTTCGCGACCATTTTCGCACCGCTCCTGGCTCTCGTGCCGTTGTGCTACCATTCGGCCCAGCGAGCGAAAGGGAGGGCCGGTGAACAGCAGGTCTTTGTTCGCAGAATTGGTCGGCACAGCCTTCTTGGTCTTTTTTGGTGTCGGCGCAGCCACCTTGAGCTTCGGTTTCAAGATCACGGGGGCGAGCCCTTCTGCCGGTGTGGTCGTGACCGCCCTCACCTTCGGGCTCGTGCTCTTGGGGCTCGCGTACGCCATCGGCCCGGTATCTGGTTGCCACATAAACCCAGCAGTGACGATGGGCTTCCTCGCATGCCAGCGGATCAGCCTCACACAAGCCGTGGGCTATTGGGCGGCGCAGTTCGTCGGGGGCATCGCCGGTGCAGCTGCCCTCTACGGGGTAGTGAGCGCCACCCCGGCCTATTCGACGAAGACTGTAGGCCTTGGGACCGACGGGTACGGCAAGCACTCCATGGTCGGCCTGAGCGGAGGGGGCGCCTTCGCCGTCGAGGTGATCTTGACCTTGCTGTTCGTCTTCGTCATCCTGTCAGTGACACGTCAGGGGGCCAGTCCGGCAGTTGCGGGCATCGCCATCGGGCTTTCCCTGACGCTGGTCCACCTGGTCGGGATCCCGCTCGACGGGACATCGGTCAACCCGGCGCGTGCCTTGGCGCCCGCACTCTTTGTCGGAGGGCAAGCACTCAACCAGGTTTGGGTGTTCATATTGGCGCCCTTGATCGGAGGTGCCCTTGGCGCCGCGACTTACCTCGGGATCCACGGTAGGACGGAGACAGCTCCGGCACCCGTGGTCGCGACGTCACCGGGAGCCGAACCAGCGCTCGGGAGCTGACCCTGCGGGCCTAGAGGTTGGGGCCGTCGCGCTTCGTTGTGCCCAAGCCTCGAGCCTTTGACGGCCTCTTCTCGCGTAGAGACGGCCTAGTCGATCGAGTACCGCCGGGCCCACTAGACGCTTGTGCCGTAGCCACTACTTCTTCAACAGCCTCTTCTTCAACAGCCTCTTCTTCAACAGCCTCTTCTTCAACAGCCTCTTCTTCGCCATCGCAACAGTGATGACGGTTGCGATCGCGTTCTTGGCCGCGTTCGCTTTTGCCAGGTACAAGTTCCCCTTGAAAGAGGTGATCTTCTACATATTCCTGGCCAGCGTGGGCATGCTTATTTCAAGGAACCAGCAGGCTGTTGTGGATTGAACCGTAAGTGGCAATGAGGCCAGCCGGGAGCTCTCCCAGCGCCCAGGTGACTTGAACAGGGGGTTGAGGGGGGTGTGGACGACTAGTGCGAGTACACCAAGAGATGGGTGCTGCCCGCCCGGGGCCGGTCACGGCTGCTCTTTCCAAGCAGAGCGAACACCGACCAATGCCGTCCTTGGATTCTGCATGTCGTTGATATCAGCCGCTTCTCCGTCTGCCACCGTCGGCTTTCTGGCGATAACGGCGACAGCCAGGCCAGCGGCCACCAGGCCAGCGGCCGCTGCGAACGCGACGTGATAGCCGCCGAGGTCGGCCACAAGGTGGCTTCTGCGCGCGTTGCTCGCACTGACCGCTAGTCGGGTGAGCACGGCGAGCCCGAGAGCGCCACCGACCTGCTGGGTGGTATTGAAAAGTCCAGAGGCGACCCCGGCATCGCGTGGCGGCGCGCCACCAACGGCGAAAGCGGCGAGCGCCGGGTACGCCGTTCCGAAGCCGGCGGCGACGAGGAGACCGGCTGGCAGCACGTCCGAGACGTAGCTCGCGTGGGCAGGCAGCTGACTGAGCAGGCCGAGACCGGCGACGATGAAGGCCAGGCCGACGAGAAGCACGCGGTGCTCGCCCAGGTGGGCGATGAGACGGGCGCTGGCACCGAGAGAGACAACCGCGATCGCAACTGGGACCGGCAAGAAGGCGAGACCGGCGCGCAGCGGGTCATAGCCGAGGAGCTGCTCCAGGTAGACGACACCCAGGTACTGGAAGCCGAACAGACCGGCCACCATGAGCGCCTGCACCAGGTTGCCGAGCCCGGTGGTCCTGCTGGCAAGCAGCCGCAACGGTAACAGCGGCGTCGCCGCTCTGGCCTGGCGCCAGCAGAACGCGCCAAGAAGCGCCACGGCACCGGCCCCGAGGATGGCAATGACCCGTGAGGTGAGCCCGGTGGCGAGCAGGCCGTAGACGGCGGCCATTAGCCCCCCGGTCACGAGCACGGCGCCCACCACGTCGAGCTGACCACGACTTGCCGGCACTACCGGCACCCGCAGCCGCACGCCAACGAGGGCGGCGACGCCGATCGGCACGTTCACCAAGAAGATCCACCGCCAGCTCAACCCTTGGGTGAGCAATCCTCCGGCCAAGAGCCCGATGGACGAGCCGCCCGCGCCGACGAAGCTGAACACCGCGAGCGCTCGTCGGCGTTCGGCTTCCTCCCTGAAGAGGGTGACGATCATCCCGAGCACGACCGACGATGCGAGGGCGGCACCTGCGCCCTGGACGATCCGGGCGGCGACGAGCTCCCCGGCACTCGATGCCAGCCCACACCAGGCCGACGCGGCGGTGAATACCGCCAGCCCGCCGAGCAGCACCCGCCGGGGCCCGCCGAGGTCGCCGAGGCGGCCGGCGAAGAGCAGCAGGCCGCCGAAGACGACCAGGTAGCCGTTCACCACCCACGCCAGGCCCGTCCCGTCGAGATCCAGCTTGGTCCCGATCACGGGCAGCGCGACCGCGACGATGCTGCCGTCGAGGATGACCATCAACTGGCTCGCGCACAACAATCCAAGCGCCAGCCACCGCCCGCGCTCCACTCCAGGTGCTCCTCCTCCGACGCGCTGTCGCATATCTGACACAGACCATCTCCTCAGATGAAGATTTGTAACTAAGGACATCGTCTGGCATCCTGGACCGGTACGCAAGGAGGCACATTGATGTCACAGAGGAACACCCCTGTGCCCGCCGAAGAGGTCGTCGCCGAAGCGTGCCCACTTCGCGAGGTCCTCGACCGCGTCGGGGGGAAGTGGAGCATCCAGGTCCTCGTCGCCGTCGTACGCGGCCCGATCCGCTTCACCGAGCTGGAGCGCTCCATCGACGGCATCAGCCGGCGGATGCTCACCCTCACGCTGCGCAGCCTCGAGCGCGACGGCCTCCTCGAGCGCACCGTCTACCCGACCGTGCCAGCCAAGGTCGAGTACCGCGCGACCCCGATCGCAGAGGAGCTGCACCAGCACCTCGTCGGGCTCACGCAATGGGCCGAGCGGCACCGCAGCGATGTCGCCGTCGCCCGTCGCGCCTACGACCTGGCCGCGAAGGCGACGACGGGGCTCACTCAACCCTTCGGCCCGCGGACCAACACGGCGTAAACAAGGAGCGCCTCCGCGAGAAGAGCAAGATCGCTAAGAGGCACAGGCCTGGGGCGCCGCTTGTGGCCGAAGCTCGACCGAGCTGTCAAACCTTTGGCCGGCGCGTTCTAGCTCGCACTATCCACCACTTTCCCCAGCCGCGCGGCGTAACTTCGTGGCCATGGCACGGCCCCGTACCTACGAGGAACCACGACTGGCGACAGCCATCAGGCTGCCTGCGTCCCTCCACCTGCGCCTCCGCTCCGAAGCGCGGGCTCGGCAGGTCTCCGCCAACCTGTTGGTCGAGCAGGCGGTCACCGACTTCCTGGACCACCTGCCCTCGGTGCGATCGACCCTCACGACCGCCAGGTGACCAGGCGCCAGGGGCGCTCCACCTCGACGAGCAGCTTCGGCGTGGGAGCGCGTGAGAGCCACGACGCCTCCGCGTTCTACGCCCGCTTCAACCCAAAAGCCATCTCGACCGATTCCGACCTCGCCGGGCGATTCGAGTTGCGCCGACCCCTTGTTTGCGGCGATTCGCGCAACATCGACCTGCCGGACAACTCCGTGGCCCTCGTGGTCACTTCCCCCCCCTACTTCGCCGGCAAGGAGTACGAGGAGGCTTTGGGCCAAGGCGTGATCCCGGCCACGTATGCCGAGTACCTCGAGCTGCTGAGCGACGTGTTCACCGAATGCCTCCGGGTCCTCGAGCCCGGCGGGAGGATGGCGGTCAATGTCGCGAACCTCGGCCGGAAGCCTTACCGTTCGCTGTCCTCCGACGTCGTGCGCATCCTCGACGACGACCTTGGCATGCTGCTGCGCGGGGAGATCATCTGGAAGAAGGCCGATGGAGCCTCAGGATCCTGCGCCTGGGGCTCGTACCGCTCGCCTACCAACCCAGTCCTTCGCGACATCAGCGAACGGGTCATCGTCGCCTCCAAGGGCCGGTTCGACCGGGCTGTCGACATCGACGAAAGACGCGTGCAAGGCCGCCCGCACCTGCCCTCCATCTCGACCGACGAGTTCCTGGACGCGACCCTCGACGTGTGGGACATAAGACCGGAGTCGGCCAGGAGGGTCGGGCACCCAGCACCCTTCCCAGTCGAGCTGCCGCAGCGGCTCATCGAGCTCTACACCTTCAGGGGCGACCTAGTCCTCGACCCGTTCCTTGGCTCGGGTACGACGGCCGTGGCCGCAGTGCGCACCGGACGACGCTACGTGGGTTACGACACCGACCCTTCCTATATTGCCATCGCGAAGCAGCGGGTCGCCGAGGAACGCCGAGCATTGGCGCCCAAAGTCCAGGGCAAGCGGGGCGCCCCAGTGGTCCTCCCGCGAACATCTGGTACGGACCACTTCCAAGCCCGCGCGACCGAAGAGGGCAAAGCGGCACAGGCGCTCGCCATGGACATCCTCACCGCGGCCGGCTTCGAAATCGTCGAGCGGGATTATCGCGTACCGGGCGTCGGCATACTCGTGAACGTCGTCGCACGCGATGCGAAAGGCGCGAAATGGTACTTCGACGTAACTGGCGCCTTTACCTCCACCCGCGGGGGCCTCCTGCAGGCCGACACCTTGTGGAGATGCCTTGGGCGCGCGAGCGTACTGAAGACCCGGGGCGTGAAGCCGGTGGTCCTGCTTTCCTCGCACCTGCCGCCACGGCGCAGCACGGGGGAGCGGGCGCTGCACGCCGTAGGCCCCAGTGGGGTCCACGACGTCATAGGGATGCTCAACGAAGCGGACCGCCAGCGCCTCGCCGAGTACGCCGCCGGCGGCCATCGGACGCGGGCATTGCCTGGGTTTTGGAGCCTGGCGGACCTCGGGCCGGCGCGCTGAGCGAACTGGATCACGCTCGCCTACGCCGTCGTGAGATGAGAGCCACCCGGCTCTATGCCGCTGAGGACATCGACACCCTCCACCGGGTGCTGGCCTTGGAGGTGGTCGCTGCCACACCAGGCAGCAGCCTCCCGCCCGGTGTGCGGCAGCAGATCCGCGAAGCCCGTCACAGAGGGAGCAGACCGCCTGGTGGCTCCTAGGGCAAAGAGGGGCCCCGACCCGTACGACCTACTCGGAGATGCTGCGAGGGCCTCCTCAGGATCAGAGTGGACACCCCGTGGGAGTGGCGGCAATCCTGGCACTTCGAAGGCCTGGAGATCGTCCCGTCGAACGCGGCAGGAGATGAGGTGGACTGGGGGACGCCATCACGCCGGAAATCGCCACGAACGGCTGCAGGCCTTCCTCCAGCATCAGTATCGACTGCTCGGTGACGCCGAGATCGCGTTCAGGGGAGGCTTGTGCTACACTGTCGCACATGGAGATTGGGGTGCGTGATCTACGGAACCGAACCGGTCAGGTCATGGACGCCGTCCGGGCAGGTGAGCGGGTGGTCCTCACCGTCCACGGCGAGGCGATCGCCGACATCGTCCCCCATGCCCAGCGGTCCCGCTGGGTCCCAGGAGATCTCCTGCGTCGCGGACTGACAGAGCAGGCAGCGGATCCGGGTCTACGCGACGACCTTGACGTGCTCGCCGGGCAGACCTTGGATGAGCTTTGAGCGTTCCTGCCGGGCTCCTCGACACCTCGGTGTTCATTGCTCGCGAGGTGGACCGACCGCTCGGGGAGTTGCCCGACCGGGTGACGGTGTCGGTCGTGACCATTGGCGAGCTCGAACTGGGTGTGCTGAGCGCCGCAGATGACACGTCGCGCGCCCGCCGAGCGGGCACGCTGACACTCGCACGGAGGGTGGATCCCGTGCCGATCAGCGAGCCGGTCATGACGGCGTGGGCCCGTCTCGTCATGGACTGCCGGAACGCCGGCATCCAGCGAACCGTGAAGCTGACCGACGCCCTGATAGCAGCCACCGCCATCGATCTCGGGTTGCCGGTGGTGACCCAAGACGACGACTATGACCAGATGGCGAGAGCCCACCCCCCGCTACAGGTTCGCAAGGTGTGAGCCGGTTGTCTGGGCGGATCTACCAGATCAAAGCCACGATCGTCGGCACGAAACCACCGGCGTGGCGACGGTACTCGTTCCGGGGACAACGACCTTCCTCCAGCTCCACGACATACTGCAGGCGGCCTTCGGCTGGTGGGACCCCCACCCTCACGAATACGAGATCAACGGTGTCCGCTGTGGAACCGACGATGGCGAAGGATGGGGACCTCCCCCAAGGCTGAACGCCGGACCCGATTGGAGGCCGTCACCAAAGAAGGCACGGTGCTGCGTTACGTGTACGACCCCGGTGACAACTGGGAGCACAAGCTGGTGGTGGAGAAGCTCCTCGGTGCTGTGCCTGGGGCGACCTTCCGGACGGCATCGCAGGACGACGGGTCCTGCCCTCCCGAGGACTGCGGAGGCGTCTGGGGCTAAACCGGGGCTAAACCGAGCTTCTTGCTGCCATCGGCGATCCCGAGCACCCCGAGCACGACTCGATGCTCGAATGGGTAGGCGTCGGCCGCCCCACTGCTTGGTCCCTCGACGCCTTCAAACAGCGGCCCCGCTACGCCACGCTCATCGGCTTCAAGCGTGTCGGACCAATAACTTGACAAGAACATGGGGACACCTCCCATGACCTGCAGGGGCACGGCGGTCTCCAACAAGCCCACAAGGGCGCGAAGCCGGGCTGTTCGTAAAATGTGTCTGGGCCATGGCCTCCTCCTCGGTCGGGTTTCTTGACACCAAGATATCTTAGGAGGAGACGTCTTGAAACCGATCAACCTAGACGGTAAGCTTTTGGACAAAAGAGACAAAAGAGGAGGCGGCGACATGGACCAGAAGACACTGACCCTTCGCCTGCCAGCGGAGCAGGCCGAGGCGTTGGAGAAGGTCGCCGAGGTCGACGCTGTGTCGTTGACCGAGGCGATCCGAGAAGCCATCGATGAGCACATTGCGCAAAGGGTCGCTGACGAGGACTTTCAGCGCAGGCTCAAGGCGTCGATGGACCGGCACCGACGCATCCTCGACCGGCTGGCCAAGGCCTGAGGGTCCGCCGCGGAAGTCCAGTACCTCGGCCTCGACGACTGGCTGGTGATCGCTTCAGCGGTTACTGGGGATCGAGCCCGGGGTACTGGCAAAGATGGCCGACCTGGTCTCCGCCGACGCTGCCCTCAATGCCCCCGCCGCAGCTTTCGGCGGGCAGGAGTTCTACCCAGACTTCGTGACCAAGGCCGGCGTACTGGGCTACCGGCTCGTACGCCATCATTGCCTCCCCGACGGCAATAAGCGGACGGCGTTCCTGTCGCTCGTCGAGTTCGTAGAACGTAACGGGACACGCCTGGCACGTCCCGGACGAGGACGAAGCCGTCGACACAATGTTGACCGCCGCTGCTGGCACCATATCGGAGGCGGAGTTCACATCCTGGGTTGCGAGGCACATCGCATGAGGTCAGGCCAAATAGCCTTCTCCTTCGACGAGACCCCCGAGACGGGAGACGTTCCCACTCCTGTACCTGGCGTGCCGACTGACCTCGGTAGATGGCACTGACCGACAGCTCCCTATCGACAGCGAAGGGCCGCGAACTCCGCCAGGAGCTGGTCGCCTCCGTGCCTGTCAGCCAGCTCGCTCAGCATTGCCGGGTTCTCGAATGCAGTGAAAGGCGATTACAAGATGGTGCCGTCCACCCCGGAGACGGCCTGGATTAGCTGCGTGTCACGCCCGAGCTGGATCAGGCGGTCCACATCGGCTGACTCGACCCCGACCTTATCAACGAGCATGTCGGCGGGCAGCGGCCCACCGGCAAGGTGGTCGACGACCGAGACCATTTCCGCTTCGAGCCGAGAAGGGCCGGCGGGTTCGCCACGCTTGTCCCAAGATCGTATAGAGGTCCCGGTAGTACGGCAGCTGAGAGAGGTGAGGCCTGTCACGTCCCCCGCAGAGTTACGTATCAGTACTACTGGGTCACCCCTCCAGCACGCCTAGGACGCAGCGAGCCCATGATGCGGTACAGTATGTACTACATCAGGGTCAGGGGGTCCGTCAGTGGTCGCGACACTAGAGGAGCTGTTCAGGGCGATCGGCAGCCTGGACGAGGACGGGCCACTCCAGGCGACGTCGCTGCGCCTGCCCAAAGCCCTGCACGAGGCACTGGCTATTGCCACCGAGCTCGGCATGGGCTCCTCGGTAAGCGCAGCGACGCGCGAGGCCCTGGCCGACCGGATCCGTGACTTCGCCCGCCAGGCGGCGTTCAAGGCCCACTTCGCAGCTTTCCCTGACGACACGCCGACGCTCGCCGCTGTGGCCAAACGGCGGGTGTCGGGCACGGGCCACCCTGCAGCCAGCCACCCGGGGCTCGTAGACGAGGTCGCCGCCGAGATCGAGCGGCGCCAGCCGGACTGGGCGCTGACCGCCCTAGACGCCACCGTGGACGACGTACTCGCCTATGTCGAGCTGCTAGCTGCCGGCGTGGGCAGGCTCAGCGCGTGATGGCCCGGCGGCAGCCCGTTCGTCGTCGCCTCGTGGTGGACAACGAGGCCGCGAGCGCATTGCTGAGGGGCCCTGACGCCAAGCGCCGGCAGGTCATCGAGGCGTTGGCAGCAGCGGACGGAGGTGCCGTCGTGCCGACCGCGGTCAGGGCCGAGGCCGGCTGGGACCGCCGTGCCGGTCAAGCTGCGCTGGCCAACCAGCTCGTCCCCGACGACGACCCCTTGGACCGGCCCGGCGCCGACCGAGCTGCCGAACTGCGCGCCGTAGTGCCCGCTGCCTCGGTGGTTGACGCCTGCGTGGCTGTAGCGGCAGAGCGCGCTGCTAGCCGGGGCAGTCCTGTCGAGATCCTCTCCTCGGACCCAGCCGACATAGCGGCCCTCGCCGCGCAACTTGGGGGACGCTTCGATATCCGCCGGCTCTGACAAGCGCCACGCTTGGTGGCCTTGTTGGCGGCTAGAGCAAGGCATCCCCCGAGTGGGTGGACCGCGGCCAGGCCCAAGGTCCCCGCGTCCACCATCGGGCTGGGCTAGACACCTCGGACACCGACAGCTCGGACGCCCTCATTATCAGTGCTGAGACGGCCAAGCCCGTGACCTCGGGAGGGTGCCTAGCGACGAGAGCTAATGACCCATGGGTGACTTGTGGCACGTAGTTGGCACGACGTACAGACATGGCGCTGGGGCTTTCAACAGTTGACCGATGATGCTGATATACTGATATTTAGTGAACCTTCGCGAGTGGGCACTGAGCCAAGGGTTGCACCCGCAGACCGCGTACAAGTGGTTTCGCGAGGGAAAATTGCCC
>JAJYMM010000206.1:0-2208 GCA_021787035.1 Actinomycetes bacterium
CAATTGGCCTGTTATTCACAGCGACTGTGAATCTAGCCAGTTCTGTAAAGGTCGGCAAGGTCCGGACCTCAGGCGTAACGGCGATCGCCGCGAGGCGAGGTGGTCAGATAAGAATTCGTTGGCTCTGTGTGCCTTGAAAGGAAAGTGATGACGATGTAGAAGATCGACAGCACGGACCGTGCTATGCCAGTGATGGAGAGTGGCCCTCCGGGCTCGCCGTGCAGGCGGGGAGCCCAAACCGCCGCAGTGTCATGCCGGTCAAGAGCCGGGGTGGGAAGCGACTGCGGAAAAGACCCGCTACCAGCGGGCCAGGTGTGCGACGAGAAGACGAACATGTGTAAACCACTGCTGACGCATCGAAAGGATTCGTGATGGCATCGAAACTGGGGCAGGGAGTCAGCCCCAGGACAAAGGCACCCCGGCTCGGGGCGCCCTCAGCCAAGGAGCGGCCTGCGTGTGGCCTTGGTGGTGCCCGGTGTAAAGGTGGCGTGAGCTCGACGCAGGCGCTGGCATGGAACAAGGGAACCTGTCGTCTCGATACCGATGGCCGGCATAAATGGGTGATGGTTGCCCCCCGGTCACGAGAGGGAGACCCGCGCTCGGCAGAAACCGGGGGTGGCAGAGTACCGCGAGGCACAGGGGCGGACCCGCCCGTAGTAGCGATGAAGGCCCTGTAATGGGGCTGGAGCCAAGGAGCGGGGCAGACCAGGGCCAGCCCGAGGCCAACCCCCAGGGGGAGGAGCCGAGGGAGAGACCCAAGCCGAAGGTGAAGTCGTTTGACATCCCCAAGCGCCTCGTGTACGAGGCGTGGGAGAAGGTCCGGGACAATAAGGGCGCACCAGGCGTGGACGCCGTGAGCATCGCCGTGTTCGCCAGCGACGAGAGGGACAACCTCTACAAGTTGTGGAACCGGATGGCTTCTGGGAGCTACTTCCCAGGGCCGGTGCGGGCGGTGGAGATACCGAAGGACCATGGGGCGGGGGTGCGCGTGCTCGGGGTGCCTAACACGGCAGACCGGGTGGCGCAAACGGCAGTAAAGGCGCTGCTGGAAGAGAAGCTGGAGCCGATCTTCCACCCTGACAGCTACGGCTACCGTCCTGGGCGATCAGCCCACGACGCACTTGCCGTGGCCAGGGAGCGCTGTTGGAAGAGGGACTGGGCGTTAGATCTTGACATCCGGGCCTTTTTCGATAGCGTCCCCCATGACCTCTTGCTAAAAGCGGTCGCTCACCACACCGACGAGCGTTGGGTCCTGCTCTACATCGAAAGGTGGCTGAAAGCCCCCATGCAGATGCCGGACGGGACTCTCGTCGCTCGTGATAAGGGGACCCCACAGGGTTCTCCGATCTCGCCATTATTGGCTAATCTGTTCATGCACTATGCGTTCGACCGTTGGATGGGCAGGGAGTTCCCTGGCTGCCAATTCGAACGTTATGCGGACGACATTTTGGCCCACTGCAACACCGAGGAACAAGCCCGGCATCTCCGGGCCGCTATCGCCGACCGGCTCGGTGCCTTAGGCCTCGAGCTACACCCCGACAAGACGAAGGTCGTCTATTGTAAAGACGGCCAGCGCCGAGGGAACTCCGAGCATACCTGCTTTGACTTCCTTGGCTATACCTTTAGGGCTCGCCTGGCCAAGGGCAAGAGAGGGTTCTTCGTGAACTTCTCCCCAGCCATGAGTGCCAAGGCGAAGAAGGCGAAAGGCTTACAGATCAGGGCTTGGCACCTCAACCGTCGCAGCGGGACGGACCTGTCCAGCATCGCCAAGGAGGTCAACCCCCAGGTGCGAGGCTGGATCAATTACTACGGGGCCTTTTACCGCTCCGCCGTGTACTCCCTTGCGTTGCGCATCGACCAGCACCTGGTCCGGTGGGCCATGCAGAAGTTCAAGCGGCTGAAGAGGAGGCCAGACAGGGCGTGGGCGCTGTTGGACGACGTCCGCAAGCGGGCGCCGAAGCTCTTTGCCCACTGGTACCTTCTCCCACGCACTACCGGGCGGCCTGCAAGAGCCGGATGAGCTGAGAGGCTCACGTCCGGTTCCGTGAGAGCCGGGGGGTGAGAGTCCCCCCGGCTACTCGACCAGCACAGTAGAGAACTCTCCTTGAAATAGAACGGGAAAGCCACCACTCGCGCTCTGCTGTATGGGAGAATGGATCTGTGGCTGTTGCCGAGGTGCTCCATGGTGCTGGGATTGGCCCGGTGCGC
>JAJYMM010000206.1:2218-3710 GCA_021787035.1 Actinomycetes bacterium
CCTGCAAGAGCCGGATGAGCTGAGAGGCTCACGTCCGGTTCCGTGAGAGCCGGGGGGTGAGAGTCCCCCCGGCTACTCGACCACCCTGTCCGTGTGGGAGATACCCCCGGAGTCAGCGAAGCGAGTCGGCCACCCCGCCCCGTTCCCCGTCGAGCTGCCACGGCGCTTCATCGAGCTCTACACCTACCGGGACGAGTGGGTGCTCGATCCGTTCATGGGCAGCGGCTCGACTGCCGTCGCGGCGGTGCTCACCGGCCGCAAGTGGATTGGCTACGACGTCGACCCCGAGTACTGCGAGATCACCCGGAAGCGGGCCGCTGCGACCGAGGCATCGCTTCCCCTCACACCGTGACCGCCGCAGACCCGAACTTCCAAAAGCGGGCCGGCGAAGAGGGCCGCTTCGCTCAGCAGATGGCCGAACGCGTCCTCTCGGGCGCTGGGTTCGAGATCGGAGAGCGAAACCGGCGACTCAAGCAGCTCGGGGTTACCGTGAACTTCATCTGCCGCGACCGCAACGGCGGCGAGTGGCACTTCGACGTCAGCGGCGCGCTCGCCTCTCCGCGAGCTGGGCTCATCCGGACCGACACCATGTGGAAGACGCTCGGCCGGGCGAACGTGCTCGCTGGCGCAGGGATCAAGCGGCTTGTCCTCATTACCACCAACCTCCCAAAGCCGGGCTCGGTGGGGGACACCGCACTGCACGAGGCCAAGGCGACCTTCTTCGACGCCATCGAGATGGTGTCGCCGGCTGGCCGGGAGCGGCTGCGCACCTACGCCGAGGGTCGGCCACAACAGAGGCCGCTGCCTGGGTTCTGGGGTCCAATGGACGCGTACGGCGCCAAGTTGAGGCGTGGCGGTACCGCAGGCGCAGACCTGTCGGTCCCCCTGGAGGTGACCGGCGACCCGCTGGGTTCCCTCCTGGGCCTCGCGGTCAGCGGAATGCCGCACCGCGTCAAGATCTATCTCCCGAGCCAAACGAAGGACGGCAAGCCGATCCCCCCCTCTGCGCGGGGCTTGGTCGCCGACCGTGTGAAGTCGATCCTCGGCGCTCTTGCGGGTGGCTGCACCAGCCAGGAAGGAAAGGGTAGCTGGGTCCATGGTCGGTTCTGCGGCTTCCCGGAGGCCAAGCTTTACCTCGACTCCCCTCACGAGGATGTTCCAGGATATTTCCCGCTCGTCTGAGCGGCGAACCCCGTTCTCGTGGTCGACCTCCTCGGCGAGTTGCTATCGGCGAGATTCCGGATCGGCTCCTCAACGATGTCGGGCGGAAACACCGTTGCGCCGGCGGCGCCGTAGCGCGCTGACTTTGGGTGGTTACGGCGGTATCGCGTTCCACTCCCTGGCGAGGTCGATCGGCCTCGCGTAACCGCGGGCACTGTTGATGTTGCGGCGCAGAAGCCCGTTGAGCGACGCAGTGTCCAGCCAGGCGAGACCTCCTGCGTCCGCGACGGCGTTCTCGCACAGGAAGGCCATGTCGTTCATGCAGCCGAGC
>JAJYMM010000137.1 GCA_021787035.1 Actinomycetes bacterium
TGGTCTCGGCGAGGCTGATGCAATGGCAGTGGCCCGCCTGAGCGTGGCAGTCACCCGCGGCCTCCTGCTCGACCTGTTGGCGTCAGGTGACAGAGAGGGCACGACACGAGCCTTCGCGCTATTTACCACTCTCCTCGAACAATGGTCGCCTGGCTGACGTCGTCTCCTGGGCCGTGCGGCGAGGCAGTCCCTCAGCACCCCAGCGAGGGCAGTCCCTCGGCACCCAAAGGTGGGCCGTTATTGGTGCACGAGCTAGGGCGAAGCCGCCGGCTCAGAGGTCGGCGGCAGGTCGGCGGCAGGTCGGCGGCTGCCCGCGACCGGCTGCTGCCGCCCACCGAGCGGAAAACTCATGGAGGTCGTTGCGTGAAACGCCACCTTCTTGAAAAAGATGAGCGTTTTATCGGTCAAAATCGAAGAACGTGGCGTTTTCGCGTCCCACAACTTGCCATTTTCCGTACGGTACACCAAAGCTAGAGAGCAACCCGCGCCTGCGTGGCTCGTGGCCCCGGCCCTCACCAGGGGAACTGCCACGGCTGCTTTGTCGAAGATCTCCGTGTCCGTGGCTCTGCACATGCCGAGAGCTCGGACGTGGACCGCCGCGTGGCCAGCGGCTTGAAGGACCCGCGCCACGCGCTCGGCGAGGATCTTTTCTTGGGCGCGGCCGGCGCCGAGCTGGCCGAGCACGGTCGTAACCGGGATACGCAGTCCCCGGATGCAACGCCCGCCCATCTTGGCAGGGTCAATGGACCTGCACGGGAAGCCCGTACCAACACCATGCCCGACGAGGCTTTCCGAGCGTCCGAGTACTCCCGAAGGGGACTCCGGCCCGATCGACAGTCCTTGCCCGCACTGCACGCGCCCCCTGCGGCGTGACTGCCCTTCGTCCGGACGTACACACGACCCAGCCAACTCGAGCGCCGGGGCGACCGTACTCTACTGGCAGGTCAAAAAGCGCCGGGTCCACGCAGCCGGCAGGCGGAACGACCTCACGAGCAGCGTTGCAGTTACATTGCTGGCAGGGTCGTCCACCTCTTCCAGGTACAACTGGACGGCCTCGGCGAGGTTCGCCAAGGCTTCGTCTATCGTGTCCAAGTGGCACCGACGTCAATGGCGGCGTCTACCGGTGCATACCACCTCCGCCACAAAGTACCTCTGAACTGGTCTTTCAGAGGTATCCGCCTGGCTGGCTTTCTTGGCAGCCCCAACGGGGTTCGAACCCGTGCCTCCACCTTGAGAGGGTGGTGTCCTAGGCCTCTAGACGATGGGGCCAAGCGGGTCCAGCTTAGACGACCGGCGCGAGGGGCGGTCGCCGGCGAGGAGTGGCGTCGCGAGGATCTCCCCCATCCATCTGTCCCCTTCGACTACCTTCCATGAGGTATATGGCCTGGACTAGCGCGCCCCCGGAGGCAACAGGAAAGTGGGCAAAGCCATCGCCCCGGATGTGGACCATGCGCAAGGCCGAGCTCTCCGTGGCCGCGGTCATCGCCCTAGTGGCCGGGGTCGCGAGCGCAGGTGGCGCCGGTAGCGTGCCGGGCATGATCGGCGCAGTGGTCGGCGTTGCGGTGCTAGGTGCGACCCTTTTATGGCTCAGCCTCAGGCGCTACAGGGCCTGGGCCTACCAGGAAAGGGAGGACGACCTCATGGTGTCGAGGGGCGTCATGTTCCGGCGCATGTCCGTCGTGCCCTACGGCAGGATGCAGTTCGTCGACGTCACTGCCGGCCCAGCCGAGAGGATCTTCAAGCTCGCAACGGTCAAGCTGCACACGGCCGCGGCGGCCAGCGACGCCCGCATACCCGGCTTGGAACGAGAGGAGGCAGCGCGGCTCCGTGACCACCTTGCCGAGCTCGGGGAAGCTCGGGCAGCCGGCCTGTGACGGCCCTCGGCCCGCAAACGCGAGGAGACGGCGACGCACCGGCCCGCTGGGAGCAAACGGTCGGATCCGGACCTCGACCGGGAACAGGGCCCGAGTGGCAGCGCCTCCACCCACTCACGCCCTTGATAGCAGCGCTGCGTTCGGTGGTCCTTTTGGTATTGGTCCTCGCTGAGGACTCTCGCAACCGGAGCGCCGGCGTTTCCACCACCCTCATCATCCTGGGCGCCATCACCTTCGTCCTGCTCCTTGGTGGGCTGGTGCGCTACGCAGTAACCAAATGGGCGCTCGACGGTGCCACGCTGCGAGTCGAGACGGGGCTCCTCCGCCGCGACGCGCGCCAATTTCCGCTCGCCCGGATCCAAGCCGTGGACGTCGTGCGGCCCTTCCTTGCGCGCGCCTTGGGCCTGGCCGAGGTGCGTGTCCGACTCGCTGGGTCTGGCCGCGCCAACGGTCGCCTCGCCTACCTTTCGGCCCCGGTCGCACTCGACCTCAGGGCGCGGCTTCTCGCTGGCCACCACGGCCTCGACCAATCGACCCCCGAGCCAGCCGAGCAGCCCCTCGCGACCGTACCCCCAGGCAGGCTCGTCGCCTCTGTCCTGCTTTCGCCTGCCGCCGCAATTGCCGTTGGGCTCGTCATCGCGGTCATCGCGGTCACGAGCGTCTCTCGCGCGGCGACCGCAGCCGTTGGCGGCAGCCTGTTGGTTTACGCGCTCAGCTTCGCTCATCACACCTGGAAGCGCGTTGCCGACCAATACGGCTTCTCTGTCGGCCTGGCACCCGACGGGCTCCGCATCAGGCGCGGTCTGTTGTCGACAGTTGCCGAGACCATCCCCTTCGCGAGGGTCCAGGCCGTTCGCAAGGTGGAGCCCCTGACCTGGAGGCCGATGGGGTGGTGCCGGCTCGAAGTGGACGTGGCAGGTTCTGCGGGTCGCGAACAAGGCACTTCGCGCCTGACCCGTGCGCTCTTGCCCGTGGGCCCGACTGCCACGGCCGACTGGATGCTCTCGTCGGCCCTCGGGCTCAAGCAGTTCGAGCTTTCCAAGCCTCCACGGCGAGCCGCCTGGAAGGCGCCGCTCAGCTATCACTTCCTGGGGAGCGCCTACCAAGGCAGCGTCATAGGCGCATCGAAGGGCAGGACGAAGAAAACGACTACGTGGATGCCCCTCGGGAAAGCCCAGAGCATCCGCTGGGTCGAAGGCCCGCTGCAACGGCCGCTCCATTTGGCCACGGTCCGCGTGGACGCCGCCGGGCGCGGTGTGGTCGCCGACCTGCGCGACCGGGACTCAGAAGAAGCACGCCGGATCTTCGACTCCTTACTCCTGGCCAGTAGGTCCGGCCGCCATAGCGCCGCCGGCAAAGCGCCGGGACCGGAGACGACCCAGGGCGCCGACACCTCGCCCACGTCGCTAACGGCACCGGCGAGGGCGGCTGATGGCACGGCTCAGCCGCTGCGCGACGGGCCACCTCCGAGGGGCCTCACCTACGGGCAACCTCCCGCACCTCCCTCCGAACTTGCCTAGGCGGCCATTGCCCGAAACCGCCACGGCGGCGGTTGGCGCCGGGGAGCTCAGGCAAGGCTCTGCGGCAGCTGCCCACCCCCAGGATAAGGCTGTGCGGAGGGCGACAGTGCCGTGGCGGTGACCGGAGGGACGGCCGGCGAAGCAGGAGGAAGTCCGTCCCTAGGCCCGGCTACCACATCCGTGCCCACGCTGGCGCCAACTCCGGTCAAGGTCTCCCCACCCGAACCTGCCTGACCCGCGAGGCCATCCAGTTCCCGAGGCGCTCCGGCATCCCATCGCTTCAGCTCGACACGGGGTATGAACCAGCTAGCCAAGAAGGCCAAGGCCGCAATCGGCACCGCGTAGAGGAAAACCGCCTGGACACTCGCCGCGTAGCCACCCACGAAACCAGTACGGATGGCCGCAGGCAGATGGGCCAAGGCGGCCGGGGTAACGTCGGCGGCCGAGAAGCCCGCCGGCAGCGGCAAGCCGTGGAGGTGGCTCCGCAGGTTTCCGACGAGCAGGTTGGAGAAGATGGCACCGAATATGGCCGTCCCGAAGGAACCGCCAATCGAACGGAAAAACGTCGCCCCGGAAGTGGCCACGCCGAGCTCGCTCTGGGGCACTGCGTTTTGGACCAAGATCACCAGCACCTGCATGACCAACCCGATCCCGATGCCGAGCACGACCATGTATAGGGCGTTCACGGCGTCCGAGGTCCCCACTCCCATCAAGGAGAGGAGATAAAGGCCGCCGGTCGTGACCCCAGCGCCGACGATCGGGAACAGGCGGTACTTACCCGTCCTCGAGATCACCAGGCCCGACCCCGTCGTCGTGACAAGCAAGCCTGCCATGAGCGGGAGCAACTGCACCCCCGAGAGCATCGGCGAAATACCCTTGACAACCTGGAAGAATGCCGGTAGGTAGGTGATCGCCCCAAACATGGCGAAACCGATTATGAAACCGACCACGCTCGTAACCGAAAAGGTGCGGTCCTTGAAAAGGTGGAGCGGGAGGACGGGTTCACGTGCGTGGCGCTCGACCACTATGAACACGCCGACCAAGACGGCCCCCACCACGGCCATGATGATTATCGGGGCCGAACCCCACGCGTAGGTTGTGCCGCCGAGGCTCGCAACCAGGACCAAGGCCGATGCAGACGCGGTTATGACGGCTGCGCCGAGATAGTCAATGACGTGGCGCGTCCGGCTCAAGTGCCCTGGGACCTGGGCCGCCACAACCATAAGTGCAATGACGCCGATTGGCAGGTTTATATAGAAGATCCAACGCCAGGAGAGGTTGTCCACGAAGAACCCCCCGAGGAGCGGTCCGATAACGCTCGCGACTGCGAAGGTAGCACCGAAAAGGCCGACATAGCGGCCTCGTTCCCGTGGAGACACGACATCGCCGATTATCGCCTGGGAGCCCACCATTAAACCGCCGCCACCGAGGCCCTGCAACGCCCTGAATGCGATCAGCTCGAACATGGACTGGCTCAGCCCCGAGAACACCGACCCCACCAAGAAGATGACGATCGCCATCTGAAAAAACGTCTTCCGGCCGTACTGGTCACCGAGTTTCCCCCAAAGCGGTGTCGAGACCGTGGAGGCGAGGAGGTAGGCCGTCACGACCCAGGCGATATGGGAACCTCCCTTTAGGTCGCCCACTATCGTAGGAAGGGCGGTGGAAACGATCGTCTGGTCCAGCGCGGCGAGGAGCATGCCGAGCATCAAGGCGCTCATGATCACGAGCACCCGCCGATGGCTGATGTTGCCCGCCGGGGGCGCCTCGTAGGGTGGCGCCGTGGAGGCGGCCGCCGCAGCCGACGCGGCGCCCCCGTGAATAACTGGGTTGGCATTGCTCATTTAGTGCTTTCCCCTTTCCCGGAAAACTCAGTAGCGATCTCACGGAGCTCACACTTCTCCGGGAGACCCTCAGAAATTGCCTGGAAGGCCGAGGCCACCAGACCTTCGACCGGCACCTTCCCGCCAAGGTTGGCCCAATAGAAACTGGCGACCCTGATGGCAGACGCTGCACAGCTCGCGACCAGCACTGGGTACGGGTCGCGCCGGAGGTCGGTGCCAAGCCGCTCAGCGAGAGCTTCGGCCAGGGCCCGTTCCATTAGCGCCATCTCCGCCGCCCGCGCGGCCCTGAAGGCTGGGTCGACAGCCGCCTCCTTCAGGAGCCCCATGATCTCCGCCGGGGCACACCCGAGCTGACCGACCTCCTCTGCCATTGAGCTGACCCGCTTGCTCAGGACGTCGCGAAGCGCCTGAAGGGGGTCAAGCGACGCCGGCGCCCCGACGAGCTGGCGGCGAAGCGACTCGATCGTCTCGGGCTCGGTGCCGAAGATGACCGCCTCTTTGGAGGGGAAGTAGTTAAAGAAGGTCCTCGGGGAAACGTCTGCCGCTTCGGCGATGTCCTCTACGGTGACCTTCGAGTACCCTTTGGCTGCGAACAGCTCCAACGCGTGCATGCGGATCGCGCGCCGCGTGGCCACCTTCTTGCGCTCCCGGAGCCCCTGGTGCTCGTCCAACGTGCCGTGGTCCAAACTCATCTTGCACTCACTGTACCCTTGCGGTCATGCAAACATGCAGCGAGCGCAAAAATATCCCAGGACCAGGGGACTATGCGGCTAGGTGAGCAGAAGACCGAGAAACCGCGTCATGACCCGGGGAGCTCGCAGAAACGCGCGGCGAGAGCTGCCCTACGCGGGCGAGGGTCAGCGAACTCTGCCGAGATCGGCCCCTGCCGCCTGCAAGTAGGCCTCCTCGGAGGGGGCCGCCGCCGACTGGACGGCGATCCGCTCAGCGACTCTATGCAACCGTGCAACCCACTTGAGCAGGTGCTCGCGAGCATGCTCAGCCTTGTCGTCGAGACCCTCAATGGACTCGATACCCCAGTTCTTCAAGACGACCGGCACGACGACCTGCTCGTAGTGGACGCGGTAGTCGTATATACCGGCCGCGGCGATCGCCGCAGCGTGTACAGCAAAGCCATCGAGAGCGGCGCCTGGCATGTCGAAACGAGTCACCTGACGGTCGATAGCCTCGACTGTCCTCGAAGGGTCGACCTGTATCGCCGCCGTCACCAGGTCTCGGTAAAAGAGGTAGTGGAGGTTTTCGTCGGCCGCGACCCGCTTCAGAAGAGTGCACCCGATGTCATCTAGCAGGCGCCCCGTATTCCAGTGGGAGATGCGCGTCGCCAGTTCCTGCAGAGCTAGGTATACGAGCCCGTCGGTCAGGCTGGCCCCACGGTGGCCGGCCTCGAAGCCCGACGACACCTCGCTCATACGTGCCCGTTCGACGGCGACGAGGTCGAGCTTGCGCGTGACGCAGAGCCAGTCCCGCAGCACTATGGAGTGCCTTTGCTCCTCCGCGGCCCAACGCCGCGCCCATTCGCCGAGCACGGGGCTCTCGCCGAAGACTTCATAGATCGTCTGGAAGTAGTTGGGCAGGTTGTCCTCGGTCAACAGGTTGACAAACAGGGCCGAGGCGACGCCGGGGGGCAGCGGGACGCCTTCGGGCCGGAAGGCCTCTCCCGGCACGAAGCGCCGCCCGAGCTCCCAAGGGACTAGTTCGTGAGGGAACCATTCCTTGGACAGCCCAAGGTGCCGTTCGAACAGCGTAGAGGCGCGCTCATCCAATGCTTCCCGTAGCTCTCCAGCCATCACGTGCCGACTCCCAGCGAAGATGTTACGTTCGGCCGCCGTTCGAAGGCCAGTCGGTACAGCGTGCACACGCCTCGTTGGAACATCGCCCTCGAGACCCGCAAGTAGCGCAGGTAGCGGCGGTAAACGTCGTAGCCCACGAGCCGGGTGGCGTCGGCCTTGCCCGACTCCAACCGACGCTGCCACAACATGAGGGTGTGCTCGTAATGGGTAGCATCGCTCCGAAAGCCGACCAACCTAAAAGAGCTTTCAGCAGAATCCACGATATCGCCTAACCGCGGCAGGCCAGACTCCGGGAAGATCTCTTCGTTGAAAAACCGAGAAGTCGGCGACTGCTCTCGGTCGAAGTCTTCATAAGCGATCGATTGCAGCGACAAGCGCCCACCGTCGACCAGCCATCCGGCACACCGGTCGAAGAAATGCCGGTACACCGCGCGGCGGTCCGCCTTGGATAACTCGTCACGAGCAAAGTGCTCGAAAGCGCCAATCGAGATAATGGCGTCGTAAGGTTGGTCCGGTCGGTGGTCACGCCAATCCTCGAGCCTTACCTCGCCCTGCCCCCCAAGCTCGCACGAGGACGCCTGGTCCGCGCTGAGAGTCAGCCCAGTGACATGGCCTACGCCTCGCTCCTCCACGAGGAAGCGCAGCATCGCCCCCCAACCACACCCGATGTCGAGGACGCGGGACACCCCTTCTGCCCTTGCGGACGTGGCGTGCCAAGAAAGCTTGGCCAACTGAGCACCCTCCAGGTCATCGTCGAGGTCGCCTGTCCATAGAGCGCACGAGTAAACCATGCGCGGGTCAAGCCACAGGCGGTAGAACTCACGCCCGACATCGTAGTGGTGCTCGATAGCCTTACGGCTGGCACCGCCGGCCAGTGATACCACAGCGTCGGCCGTCATCGGCTTATGATAACCCGCGGTGGAATGCTAACCCAAATCGTGCGTGAGGCAAGCCGCCCCATCCCCGTCGGGCGACGCAACCCCACCGCACTTTCGGCCCGTAACAGAAGGCGGAGCGCTGCATCACTGTCCCCACCAATGGCCGAAGACGCAAAGCGTGTGCCCGGGCCACCCTCTTAATCTCTTTTTCAGTTGCAAGTGCTAACCAAACGACGGCGTCCCCTTGCCCCCCGGCCCTCCAGGCGGTCCCAAAGCTATAGTGAGCGAGGATGGACCCGAGAGATTGGGACGAGCGGTACCGCACCGACGAGCTCGTCTGGCGAGCCGACCCAAACCGCTTCCTCGTGGAGGAGGTCGAGCACATGCCCCCCGGAAGGGCACTCGACTTAGCCTGCGGTGAAGGACGCAACGCCCTCTGGCTCGCAGCGCAGGGGTGGGAGGTTACGGCGGTGGACTTTTCTGCTGTCGGGCTGGCAAAGGGCCGCCGTCTCGCCACCGAACGTGGCATCAGAGCCAACTTCGTGGAAGCCGACGTCCTCACTTGGGATCCACCCGCTCGCGCGTTCGACCTAGTCATCGTCATGTACCTCCATCTCCTCAGCGAGGACCGCCGCCGAGCCCTCCTGCGAGCTGTGACCGCGCTGGCGCCGGGAGGGACGTTGCTCGTCGTTGGCCACGACAGCACGAACCTTAGCGAAGGCACCGGAGGTCCCCAGGACCCGAGAGTCCTAATGAGCCCCGAGGAGGTAGCGGCAGACCTCGACGGTCTCGAAATCGTGCGCGCCGAACGGGTGAGACGCCCGGTCAGCACCGAGCAAGGTGAGCGCGTCGCGATCGACACTATCGTGCGGGCAAGGCTGCCCGAGCGGGCCGACCTCCCATAAAGGGCTACCTTCGGGTTTGCGTGGCGGAGTAGCGGGGCGCTTGCGCGCCGTTTTGCGCCCGGGTACCGGCGCTCCACGTGAGGTGGCCGCCGTCAAGGTTGGCAACGTTGTAACCCCACGAGCTAAGGAGCCGCGAGGCAATGTGGGCCCTCAGGCCGACCAGGCAGTAAACGATCACCTCCGTGCCCGATGGAGCGAGCGCGGCAAGCTCCTCCCGGCGCGCTCGCAGGTCGTCTAAGGGGAAGTTCACCGATCCCGGTATGTGGCCCCGTGCATGCTCGCCCGGACCGCGCACGTCGACAACTATGGCCCCTTTCGCCACGTGGTTTGCAAGTTCGTGCCATTGGACAGCGCGCTCGTTGCCGTTCAGGCGGTTCTCGGCTACATAACCGAGGATGTTGACGGGGTCCTTGGCCGAAGCGAACTGGGGGGCGTAACAAAGCTCGAGGTCTATCAGTTCGGGTGCTGCCATCCCGGCGTGCACGGCAGTCGCCAGCACGTCCATGCGTTTGTCCACCCCGTCCCTGCCGACGGCTTCGGCTCCAAGGATCGTGCCCGCGGAAGGGTCTACCAAAAGTTTTAGGGCCATCGTCGCGCCGCCGGGGTAATAGCCGGCGTGGGAACCCGCATGGATATGGATGGCGATGTACGGGCGCCCAGCGTCCTTTAGGCGTTTTTCGTTCCAGCCCGTGACGGCCGCCACCTCCCGGAAGACCTTGATGATCGCGCTACCCTGCACGTGCTGGAAGGGCCGTGGCGTCCCGGCGATGTCGTCAGCAACTATGCGCCCTTGCCGGTTGGCAATGTTGGCGAGGGGTACGAGCACCGCTTCGCCGCTCAGCTGGTCGGTCTTCTCGACCGCGTCACCGACGGCATATATGCGAGGATCTGAAGTCCGTAGCCGCTCGTCGACACGGATCCCGCCGCGGGTGCCCACCTCGAGACCGGCCGAAAGAGCCAGGGCGGTCTCGGGGCGCACCCCCATCGCGAGCACGACCAAGTCTCCCGGCAGTACCCGGCCATCGGTCAGCTCCACCGAGTCCGGGAGCACCTTGGCGAGCGCTGAGCCGAGCGACAGGCCCACGCCCTGTTTGGTAAGCTCCTCGGCCACCAATTGGGCGAGCTCTGGGTCAAGGGGGGCTAGCACTTGCGGCGCGAGTTCGACGACGTTCACCCCGAGGCCAGCCCGGCTCAGGTTTTCAGCAGCCTCCAGGCCGATAAAACCCGCCCCCACGACCACGGCGCTCGCCGCTTCGCGTTCGCGCACGGCGGAAACGATCTTGTCCATATCCTCGACAGTGCGCAAGGTATGGGCACGCTCCACGCCCGGGACATCGGGGACGATGGGCGCCGCGCCGGGGCTCAGCACCAAGTAGTCCCAAGGGGTCTCGTAACGCCGGCCCGTGGCCAGCTCCTCGGCGGTAACCACCTGGCGGGCCCGGTCAATCGAGACGACCTCGGTCGCAGTACGGACGTCAATCGCAAAGCGCTCGGCGAAACGGTGGGGCGTGTTCAAAATGAGCGAGGCGCGCTCCTCGATGACGCCACCGAGGTGGTACGGGAGACCGCAGTTCGCATAGGAGACATGCCGGCTGCGCTCGAAAACAATTATCTCGTGGCGTTCGTCCAGCCGTCGGAGACGGGTGGCGGCCGACATGCCACCCGCCACTCCACCAACGATCACGGTCCTCATCGCAGCCTCCTGGCCCCGTTCACCGGTTCTTGTCACCTACGCAGCCACCCTACCCCTGGGGGTATAGCGGGCAGAAGGTAATCCGGTCGCTCGGGTAGGGCCCAAAGTCCCTTCTTCGACCCCCACGCGAGCCGCGGCGACCGGTAAGCGGGCAGCGGGAGCGGGCAGCTTGGCAGCGGGCCAGCCGGGAGCGGGCAGCCGGGCGGCGGCAGTCCGGGTAGCTTGGCAGCGGGCCAGCCGGGAGCGGGCAGCCGGGCGGCGGCAGTCCGGGTAGCTTGGCAGCGGGCGAGCCGACAGGGCTCGGCCCGCAGCCACCGAAGTGGCACGGCCGTCATCACGGACGCAGCAAGGGTGTTGCGAAGACCGGTATAATCGCGCCGTACCGGGAGTAATCGTGCCGAGACGCTCACCTCGACATCGGAGGAAGCCGCTCAGTGGCAACAACCAAGCTCGCAAGCCAAGATGTCAGACAGGTAGCCGGCGAGCTGCCCCGCTGTCGCTCTGTCCTGGCCGTTTGCGCTCATCCGGACGACGAATCCTTCGGCCTCGGGGCGGTTCTCGCAAGGTTCGAAGGTCTCGGTTCGTCTGTGTCAGTCATCTGTCTGACCCACGGCGAGGCGTCCACTCTCGGTGAAAGCGCCGAGGGCGACCTCGCTGCCCTACGCCAGTCAGAGCTCATCAACGCCGCGGAGGCCCTCTCCCTTCACGCCGTTCGCCTGCTCAGCTACCAAGACGGTGCGCTCCGTACCGAGCCACAGGACCGTTTGGCGGCACACGTGACCGAAATGGCGGGTGAGACCGACGCTGACCTCATCCTCGCGTTCGATGAGGGCGGGATAACGGGCCACCCTGATCATATGGCCGCCACGGCGGCAGGGATCCTCGCTGCGAGCCAGCTGGGCACCCCCGTGCTCGCCTGGACGCTCGAACAGCGCGTGGCGGACGCCCTCAACTCGGCATTCGCGAGCACCGCTTTCAAGGGGCGCGCCACGGGCGACCTCGATATACGGCTAGAAGTGGACCGGCAAAGCCAGATGCGAGCCATCGCCTGCCACAAGAGCCAGTCTTTCGACAACCCCGTCCTGCGACGGCGTCTCGCCGAACAGGGCACCATCGAGGTCCTTCGCTGGCTCCACCAGAGGTAAAGAGCCGAAAGCGCGTGGCGGCACCGACGCCTCACGGCTGGCCAAGGCTGCGTGCGCCGACGGGCAACCGCCCGGGGCCCCTTCGGGCCACCCGGGGCTCCTCGACAAACGGGAGGCCCCATGATGACTTGCGGTCCGGCTCGCACCGCTGATACCCTAGGGGGTATGTGCAGAGCAATAACATGTAAACGTTGTGGACGTCCTTCTTGGGCGGGCTGTGGTGCCCACGTAGAGCAGGTGCTGGGGCACGTGCCGAAGGACAAGAGGTGCAAGTGCCGCGAGACGACCGCCAAGACAACTGCCAGCTCTGGCAACGCTCAGAGCGGATTCTGGAGCAAGCTGCTCGGCCGCTGACCAGCGACAGCCCAAGGCCTCCATGCCGGCAGCACCGGTGCGCCAGGACAGAGATCCGAGCGTCCGACGAACATGGGTGCCCCGCGGCCAGTGAGCCCCGGTGGGCTACTTCCGAAGCGACTGAAGCCGCCCGCGCACGCAACCTGGTGACGAGGGCCACTAGGTCCCCGTCTTGCGCGGCCGGCGCAGGGGCGGCTCCGCAAGTACGGCCAGCGTTAGCTACATAGTTACGCAACTGTGCAATGATGTCGTATAGTGACCTTGTGGTCAAGTCCCCCGCCGCCGCTGGCCTTGGTACCCACCATGACCTGATGGACGAGCAGTTCGCTTTACATGCCGAGCTGTGCAAGATCCTGACCGACCCAAAACGTCTCCACCTGATAAATGAATTGCGAGACGAGGAGCGCTCGGTCGGGGAGCTGGCAGCAAAACTCGGCATGTCACTTCCAAACGCCAGTCAGCACTTGGCCCTTCTGCGGCGGGCCGGGCTAGTGAGTACCCGGCGCGAAGCCACGACGGTGTTCTACCGCCTGAGCGAGCCGCGCATTGCGGAGGCATGCGACATCGTCCACGCCATCGTCACCGACCGCGTGTTGCCGGTTCGAGGCGCCAGGAGCTGACGACTCTGCCTATGAAAAATGAACATCACAACTAGGAGGACTGGAAATGGACACAGAGACATTGCGCCCCCTAGGAGCTCGAGTACTGGTGCGCGTGCTAGAAGAAGAAAGCGTCACCTCGAGTGGCCTAGTGATCCCCGACACCGCTAAGGAAAAGCCCCAGCGCGGCGAAGTCATTGCGGTGGGTGACGATGAAGATCTCATCAAAGTGGCCCCAGGGGACAGGGTGCTCTACCCCCGCTACTCGGGCACAGAAGTGCGCGTGGGCGGCGCGGACCACCTCATCCTCGAGGCAAACGACTTGCTCGCCGTAATTGGCACCAAGGCGGCTTGAGCCCCAGGACACAAGGAGCTTCATCATCTTGACCAATATTCGGCCTGACCGACCGCACAACCATTCGACCCTCGAGCTAGAGCGGCAAGGACGGGGCAATGCCAACTGAACTGAGCGCAGCCAGCTTGGCTGGCCTCCTCGGCACCGCCGACCAACCGTTCCTCCTGGATGTACGTGAACCTGAGGAGGTCGCGTCGTGGTCGCTCCCCGGCGCGGTCAACATCCCCCTTGGTGAGCTTACAGAACGCTTGGGCGAGCTGCCCCCGGGTGCAGCCGTGGTAACCGTGTGCGCCAGCGGCAACCGCTCTCGCATCGCCGCCGAGTTGCTCGAGGCGGCCGGGTTGGAGGTGTCTAATCTCACCGGGGGCATGGCGTCTTGGGCCCAGGTCTACGACGCGGCCGACATCCAAGTCGGCAGCGCGACGGTTGTTCAGGTGCGCCGGCGAGGCAAGGGCTGTCTCTCCTATCTGGTCGGTGCCGAAGACGAAGCCTTTGTCGTTGACCCCTCCATGGACACCGAGGTGTACCTGCGCTTAGCCGAGCAACGGGGCTGGCGGATCAGCCGTGTATTCGACACACACCTGCACGCCGACCATCTATCGGGCGCCGCTCGCCTGGCCCAGGTGAGCGGGGCCTCGCTCCACCTCAACCCGGCCGACGCGTTCCGCTTCGAGTTCGTGCCCTTATCCGACGGTGACCAGTTCACACTGCCGGGCGGTACAGCGATCTCTGTCGCAGTGCTGCATACTCCTGGGCACACCGAAGGCTCCTGCATGTTCTTCGTGGGCGACAGCGCTGTCTTCTCGGGGGACACCATCTTCGTCGACGGGGTGGGGCGTCCCGACCTCGCGGAGCGGGCGCACGAGTTTGCCCGCAACCTTCACCGTTCCCTGGGCGAGAAAGTGCTCACCCTCCCCGACCACGTAACCGTACTGCCCGCCCACTACGGAGACAGGGTCGTCGTTGCCCCCGGACGTCCAGTAGGCGCAGAGCTCGGGGAGCTCCGTCAGGCGCTGCCACCTCTCTCGATGGAGGCCGAAGAATTCATTGCCTGGGCCACATCGCGAGTAAATGAGCGCCCACCTAATTATGTTGCGATCATCCAGGCCAACATGGGAGCAAGCGGTGCTCCGCCAGAGCAACTGAGACAGCTCGAGTCCGGGCCCAACCGCTGCTCCGCATAGGGCCTAGGGCATGACCGCTTTTTACATATTGGCGGTCCCTGCCGGGTTGCTTATCGGCCTCAGCCTAGGGGCCCTGGGCGGGGGCGGTTCGATCCTGACCGTCCCCGCCCTCGTTTACGTACTTGGCCAGTCAGCTCACGGGGCGACAACTGCCTCACTCGTCATTGTCGGAGTGACCTCACTCGCCGGCATGGCGGCACACGCTCGTGCCGGGAGGGTCCGCTTTGGCAGCGGCCTCATCTTCGGGGCCTGGGTACGGTAGGCAGCCTGGCCGGTGGTCGCCTATCGGCAGGTGTCAACTCCGACGTGCTACTGGCCGCGTTCGCCGTCTTGGTCCTGATAGCCGCCGGCGCCATGCTGGCGCGCGCGGCGGGCGCCGGCCGGGCCCGCCGTCGCCGGGGCGGCACCGGGTTGCCTCGCAGGAGGTCGGCCGGCGGACGGCGAAAAACAGAGCGACACCACCTACATGGCCGGGGCGCAACACGGCCTTGGGGAAAACATCGGGCACATTGAGCCGTACGGTGAGCCAGAGGGTTCTAGAGCACTGCCCGTAGCCACCCGAAAGCGCAGCACCGTTGCGGATCCGTCTCCCGCTGGCGCCAATTGGAGATCGCCGGGGCGGTAGCCGGCACCCAGGCAGGCAACCGCGTGGCCTCCTCCGTCAAGCCCGAGCGACTAGCAATCGCTTTCACCTGGCTCCTTGTAGCCGTGGCCATTTACACTGCCGCGCGGAGCGTTTCCCACCTCGCATAAACAGCGCTATGGCGATGGATGGGCCGCCTCGGGCAACCGACCTCAGCTGGCCACGTAACGCGAGGCCTCTTCCCTGACCAGGCCAGCAGAGACTAGTTCTCGCAGACCACTGCCCACCCGGGAAAGAGGGAGGCGGGTTGTCGCGGCGACCTGGCCAGGAGGCGCCAGAGCCTTTGCAGCATCGAGCATGGCTCCAACATGTCTGTCAATGCCCCGCCCAAGCGCGTGCCGCCGCGGACCCGGGCACGTCGCGCCGCAAGGGCTGAGTGTCCCGCAAGCATCTCTGGTCGACCCGCCGGGCCCCCGCCTTGTCGGGCACAAAGTCGCCAGCGCCGGGGCCGAAGGACCCCATAGTCTATTAGGATAGCCAGGGGTATTAGGTTGCTTGCCCCTTGTACCGGCCCGCCATCTCGCGCCACCACGTCTACTGCCGCTTCACAGGCCGCCCGTTTTCGTCGCAGTGTCGTTCTACACCACCTTGGGCACGCAGCCAAACGGAGTTGACTCCCCACGTAGCTCCCAACAATGGGCTTCGCCTGGTACGGGTTTAGGCGAGCTTCATGAACATCTTTTGCACGGCCTCAATACCGTTTCCGTCTAGCCTCGCTTCGTCGGGGTGCTCGAGGCAGTACGTGAGGCCCGCCGTCGCGAGCCGAAAGCCGGCATGCTCAAGGGCCCTAGTCGCGGCGGAAAGCTGGGCTACTACTTCATTGCAATCGCGGCCTTCGGCCAGCATCCGCTCCACCCCCAGGACCTGGCCAGCTACGCGTCGAAGGCGGGTGCAGACCTCAGCAGTCACTTCAACAGGAAGTTCCATGGCCTTGCAGCCTCCCTTCACTACGTCCGCTATGCCCTCGCAGGCTGGCCTTCGGGCCCTGCACTGGGCGCTCCCGGACTACGAAAGCTTCCTAAGCACGGCGACGAGCATGTCAGCCGCCTCCTCCGCAATAGCGGAGAGGCGGCCAGAAGGCAGCATCTTCCTCGGATCCGCGACCCTCACTGTCGTCTGGCCTGGCCGCTCGCCCGAGAGGACGACGTTGCAGGGAAGGATCATGGCGGCATCGGGCTCCAACTGGAGGGCCCGGTCCGCGAGGCTTGGGTTGCACGCCCCCAGGATCTTGAGGGGTGTGCGCTCGACGCCAAGCTTGGCCTTCAATGTCGCGGAAACATCGACTTCGCTCAGCACCCCGAAACCCTCGGAGCCGAGCGCCTCGCGGACGGCCTGCTCGGCATCTGGAAGTGCCACCGGCAGAACCACCGCTCCGAGAGCCAGCCCCTGCGTCTCGGCGCCTATGTCGTCGGTCGGTTTCACGTTCGCCATGGTTACGCACTCCTTGGATCGAGACGGCAACGCACCGTCCAACCCATTGTAACTCACTTACCCCCTAGGGTATTCCAGCTCATCGCATTATCGGTCATGGGAGCCGTGGCCAGCGCCCCCCGCCAAGCCTTGCCGACGTTCTACAGACCCCGAATTCGGCGTTGGCACTGAGCAGCGCGCCCGCATCGCGCGACCATTTACCGTTCCTGGGAAGAAGGAGGAAAGCCTGTTCGACGAGCTTCGGCTGGATCTGTCGGCTGGATCTGATCGCCACGGAAGCCGTCTGGGGTCTGGGAGGCCGAGGGGGCTGGGAGGCCGAGGGGGCTGGGAGGCCGAGGGGGCTGGGAGGCCGAGCGCCGGCGGCTCGATAGCCCTCTTCCGACCAGCCGGCATTGACACCCCTTGGGGGTGACCGCCCCCTTGGGGGTGACCGCCCTTGTAGACATACTCGACCTGCTGGCAGCTCACGCCGAGCGCGACGACACCAACGTCTTCCCCCATCGCGCCGCAAGTACCCCCAAGCGTCGCTTGGGACCGCATGGCAAACGTCCAGGGGGACCTCGCCGGCCCGGGCCGTCCCGCAGGCACCTCGCACCGCGGTCAGCGGAGCGAGCAGGGCGCCTCAGTCGTACTTTCGCTCGGCCCTCCGCGAAGGTCCCACCGGCTCCTTCTCTCCATCTTCGCCGGCGATGCGGCACCAACCTCCCGGTCGAGGCCCCAACCGAAAGGGAGCAGACCGAAAGAGGCCGACCGAAAGAGGCCGACCGAAAGAGGCCGACCGAAAGAGGCCGACCGAAAGAGGCCGACCGAAAGAGGCCGACCGAAAGAAAACCGAACCTCCCTAGTGTCGATGCGCCACCCCCTAGACCTCGGTCCGTCGTTCCTGTAGACGAAAACGGCGCAATACGCCGTTTTCGTCTACAGGTTGTGACGATGGTGGGGCACTCTAGGTCCAAGGACAAGATCCACCATGACCTCACGTCACGATGTTGTCCAGATCGGCCACCATCATCGTGATGGTCGACCGCTGCGAAAGGGAGGTAGCAGTTGGCGGGCGACAGCAGGCCAAGCGCCCGTCCGCCCACCTCTCCATGTCAACCGCGTCCAACGGCGCGCCGCCTTCGCGCTTGGGACCGGTCTGTGGCCAACTGGCCTTCGAACCCTGCAGTTCGACTCCCATTGCAACTGCTTACCAGCGCCCTTATAGGACGGTCAATAGCAGCTCGGGGGGGAGGACTCGAACTCACAGCGTGGCCATGTTGAGCGCTCCGGCTGGTGCCGCCACATCCGGGTTGAACAGCCCTTTCGCGGCCGGCCGCAACTGAGCGGTGTCCTTCCGTGGCCCCCGTTCTGGCGCGTTTGTGATCAAGTTGTGATCAGGGGTCCCCTTCGTCTGAGGAGGTTGGCGTGCCGGCCAAGGCGCTCACGTGGACCGTCGGGCAGACCTGCGTTCAGGAGCGGAAGAAGGCTGAGCGCGACAGGCTCGCTATTGGAGGTCCATAGACTGCACTACGCGCGCAAGGCCTCAGTGCGGCGAACTGGCGGGTGACACCGCTGGACAGCCAGCCGAGGTCGCAAAAGCAATCCTGGGCCAAGCGACGGTGACCGTGAAGGCGGCATCTCGCTTCATCGCGCCTCCAGGCCCAATCATCGGACTCCGGACCCGCATCCGAAGTGGACCCGTCCCTAAGGCCTCATCTCACAAGCGCCGCACTGCCTGAGTTCAACCAAGCTTCTCTCGGTGACGCGACTCATGAGTAACCCGGCGAGCGATCACCCGACAGTGCGAGAGAGCGCTTTCTCAGATTCGGAACCTCACGAAACCTCGAAGTACTCTCTCGCGAAAGCGAGTAGTGTTTGTCGATATTCGTCTACACCCATCCAGTTGTATATTCCCGCGTCTGCCACATCAATCAGGTCACCGATTCTCTGCTCTACCTCTGCTGACCGACGTTCCAGAAACGTCGTAAGCGACACGGACGGGTCTTCGCGCTGTCGGTATAGTTCATAAGCTAGATGGACCGGCGCATGGACGTAGACGAGCGACAGCCCCCGGCGACCGACGGCTTTCCTTAGAGCATCAACTGTCTCAACATGCCTAATCCCATCTATGATTACCCGGCCGTCAAGACTTGCAGCGCGACCAGCTATGGCCTGAGCGAGGCGCCGGGGCCCGTCTGGTCTAGAAATAAACGCTTGGGCGTGAAGTTGGAAGATCGCTCGAGGTGTCGCCGGTACTGATGGCAGCCCCAACAACTCCGCCACCACGCGACCCGAGTTTATAGCACTAAGTCCGCATTCCTCAACCATATAATTAACCGCCTCTGTTTTTCCGCTTCCCATTTGCCCCACGAAACATACAACGCCAGCCCGACGCAGCGCGCTCGGCCGCCTCACTTTGACCGTCGGAGACGCGTTCACTAGCTCGGGCGAGAACCTTCCGATACACATTTGCGACCAGAGCTCAAAATGATGTAGGCTCTCTTTCATTACGGTAGCGGTCGTCAGCCAGCGCACCCTATTTACGGACTTCTCCCTACCACGCGGTTTCGACCACAAATCATGAAAGCTAGTCATATATTCGAACAGGAAAGCAAAGTGTCGCTCGCCGTTCGGTGAGCTGTCGTCGTTCAGGACGCCCACCAGTCTAAGCCACTTGTCGGGTCTAGTCTCCAATTCAGTACGCTCCTCATCCGGGAGAACCAGCTCCTCGCATAGCTCGGCAGCGGCGCTGCGGTAAAGACCGATCTCGTCCACATCGAATAGCGTGGCCGCGGCAGCTCGCACGTGACCTCCAAAACCCACACATGACAGCCCTCTTAGGTTAAGAGCCACCCTATTTACCACGCCCCGATCAAAACAAAGAAGCGAACCTGACGGATCGCGAACCATAATGTAGGTGAGCAGCTGCTTGACTGCGGCCGTCCCCTCAGCCATCATTCGATCAAGAGCCGAGCACTTCGCACCCTTTACGAGCTGATCAAAATAGGGTAACCAGTCCACCGAGATGCCTTGAAATCGCCCTATTTCATCCAGAAGCTCTTGGGGGAACACGTAAATGCGCTCGCGTGGATTAGCAGCTCGAAATGGCGGAGCTTTATACTCATCCGACGCGTCGGGCATGAGTTCCCTCAGGTAGAACCGGCCTGGTTCAGTGCGCACGAAGATGGAATGTTCATCGGCGCGCTTTATGTGCGTGCTCAGTTTCGACTGCATAGTTCGCACCGGCGTCTTGCCGCCATTTGCCAGCTCTAGACAGCCGTCGGCCATTGCTACATCTACGATCTCGCGGGCACTCATCGGGATGCCGCGCTGACGCAGCACAACGTAGGCGGCCTGAAGGAACCGGCTAGCCAATTGCATTGGACTCAGCTATCACTCGAAGTGCGAAGACTAATCTGGGGTCACTCCTTTTTAGAGATACTGCCCTGCCAGCTATTCACTCCAAAGTTTCGGGGGGTGGTTTGACCTAAATTCTAGAAATGCTGTAAGCGCCTTTTGAGACTGCGATAGCTGCAACTTGGAATTCAACCCAAACGACGGATCCTCAACTATCTCAGCATAAGTCATATCTGCTCTGGGAGCACCATCGGGCGCGAAAACGGTGTCCCAATAGAAGCTCCTCGCGCCGCTCGGAGTAGACACAATCTTGCCTCTCGTCTCTCCCGTAAAGGAGTGGACTTCCATACCGTCGCAATAGGCTACGCATGCACGGGCATGAGCGGTGCTTCCTCCTGAGTTTGTTTCCGTTACGAAATCGTCGCCAAGCGTATCCCACATTGGTTTAGTCAAGCCGCCCGGATAGCCTCTATCATAATACTTGTCAAATATCAAACCAGCGTGCTCCACAATACACGGGACCTTTAGCTGACTGTACGCGTTTGTCACTTCAGCTAAGACAAGGGTCGCAATGTCAATTTCAAGATGTTCCTTTATCGAGACTTGCCTTACCTCAAAGGAAAACCTTTCCCCCACGCGCTCGCCGTTCGGCAGACGCCACCAGTCGCTAGCCGCAAGCACCTCGATTTCTTCTCGCTTAAATTCACTGGACGTCACGTATGTCACCCTGATACTCATGTCATGACCTCTCCGTAATTTGTCTTAGAATACCAGCTATGTCGGTTGCCATATGAGCCCCGGAGCGCACACCAAGCACCTCGATCTCGCGACTCGCGAAGAGTCTTATTTCGAAATCGGATGGATCTGCAACGAAAATATAGCCACGGCGGCCCGTTGCTGAGTCTGGCGCGTTGCCGTGGAGTGTCGTCAACACATGAAACAAATACGAGACATTCCAGTCCCGAAAGCTATAGCCGATGAATAACACCACTCGCCCCAGGAG
>JAJYMM010000053.1 GCA_021787035.1 Actinomycetes bacterium
CGGTCGGCCCAAAACGGACCGCGCCGACTGTGTGTGGTTGGCAAAGGTCGCCGAGCGGGGCATGGTGGCGAGCTGTTCCGTGCCGCCCGAGGAGATCAGCCGCCTGCGCACGCTCACCCGCTACCGCCGCCACCTGACCGAGGAGCGCTCGCGCGAGAAGGCGCGGGCCGAGAAGCTCCTGGAGGACGCCCTGTTGACTGAACTAGTGGCATAACATCCCTGGTCCCGCTCATGGGAGTTGTTATGGTCTCGCCTCGTGATCAAGCCGGAGGACATGGACCGGGACCTGTCGAAGTTGGTGGTGCCCCTCGACGGCGCTCTTTGCGCAACGGAGGATCCCTTTGAGCCCTTCCAGCTCCTCGACCCGGCGGGCGCGGTCGTTGTGCCAGTCGCTGCCTACCTGCGGGAGCTCCAAGCCTGTGGCCGGCCTGCCAGCACGCAACGTTCGTACGCGATGGACCTGCTCCGGTACTTCCGCTTCTTGTGGGCCGTCGCGGTCCCCTGGAACGAAGCAACGCGGGCTGAGGCTCGGGACTTTTGCACCTGGGCCCAGCTGGTTGACAAGCCAGTTCCTTTTCGTCGGGGGCCCGGTGGTGAGCGCCAGCCTGCCGTCGGCCCAACGGGTCGTGCGAGGAACGAGCCAGGTGCCCCGAACGCCTTGACCGGCAAGAGGGCCGCTGGCACGAAGTACGCACCGGCGAGCCTCGCTCACGCTGAGACCGTCGTCCGCAGCTTCTATGAGTTCCACGTCGAAATGGGGACCGGGCCTATCGTGAACCCCTTCCCCCTGGACCGGTGCCGTCGTGGCCGAGCGAACGCGCACCACAACCCGATGGAGCCATGGCGGGGCGCGTCGCGGGGCCGCTACCGGCCGAGGGCCCCCGAACGAGTGCCTCGTCAGATCCCCGACGAGCACTTCGACGCCCTGTTCGCTGGTCTCTCTTCGCACCGGGACCGGGCGCTGGTGGCGTTCTTCTGTTCGAGCGGGGCGCGCGCCGCCGAGCTGCTCGGTGCGAACTGTGGGGACGTCGACCCAGGCGCTCAGCTCATCACGGTGGTCCGGAAGGGGTCACGTGAGCTGCAACAACTGCCCGCTTCTCCGGACGCCTTCGTGTGGCTCCGGCTCTATCAGGCGCAGATGGAGGGCCTGGTCTCCATCGCCCGTGACGAGCCGCTCTGGTGGACGCTGAGACGGCCGTTCCGCCGACTGAACTATCACGCCGCCCGGGCCATGTTCGGCCGCGCGAACGCGGCGCTGGGCGCCAACTGGGCCCTGCATGACCTCCGCCATACCGCTGCTTACCGAATGGCCCGGGACCCAGACATGCCGCTCAGCGACGTCCAATGGGTGCTCGGGCACGCCCACCTCTCGACGACCCAACTTTATGTGCGGCCATCGGCCGAAGATGTCATTGCCTCGGTGCGCGCTCACCACAGCCGACGCGGTGAGCAGGTGGAGGCTCCGGCGTCCTCTCCTTATCGGGCCGAGTCGCTCGCTGTGCTGTTCAACCGGGCTCCTCGATGACGAGCGCAAGTGATGTGGCGAGCCTCGGCCGAGAAACCAGTAGCCACCAGCCCAGCGCGCCTGACGGTGCGTACTTTCAAGGCGCCAGGCCCCTAAAGACTGGTCCCGGTCCCGCGACCGCGCTCTTGGAGCGCTTCCCGCCGCGGCTGGTGCCAGAGCGATGGGCCTGGGCTGACCAGACGCGCGAAGAGGTGATCGCCAGGCTGTCGGGCCCTCCGTTCCTCACCGGCAGCGCGAGCATGGACCAAGACCGCCGGCGTGGCGTGCGGCACCTGCTCGGCTGGCTCGAGGCCCAGCCAGGGCACAGCTGGCAGGCGCGGTGGGCACGAAGCGGCGCTGACGCCATGGGCCACGCTGGCTGGAGAGCGCTCCCGGCGGCCTGGCTCAGCTCGACTGGCACCAGGCTGGCCGACCCCGATCACGTCTCGCTGTTGCTCGGGCGCGCCGTCCTGTTGCTCGTCGGGGCCGACGTCATCCGCCCGAGCCTCGGCTGGCTGCTGTCGCCGGGCACCCCGCGCAACTTGGTCGCTGAGCTGTCCCGCACCCGTGACCCCGTGGGGTTCGCTCAGCTTCGGGCGACCGCCGAGGCCGATCTCGTCAACACCCACACCATGGGCTTGGCCTTGCGCCGGGTAGCGGCCATCGTGGCAGCCAAGGGCGGCCAGGTCGCCGACATCACTGTCGGCGACTGCCTGGAGCTACTGCGGGTCGCAGAAGATGTGGCTGTCGGCTCCGAGGCCACCAGCCCCTACTTTTACCAACTGCTGCGCAGGGCAGGTGTGCTCGCCGGCGGCCCACCGGCCGGTCGGGCCCTTCGGACTCAAGGCCAGTTGAGCTGTTCAGCCCTGGTCGACCGCTATGGCATCGAATGCCGGCCCGTGCGCGACCTTCTCGTCGACTACCTCGCCGAGCGTCGGCCGGCGGTGGACTACGCCACTTTGCACAAGCTTTCTTACACCTTGGGCCGGCTCTTCTGGCGGGACCTGGAGCTGCACCACCCCGGCATCTCCTCTCTGCGCCTGGCGCCCGATGTGGCCGCCAGCTGGAAACAACGCCTAGCGACCAAGACGAAACGCTCGCTGGACGACAGCGGCGCGGTTGCTCACACGCTGATGCCCCGTGTGAACGCGGTCGACCACCTCATGACTGTGCGTGCCTTTTACCTCGACCTCATCGAATGGGCAGTCGAGGACCCCGCCCGGTGGGGCCCTTGGGCCCATCCCAGCCCGGTCTCTGAAACCGAGGTTGCACCACAAAGAAAAGCCCGAGCGCACCGCAAGTCGCGTATGGACCAGCGGGCCCGTGAGCGGCTGCCGGTCCTCCCGGCCCTCGTCGCTCATGTCCAGCGCACCGCCGCTGCGGCCGCTGAGCGCCTGGGCGCAGCGTCTGTCACCGAGCCCGGCGAGGTGTTCAGCTCAGGAGGAGAGACCCTTCGCCGAGCGGTGACCCGGCACGGCTCGGCGGGCAAGATCTGGGCCGAAAATCCCACCACCAGCAAACGCAGGGACCTCAGCCTCGAAGAGCACCGAGCCTTCTGGACCTGGGCTGCTATTGAGGTACTGCGCCACACCGGCATCCGCATCGAGGAGCTGACGGAGCTCAGCCACCACAGCTTCGTCGAGTACAGGCTGCCGAGCACCGGCGAGCTCATCCCCCTGTTGCACGTTGTCCCCTCCAAGACCGACGCCGAACGCCTGTTGGTGATCAGCCCCGAGCTCGCCGACGTGCTCAGCATCATCATCAAACGGGTATCGGACGAGGAGGGGTCGGTCCCGCTCGTTGTCGCCTACGACTACCACGACCGAGTATGGAACCCGCCTTCGCCGCTGCTGTTCCAGCGCCGCTTTGGCGGTGAGCACCGGCCGATCGGTGGCCCGCCGGTCCGTGAGCTCCTCGCCGAAGCTCTCGCGGCCAGCGGGCTCACCGACGCCAGCGGGAAACCGCTCATCTTCACCCCCCATGACTTCCGCCGCATCTTCGTGACCGACGCCATCTTGCACGGGATGCCACCGCACATCGCGCAGCTCTTGGTCGGCCACCGCGACATCGCGACCACGATGGGTTACAAGGCCGTCTACCCAGAGGAAGCCATCAACTCCCACCGGGCCTTCCTCGCCCGCCGTCGCAGCCTGCGTCCCTCCGAGGAGTACCGCA
>JAJYMM010000031.1 GCA_021787035.1 Actinomycetes bacterium
GGACCATTACGACTTTTGTGAAGGTGGTGGCGGCGAGGCCTGACGCGGTCGAGGAGGTTACGGAGCCGAGCTCGGTACCCGACTCGAGCGCCCCGCCGGGGGAGGCCGGGGCGTTGTCGAGTGTCGTGCTCGTGAAGGTCACCTTGCCTGCAAGTGGGGCGAGCTCGGTCGAGCCGCCGCGGGCAGTGGCATCTGCTTCGACGACCCACTCGGCAGACGTTGCTTGGCCGGAGTAGCGCTGCACGGTCGAGAAGCGGTCGCCGTTGGTGCCGTCCATGAGCGAGATCGACCAGCGGCCGGCCGATATCTCTTGGACCTTGACGGTGATCCGGTCCCCAGCGCGCACCATCACGCCCGAAGCAAATTGCTGAGGCCCGGGGACCACCTCCCACCAAGGTTCGAAGAGGGTGGCGTCGTGACCGACGGGGACCTCGTTGACGCCCGCCTGGAGGAGCGATGAATCGGACCAGCCGTCCACGCCGACCCATTCCGAAGCGGTCGAACGCGCGAGGTAGCGCGAAACGCTCGGCACGGTGAAAGTCCCGCTGGCTTCGTTGTAAGAGCGCCCAGTGGCGACATAGCCGGACCAGTTGCTGGACGTCGTCACCGCAACTGCGTGCCCCGTGGAGGGGCTGGCCGAAGCAGGCCCTGCCCAGGCCACGAGCGCCCCAAGAGCACCGCATATGCCAGGCAGAGCTGCGGTCCTCTTTCGCCGCCGGGCAGGATGTGCCGGCTTCACGAGCGCCCCAGGTCGTCCAGGCTGATCACGGCGTCCTCGGCCAGCGCCATCTGCGGCGCCGCGCTCGCCTCTCGGCCCCGTCCGAAGCCGACGAGGGAGGCCAGCTCCCGGAGGGCCCGCACGACGAGCTCGTGGGCCGTGCTTGCAAGGATCGCCATGTCGAGGCTGAGCGACCAGTCGTCCACATAGGAGAGGTCGAGGCGGCGGTAGGCATTGAACGAGGGGTTGTCGCGCGCCTCGACCTGCCAAAGACCGGTTATGCCCGGGCGCATGTCGTGGCGGCGCTGGAGCTCGAGGTCGAAGTGGGCGACCTCGTGGGGGAGCGCCGGGCGGGGGCCGACCATGCTCATCGTGCCCCGGATTACGTTCCAAAGTTGCGGTAGTTCGTCGATACTGGTGGCCCGCAGCAGCCGGCCGACCTTGGTCACCCTGGGGTCGCTCGTCGCCTTGAAGAGAGGGCCTTTTCTCTCGTTCAGCTTGGCGACCTCGGAGAGGCGCTTCGCCGCGTCGGGCACCATCGTGCGGAACTTGAGCACCTCGATGACCTCTCCCCCGAGGCCAACCCTCTTGCTCCGGTAGATGATGGGCCCGTCGCCGCTCATGCGGACGGCTAGGGCCGCAGCCGCCATTAGCGGGGAGGTGAGGATGGCAAGCGACAGCGCCAAGGAGATGTCCGATGCCCGCTTGACCGCCAGTTGCCACGGCTTCACACGCCTTGGCTCGACATAGAGCAACGGGACCCCCGAGGTCGGCACCAGCCTCGTGCGCCGGGCGGACGTGCCGTAGAAGCCGGGCCAGAGCTGAACGTGCAGGCCGGCGGCGAGGGAGGTGTTGACGGCACGGGTGCGCTCCCGGGGGCCGAGCGCACTGGCTACGACGATCACGCCGCCTGCGCCCGTCGCTCGGGCGAGATCTGGGATCAGGCTCGGGCTCGAAGCCTGGGGCACGCCGGCCCACGAAGCCTCCCGGCGCGTCTCGCCGATCACGCCGCCGACCCTGTAGCCGAGGCCGGGCTCTTCGGAGAGGATGGTCAAGAGGCCCTCGGCGTCTTCGTTGGCACCCACGAGCAGGACCGTGCGCAGGTAGCGCGATTCGGAGCGGTGCGCCCTCAGCCACCGGCCGAAGCGCCAGCGCATCAGGAGCACGGTCACCACCGAGGCGCCACCCGCTGCGAGGGCACCCCTCACGTTGGGCCGCATCCCTGCGTACTGGAGCACGAGGCACGCCGCGGTCCCGGCGACCGAAGAGGCAAAGACGCGGACAGCTTCATGAGAGCGCAGGGCGCAGACCCTGGCCCGGTAAAGGCCCGAACGGTGCATGGCAAAGAGCGTCATCGCTACGGCAGCCAAAACGCACGCCGCGAGCTTGGGTGGGCTGTCTTTGCCCCACCGGAAAGCCACGAGGGCCCCCCAGGTGATCACCAATGCGACGACGTCGCCGGCAATTAGCTGCTGGCGCGGGGACCGGGTCGGGGGACCTGGCTGCTTGGTGCCGTGCCCGGCGAAGAAGTGCCCTTCGGCCACGAGCCCCCCCTCGTCGACCGAGAGGCGGCCCTGCTCGCCCTCCGGGCCGAGCGCGGGCCCGTCAGACTGTGAGGGGTGGCTGTGTACCGCCGAAGACATCTTGCTCCTTGGTCGGTTGTTACATTGCCAGGCGTCGCCGGGTATTACTTGGGTATTTCCTTGTCCTGGCTTTAGGAGTTGCTCAGACCTTGGCTGATACTGCTTTGCCACCGGCATTTTTCCCCTTGGTTTTATGGCGTAACACGGCTATCGGGTGCCTATCTAGGTCCCGGCGGTGACTTTTAACAGAAATTGCACGGCCTCAGTCCGCTTGCTGCGTACGGAGTTTTTCGTAGCTGCGCGGGGCGCGATTTGCATAGTTGCTAGATGCCTTCTTCGTCGACGAGGTGGCGCAGGCGCTCGAGGCAGCGGCCTCGCGTGGGCCCAAGGCTGCCGGTCGGCACCTACAGTAGTTCGGAAAGATCCTTGTAGGAGAGAGGGTCGTCCACCATCAGGAGCGAGAGCAGTTCCTGGCAACGCGGCGACAGGCGTTGCCACGCAGCCCTTACGACGGCCGCACGCTCTTCGGCGATCGGCTTCGCGTCGGGCTCGGGCAGGTGCTGGTCTGGCAGGTTGGCCAACATTTGGTCAGCACCGCCGTGGTACTTGGAAGCTCGCCGGATGTCAATGGAGGCTCTCACGGCGAGCGGTGGTGGCGAGCCAGCCACCTACGCGCTCTGGCTGTTCGATCTTGTGGAGGTTTTCTACGAGGCGCAGCCATGTCACTTGTTGCAGCTCGGCGACGTCGGCAGCGCTCAGCCGGTAGCGTCGGCCGGTTGCTGCGATCATCCCGCCAAAACGGCAAACGAGCTCTTGTCATGCCTTCCCGCAACCCTCGCCAGCAAGTTGCACGAGGGTGGCAACGGAAGCTTCTTGTATCGAGCGCTGGGTGCGAAGCGCAGACTCGGTGTGCCCTTCAGGTAGGTCGGTCACGCCGTCGTCCATGGTCGACGGGCCGGGGAGCGTGGCGGCGGGGTTATGAAGCACGAACGAGAGCGAAATCTGCCATTCGGACGGCCGCTCGCGGGACGTCTTAGTATAGACGCATGGCGCTAGGTCCAACACTGAGCGCGGTGAAAGCTTTCGTATCTGGGAAATCCGTCCGCGTTTCACGGAGGACACCGGTCGTGAGGGCTCTCGAGCGTGGCCTAAGGTCGCTTTTTGCGGCCATCGGGTTTCCATGAGGCCCTAAGGCGGCTTTGAGTACAGCAGAGTTTGCTTGCACTTCTGGTCAAGGCCGAAAAGCACTACACGTAGTGGTGGGGGTATCACTCAAAACGGTGGGACTGGTTCCTCCGCCTGACCTCGCCCACGCCGGACGGCCGTTTCCGGACCGCAGGCACTGCTCAGGTTTGCCGATCAGGTTTGCCGACGCCAGGCGCCAGTGGG
>JAJYMM010000005.1 GCA_021787035.1 Actinomycetes bacterium
CGGACTGGGCCGTCCTGGCCTTCAGCCACTCGTCGAGGGAGGCCCGGACGGCGCTGTTGAGCGGTACCTCCCGGTAGGCGTCCCCCTTGCCCGAGCGCACCCGGAGCCGCCCCCGGCGGGCCGACATGGACAGGTCGGCCACGTCGAGGTCGGTAAGCTCGCCCAGGCGGAGCCCGGTGTAGAAGAACACGGTCCCGATCGCTCTGTCGCGCGCCGAAGGGCAGGCCTGCACGGCCCGGAGGAACCGGCGCTGCTCGGGCCCGGCGAGCGAGCGGGGGGCAAGCCTCGCCAGCTCCTCCCTCTTCACCTCGGGCCTGCCAAGCCCTAAGGAGCGGTAGAAGTTGTCGATGGCCGCCAATGCCTGGTTCACCGACGCCGGCGCCAGGCGCCTCGACTTCTTCAGGTACCGCTTGTAGTCGCGCACGGCCCAGTCGCGCACGCTCTCGGCCCCTAGGGCCTGGCCCCCGTGCTCGGAGCTGGCCAGCCAGGAGACGAAACCGCTCACCTGGGCCAAGTAGGCCTCACGGCTACGCCCCGCGAGCGGCTGGCGGCGGAGCCAAGAGCGGTACTTGGCCACCACGGCACCCGCGTCCACCTCCTCGCGCTCGGCGAGGACCGGCCTCTTGGTGCTCTGGCCTGGTGACGCCTCTGTGACGTTGGAGTTGCTCTTGAGCCTTGCAGCAGAAGTGAGTATCGATCACCCTCCGACGTTCTCGCGGTCGCTGGGGAAATCTCCGCATCAAGAGGGTGCGGACGACGGGATGTCATCGAGCAACGCCCTCGATGCCAGCGCTAACGCTGCTGTGGCCACTATGGGCAGAGCCATGAGAAGAAAAAGCGGGCGGACACCGGTGTGATCTGCCAGCAGCCCGGCAAGGGGGAGGATAGCCAGGCGTGGCGCCTCCTCCAAGGCCACGAGTAGCGTGAACACCCGTCCACGCAGCTCATTTGGGACGTGAGACTGGAACAGCACAGTGTTCGGCACGCCAAGGACGCTATTGGCACCCGACCTGACCAAGGCGATCGAGGCGGCAGAAGCCACGTTTGGCGAAAAGCCAAGAGCGACCGTGAGGATCCCCATCGTCAGGTAGCCGACGGACATGGCTCGGGTTGCCGATTTCATCCGTCGTACCAACCAAGGGGCCAGCTGAGCCCCCAGCGCCAGCCCGACCGCTGTTGCCGCTCGTACGGCTCCGTAGCCCGGGCCTCCGCCATCCAACCGTACCCGCACGAGCATCACGAGGGCGACACTCGCAGGGGCGAAGCCGAAGGTGGCTAGCATGCCCAGACCTGCCAGCACGCGCACTGCGCGCCGATCGGCGAAGGCCTTGGCCCCTTCTACGAGCTGTCGCCGATAGGTCACCCTGCGGACCGCGGCGGGAGCCTCTCGCGACCCGAGGCTGGCTACGCTGAGGGTCGCCAGCAGCGTAGCCGAGGCGACATAGGTGGCGGCGTCGAGGGCGAACGGCGCTACCGCGTTAAGCGATACCAGGACACCGCCGAGCGCACTGCCCAGCACAGCGGCGCCCTGATTGGCTGTGACGAGCATCGCGTTGGCCGGACCCAGGTGCTGTGCTCCCACCAACTCCGGCAGCGCGGCCGCCGCGGCACTGCCAAATGTGACCGAAACCACCCCCTGGGCTAGTGCCAGCGGAAGGACAGCCGGCATACCCCCATGCTCGTAGGCGAATGGCAGCGCCAAGGTCGTTACTATGCGGACAAGATCCGTACCAACCAGTAACCAACGCCGCTCCAGCCTGTCGACCAATGGCCCGAGGATGGGAGCCAGCACGCTCGGAGCCGCCAGTTCAGCCGCGGCCACCGCCCCCACGTCCAAGCCCGGCGCTTGGCCCGCCGATACGAGCCATAGGAGCGCAACCGCTGCCGTGCCAGTGCCGAACGCCGAAGTCGCTCGTGCCGCCCAGAACCGCCCAAAGCCAGGCACTTCCGCAAACAAAGCCCATCTCCCGCCCCGGTGGCTGCGAGGCGCCGGCGGTCCCTGAGGGCCGGTGTTGCCCCCCATTGCCGGAGCTCGCCTCAGAGGCCGAGCTCGCGCAGGGCCAGGCTGACCTTGCCGGCAAGGGTGTTGAATGGCGCGGCTTCCGGACCACTGCCGGGAGCCCCCGTGACAGGCTGACCGCGGTGAGCGGCCTCGGCGTAGCGGATGTCCGTCGGCACCGAGACCAGCCGCTCAATACCCTCGGACCACAACGAGCGGCCTGGGCTGACGGCCGTCGCGAGCGTGACATCTCCTCCACAATGGGGGCAGACCAAACCAGCAAAATTCTCCACCGCTCCTATAACCGTTGTGTCACTGCTGGCCGCCGCGTGGACCAATTTACGGGCGTCAAGGTGAGATAGGTCGTCGGGAGTTACGACAACTATGAGCCCCAGCGTGTCAGGGTCTGAAATCACAGCAGCTGTCACGCCGTCGGTGCCTGGGGGCAAGTCTGCTACGAGTAAATCAGTACCCTCCCATGCGACTCCGTTCAGTAACCGCTCAACCAACAAGCCGGGTAGCGCGCCGGACAGGAGGAGCGGCTGATCTTCGCTCAATAGGAACCCGACCGAAACTACTGCAATACCTTTAATTGGGACGGGCCTTAAGGCTCTCGGAGTAGCGCTCGAATGCCACAGTTCGAGGTGCCGAGCAGGCGATTTCCGCCGGAGGTTTAAAAGGCGTGGCACGTCCGGACCGGTGAGGTCCAAGTCGACTAACCCCACGGCTAGTCCCAGCTGTGATAACGCTAGCGCCAGGTTCACAGCCACTGTCGACTTTCCGACGCCTCCCTTGCCCGAGCCGACTGCGATCAAGGGGGGGGTGCCGACGCGGAAGGTGCTTTCTGGCCATCGAGCGGGCTTCGAGATAACGGTAGAGGGCTCAGTCGACTAAGAGCGAAGAGCGACGTGACCGAAGACCACAATGCCATGGTCCACGACCCGCTTCTACGGCATTGTCTGCCGCGGCATTGTCTGCCACCCGCGTCCACCCGCCTACGGCCAAGGCGTTATGCGAGCACACTAGGCGTCACGACCGCATCGCCACCGACTCGACTCATGGTCCGCTCGAACTGCTCGTACTCTGTCGTGCCAAAGACCGGGTGACGTAGGTCTGAGAACTGCGCACGATAAATGTCGAAAAATGTCTTATATTGCTCCTCGGTCATGATCGAGTGGTGCTGCACCCAGCAGTCGAAGAACTCGTCCTCCAGCTGATGCACTAAAACGCGGCGTTGGCTTGCCTTGGCGTTGACGGTCTCCCTGTCAACATGGTGCTTGCAAAGTTCTATGTCGATCTCTACGCCGAGCCTGATGATGTCCGCTGCCAGCCCTCCATAACGATCGCTCAAGTTACGACATAATTCGATCGCCCGGCGCAACTGCTCGTCTGTTAGGTCGAGCTCTTTCCAATGTGTCAGCAGACGGACTCCGAGTTCGGGCGTGGCCATTGACATGATCCCAGGGTCAGAATGGTTCCCGCTGCACATGGCTTCTCCTTTTACGTAGTGCCACCTTTAGCCTAGCGCTGCTGCCAGTCAACGACGTAGCGGCGAAACCCGCCGGGGGTGCCTCACCAGCGCTTCCACGCCGTTCGCGGGGCCATCTGCCTTGGTCGCGCCGGTAGCTGGGCGACAGCGGCGCCTCCAGTAGTTCGACATCGGTCGGCTGCCATCTCGGCGTCAATAGCGACGAGCCGCAGCTCCGTCGCGGCCTGCAGCTCGTTGACCACCGCGGCATGCTCAGCCCAGCTCAGCAGGGACCTGTTCCCATGTCTCGTAAAGGTCTCCACATACCAGCGGGCCCACTCCGAGGATTGAGACTATGGTCACAGGTCGATCCGAGGGCCTTCGCGCCCTCTGCCTGGCGAGCGCCCGAGGGGCCCCTCGAACAGAGCCCGGTGGCGGTCACGGAGCAGGTAGGCGTCCCTCGCCCGGTGGGCGGCTGCGACCGCCCCGGGGGACATCGACTCGACGGCCCGGGCGCGCTCGGCTCTGGCGCGCATGATCTCCTCCAGGGCACGCTCCGCCGCCTCCACCAAGCCGCCACGGCCAGGCGTGCCCAGTCGAGCACCTTGGCCTCGGCCAGGAGGGGCCCGAGGCGGCCCCCCGTGGCCCCTCGGCGAGGCCGCCCATGCCGGCCAGGGCCTCCAAGGGGACGAGGGAGGCTACGTAGCGGCTGTCGGCGGCCGCCTGGGCGTCGGCTTGGGCCTCCTCTGCCGCCCGGGCGGCCAGGGCCTCTTCTGCCTCAGCCTGGCGGCGCTCGGCCTCCAGGGCTTCCTGGCGGGCCTCCTCGTAGGCCTGGGCGGCCCTCTTCACCCGGGCCACGAGGCCCGCTGTCAAGTCGCTGAGGCCGTCATGTCCCTGAGGCCGGTCAAGGGGGGCCCTCGGCCACGACGCGCTCGACGAGGCCGTCTGGGGGGGCGCCCTCACGGACGGCCTGGAGGGTGACGGCGACGAGGGGGCCGGGGGGAGGGGGGAGGGGGGAGGGCCGCCCAGGTGGAAATGCGCCCAAATCCTCGCCGCGGCCTGGTCGGCCTCCCCCCGGGGCTGGGCGGAGCGGTGGCGCTCACGGCGGCGTGGGGGGCCGGCGCCGGGCGGACCAAGGGTTGGTGGGACTGATCCCAATCCCGATCCTCCGGCGCCCGGGCCAGGCGCGCCGTCAATGGACCGTTGAGCACAATTACTGTGCCCAACTGTCCAAAAGTCGGCGGGCGAGGGCATGCCTGCGAAGCCTGGGCTCATCCAAGAACACCGCACGGGCGCATGGGACTGCCCGTCCAGCCGCCCGCTTGCCGCCGTCCTAGGCGAGGACGATCGACATCTTCTTCTGTGCCACGTGGCCGTGTGCAACCTCTATGGTCGCGTGGGCCACGATCGTGTGGTGTTTCGCCCCATGGAGCAACCGCAAGGCGACCTTGTCGAGAGCGATCGGCAGGCGCACCGGACGGCCAGTAGCAGGGAGGTTATAGGTCCTATACCCGAGCACCGTCGTCACATCTTTCAAAACGACCCTGCCAATGCAGCGAGCACGGTCGCAACGCAACTGGATGACCACCGCATGGCTCTTTACCGCGACACGCTTGCTGAGCAAGGTGACCAGGGGCAGCGGCTTGGGGTGGGGCTTGGGGTGGGGCTTGGGCTTGGGGTGGGGCTTGGGCTTGGGGTGGGGCTTGGGCTTGGGGTGGGGCTTGGGCTTGGGGTGCGGCACCGGCTTGTGAGGAACCGTCGTCGTAACTGGTGTCGGCACCGGCCCCGTCACCTCACCGACCAGGTTGATGGCGTCGGTACTGCTCGCCGCACCGGGGTTCACTACGTCATCAATGGTCACCGACAGGACATCGCCTGCATTTACCGTATTGGGCACCGTAAAGGTGACATCGTTGGTGCCACCGCCGGACAGCCCCGTGGTCACAGTCCCGGACCCGCTCGAGGTCGTCGAGTCGACCACGTGGTAAAAGCTGACGTTGTTGGGGAACACCGTCCCTGCAGGTGCTTGGAGCCCGATCGTCCCTGAACCTCCCGCCAAGGTGGCCGAGGCACGAAGGTTGGAGATCGTATAGCTTGCCACGGCGCCGGCCGTCGTCGGTTCGACGGTCACCACCACACCAGGGCTTGCACTCGCCCCGATCGTGTAGGGGGTCGCGTCGGCCGGTACCGGGTCACCCGACGTGGACACGGTGAAGTCGCGCACTACGCCCGCCGGTGGGTTGGTGACATCCGCCAAGACGACGCTCACGGAATCGTTGGCGTTGATCGCGTCCGAAAGCGGGATCGCAGCCGTCCCGTTGTCGAGAGTCGCGCCAGTCGCCACGAAGTGCCAGCCGGCGCTGCTGTCAATGACGAGGACCCCGCTCACGTGACTGAAGTTGGTCGGGCCGCCCTTTTCCTGAAGGAGGATCTCCCCTCCTGCGGCTACCGGGCTGGTTGCCTGGAAATCGACCGTGTAAACCGTGGTGGCGCCGGCGACCGTGTCTTCCGGCGACACGCTCACGCCCCTCACCGAGCCTCCGAACACGATTGACGTTGTCGTCTCTGGCGTCCCGTTGCCCGGCGTGACGGTCATGTTGTTCGCCTCGACCGCCCCGCTTGCCGCCGGGTTGGTACCAGTCGCCGTGACATTGAGCGTCTCCCCATTAGCAAGCGCGTCAGCGAGGCTCAAGGTCGCTGCCGGTCCGCTTGCAGAGACCGCCGTCACCTGGTCGGAGCTCGTACCTGAAGAGCTCGTCACCGTTACCGAGTAACCAGCAGTGGAGTTGAGGAACGAGATCGTCGCCTTGCCTTCGCTTGCGTTGGCCTGCAACTTGAGCGTCGTACCACCACTGCCCATATTGGCCACCGGCACGTCACTGATGCTGTAAGTGGTGTTGGCGCCAAATCCGTAGAGCGAAGCCGACAGGCTCACCGCGGAGCTGATCACGTTCACCGCGTTGGAGGTGCCAGGACTTGTGTTGCCCGTCGTCGTGACGCTGAAGCTGAGGGCCCCGGTGCCTGGGGGCGCAGATGCATCAAAGTCGACTTCGACCTTGGCCTTAGCGTTGATGTTGCAGCTGCTAACGAGCTCAACCACGAACGAGGTGGGCGTTGAAGTACCCGCTCCCCCAACGCCGGCCGTGCCTGCCTGTATGCAGTTGCCCGAGACTAGGGCCACGTTGGTGGGCGCGGAGGCCAGAGCTTCGGATGGGGTAACCGTGATCGCTCCGCCCTGCGAGCCATCGAAGGCTGCCCCTACGTAAAACACGAGCTGGAAGCTCGTGGAGGCGCCCCTCGTGACCGTGCCCGGGGATACCGTCACGTCGCTGACGGCGCCCGATGGTGAGCCGATCGTGTAGTGGTTTGACGTTACGTCCGCATAAGCGGGAGCGGCGGTCGTAGCGACGATCCCAGCCAACATGGCTGCTCCGGCCAGCACCGCTCCGAGAGCGGTAACGCCCACGCTCTGTCGCCGCGGTCCGCGTCTCACGGCCCTTGTAACTAGTCTGCGCATAAGGGTGACCCTACCCACGTGCTGTGAACGACATGCATGTGGCCTGTGATAGACCTGCGCGCGAAGCCAGTGGGCGACCGCGTAAGGTAGTCGCACTGGGGTAGTCATCACTTTGGGTGGTCGCCACTTGGCGCGCGGTTGTTGGAGCTACGCTCAGCGAGGCAGAGTGGGCTCATGCCGAACATCGACCTCACCCTCGACCAACTCTGGTCCTACACGCCGACCGAGACAGAGCCGCCCGATTTCGACCAGTTTTGGTCCAAAACGCTGGACGAAGCCCGCTCGGAAGCGAGCTCCGCCGGCGGGGGGCTCGAGATCGACGAGCCATACATCCCGCTGGCCGGAGTGCAAGCCAACAAGATATGGATGACGGGCCTCGGCAACGCCCGCGTATCAGGCTGGTACGTGAGGCCACAAGCCGGCGGGCCCTTTCCCGGCCTTGCCCATTTCCACGGGTACGCCGGCCGTGGTGCGAGGCCGCTCGACGTGTACGCACTCGCCGCCCAGGGCGTGGCGGTCATCTCGATTGACTGTCGCGGCCAGGGGGGTGATTCACCCGACATCCCAGCCGTAGATGCCGGCCATCACCCCGGCTGGCTCACACGAGGCCTTGGCGACCCCGCCACGCATTACTACCGCTACGTCTTCTCCGACGCCGCCCTGGCGGTCGAGGCCCTTGCCGCGCGCGATGAGGTCGATGCGAGCCGAATCGCCGTCATGGGCATGAGCCAGGGAGGCGGCCTCGCTTTGGCAGCGGCAGCGCTATCGAGAAAGGCGAGCTTCGTGTGGTCAGACATGCCCTTCCTCTCGGACTTCCCTCGTGCAGTCGAGATCACCCCGCGGTCGCCCTACACCGAGGTCTCTACGTACCTAAAGCGCCGGCCGGAACTGGCCGAGACGGCCTTCCGGACCCTCGCTTACATCGACGTGGCAAACCACGCAAGGAGGATCTCGTGCCCCGCCAAGCTGAGCGTGGGCTTGTGGGACGATATATGCCCTCCGAGCTCGGCGTTCGCGGCATACGGGAGGCTGGGGAGCACAGACAAGGAGCTCATAATCCTGCCATACCACGGGCACGAGTTGACCTACGAGCTCGACGAGCGCCGCTTCAGCGAGGTACTGGCGAGATTGGAAGTGAAACCTGCGCTATAGTCTTTGATGCGATCTCATGGACTGACTTGTTATCACGGCAATGTGGCGTGGCCGCGACCGACCAGCTCGTCGCGGCCGGCGTGGCCCGCCCGCTACTCGATCGCGCGGTAGCTGACGGCTTCCTGGAGCGCCGGGGGCCGCGGCTCTTGGTCGACCCTCGGTGGTCGTCGGGAGGCGACAACAAAGCCGATTGGAAGCGGCAGCTCTTCATGGCCTTCTACGGCTGCGCACCCCGCCAGCGTGCTACGGCCGCCGTGTTCCGCCGTTCCGCAGCTTGCCTCTGGGGCCTCGATGGGATCACGACGCCAAACGGCAGCCCACCAGTCGAGATCGCGGTTTCGATGGGCCGAAGGCCGGCGGGGAAGCTCTTCCTCGTCCGCCCGTTTGGACTCGACGAACGCTCCGAGCTCGAGGGTCTGCCCGTCACATCTGTGACCCGTACGCTCATGGACCTTGGCCAGGTCGCAGGCAAAGACGTACTCGAGCGCGCCCTCGAGTCGGCCCTCCGCAGGCACTACGTGACGGTCGGGGATCTCTCGACGGCTCTCGGCCAGGTACACAGGCTCCCCGGGACAAACGCTCTTCGCTCACTGATCGCCGACCGCCCGGCAGGCCTGCCTCCCACCGAGAGTGACGCCGAGACACTGTTCGTGCAGCTTGCACGCCGAGCCGGCTTGCCCCCACCCAGGCGGCAGTTCTGCGTCCGGACCGCCGAAGGGACTTTCCGCACTGACTTCGCCTGGCCCCTGGTCCGGATCGCCGTCGAGATCGACGGCGCGGCAACGCATGCATCCGCCAGAGCCCTCACCCGCGACCTGCGCCGGCAAAACGCAGTAGTCGTCGCCCTTGCCGCCGCGGGCTGGATACTCTTGCGCTTCACGTGGTACGACCTCGCGACTGAACCGTACGCCGGCCAGTCCGCCGCCAAGTTACTCGAAGCGTGGTCGATTGGGTTAGCTCGGACACGTTGAGTGCCACTGGCCCGGGGTTCCCATGGGTGAGCGACGCTGTAGTAGGCGCAACTCCGGCTCCGGCTCCGGCTCCGGGAAATGTATCAATAGTGGCTGGGCGGGGCCCACTGTCAGGACTTTTTGGGGCTAAAACCGGCCCTTTTTGTCACAACAGTGGTCCTCGACGCACCACTATTGATACTTTTTGAGTGCTGGCGCCACCGACACCCGGCCCTTCGGGCGCCGGGTCGGGCGCCGGGTCGGGCGCCGGCGCCGGCGCCTTTATGGGCCACACCCCGCAGGAACGTCCCACCGGGCCCACGCCCCCAATGCCCATCCGGGGCCGCCGGCGATTCATCCCTCACGCAGTAAGCGGCTCTCCCACGGACCGAGCGTCAGCCGACCGCCGGCCTCCTGCCCGCCGGCCTCCTGCCCGCCGGCGAGATCCCAAAGGGCCCGAGGTGACGTGACCATGGCGGGGTCCCAGCCGTGGTTGGCGACGCACCAAACCCTCGCGCCGTCGGGGCGTGTAGCGCCGTTGACGCGGACGCTCGCGGGCAGCTCACCCCACTCCGCCACCGCCGGCGCCCTCCCGCGATCCGACAGGGCCCACCGCAGCAGCGAGGCACAGCTCGCCCGGTCCGGGAGTGTCCCGACCCAGCTGATACGCCCCTCGCCCAGCACCTTGGTCACAAGCGCGGGCCACTCTCCAAAAAACGGGTGCTCGTAACCCCACAACGCCTCCGCACCCTCGAGCACGATGCCGTCGGCCCAGCCCTCGGCACGAGCGCCTGGAGGTAGCGCCGGCCCAAATGCCCTGCCAGAATCCGCGCCCGGCCCCAGCGCGGCGCCGGCGCCGGCCCGCAGGGCCAACGGCTCAGCCAACGTTGTGAACTCCTGGTACGAAAAGCCGGCGCCGGCTCGCAGCGGCCCAGGAGCTCGCGAGGAACGCACCCGCGACCACTCGTCGGCATAGCCGCTTCGGAACGTGAGGACGACGTGGCTACCGGAGCTCGCGTGCTCGAGGAGCCGCTCTAACAACTCGTCGGAGGCAATGTAGAGCGCCGGCACGATCAGCACCGGGAGGCCGGCCCAGTCTGAACCGGGATGGACGATCCGCACCTGCAAGCGGGCGTCGACCGAGGCGGAGTAAAAGCGCGTGAATATTCGGTGGTAGCTAGCTGGGTCGGGCATCGCGCTGCCAGTGACGCCGAGAGGGGGTACCGTCTGCATGGCCCAGCGACTGTCCTCGGAGTAGAAGATGCCGATGTCGGCGTCGGGCACCGCCCCGTCGAGCTCTCTGCCGAGCCGTCGCAGCTCTGCCCCGAGCTCGCTCACCTCGCCATATACCCGCCCAGGCTCGAGGTCGTGGCCAAGCACTCCGCCCCAGTAGGTTTCGAAGCCGTAGTGGAGCGAATGCCAATGCCAGTACTCGAGCAGCTCCGCGCCACGCATCGCAAGCAGGTGGGCCATGAGCCGCAGCTGGCCGGGGAACGGCACGACATTGGTCTGCGGGCCTCCGATCGACGTCGCCTGGGCCTCGGTGACGTAAAACCCTTCGCCCCGCGGCCCGCGCGAGGCGTACCCCATATCCGCCTTCCAAAGAGGTACCCACGCGCCAATGTCACTCTGCCACTCCGGCGCCAACTCCCGCAGCTCCTCAGCGCGCGGGGGAAGCTCGATTCCCTGCTGCAGCGCGACGTAGACGTTGCAGGCCGCCTTGTCCATCGCCTGGCTAATGGAGCGCGAGCTCGACCAGGCCGCGCCGTCGCCGCCAACCACGTCGTGAAGCACCGCCTGTCCAGGAGAGACGATGGCTTTCAAGAGATCCCGCTGCCACGCGACAAACTCAGTCGCCAGCCTTGCCTGGAAGCGCGCCCACTCGAGGGCGTAGCCCGGGTTCGTGTTGCCCGCGGGTGCCCACAGGTCTTCGGGGGAAGCTATCCGATGGCTCCAGTACGTAAGGCCCCATTTCTCGTTCACAGCCTCCACTCCGCCTAGGCGCTCCATAACCTCGTCCCGGAATCGGGCAACGACGTGGGAGTTGGTGAGCCCGTGCATCCCGATCTCGTTATCGACCTGCCAGGCGATCACCCCGTCGTGGTGGCCAAACTCTGCCGCCATCGCCCGTATTAGACGCTCCGCGTAGAAAAGATAAGCCGGGTGGGTGAAGTCGACGTTCTGGCGGGCACCATAGGGCATCCGCGCGCCATGCCCCTCCACGGCCATCACTTCGGGATGCAGCCGCGCCATCCAAGGCGGGATAGCGTAGGTCGGCGTCCCCAGGATCACCTTGATGCCCACCGCCGAAGCGGCGTCGACCACTCTGCGAAGAGCAGAGAAATTGATGCGCCCGGGAACTGGCTCGTAGCTTGCCCAGGTCGACTCCCCGACGCGCACAACCGTGAAGCTGGCCGCAGCCATCAGCTCGAGATCGGCCTGCAACCGGTCGTAAGGCTGGTACTCGTGGTAGTAAGCGGCACCAAACAGCAATCTCGGACCTGCCTTTCTATAGTCCAAAACAAGAGCCCCGGCGGCCGTGGTGGCCCGCTCAGGGTGCAAGTCTTGGCGAGGTGGCCCGCAGCGAGCAAACCTGCCGATCGGCGCGGGCGCGGGCGCAGCAGCGGCGCTGTGGCGGTGGCGGCGCTGTGGCGGTGGCGGCGCTGTGGCGGTGGCGGCGCTGTGGCGGTGGCGGCGCTGTGGCGGTGGCGGCGCTGTGGCGGTGGCGGCGCGCAAAGAGGCGCCGGCGGCCTCCCCCTGCCGCCGGCGCCAGCAAAGCAGTTGCCTCCTAGGACGTGACCCCGCTCAGCGCTCCCCCGTGTACCTGCCCGGGCCGAAGCCTTGCACGGCCTCGCCCGTGGCAGGGTCCAGGTAGAGTTTTGGTGCAGCTGGGTGCGAGAAGTCGAACATCGAGTCGAGCGAACCGGCCCACGAGTCGGCAGCACCATTGCCGAGCGCCGGCAGATCCCAGTTTTGCTCTATGAACGAGACGACAGAGCTCTGGTCGATCATGACGTTGCTCACGTAGTTGCTCTTTGCCCACGGCGAGATCACGAGGAACGGGAGCCTGGGCCCTGGCCCACATTTCCCCTCCTCGGGCATGCCGCTCGAAGTCACCGGGATGAGCTTGGACGGCCCGCACATCCCGGCAGCCGTCAGCGAGTCGAGGGCTGGCACCGCCGAGGAGGACAGGATCGGGGCGAGAACGTGGTCGTACCACCCGTCCGAGTCGTCCCAGGTGACCAGGACGGCCGTAGAGCGCCACGTAGGCAAAGACTCCAAGTGGTTGATGGTCGTCACGAGCCACCTCTGCTCGTCCAGCGGATCCGAGTAACCGGCATGGCCGTCCTCGTAGGCCGGAGCCTTCAGGTAGGACACAGCCGGCAGGTTGCCTGCGTCTGCTGCTGCCCAGAAGTCCCCGATGCCGTACTGATGGTTGGCCTGGTCCGTACGGCCGATCATGGCCACCGATGTCGGCGGTAGGTGCATCGGGTTGGCGGTCGAGGCATAGTACTGGAACGGCTCGTGGTGCGGTATATAGTCCGTCACCGTGGCCCCACCGACGTTTTGGTGCGACTCCGAGCAGATCTGCTGGATGGTGGGCGGCGTGCCGTGGCCAGGGACGTAACCGTCTTCAAAGCCGCCCTGGAACCAACCCCAGGTAATGCCCGAGCTGGTCAGCTCTTCGCCGATGTTGTTCCCACCCATCTCGATCGTTTGCACCGGCGTTGCGCCATCACCGCCGGCGCCCGAAGGGATGTAGGAACAGATGTCGAAGTAAGGGTCCGTGTCGTTATAGACGGTACCTGGGCCCGCTGGCGGCTGGTCGGCAACAGGCGTCGTGCCGGCATTCCCGGTCATTGTTGTTATTTGCGAGGTCGCCACGTCAGAAGCGTTGTAGCCGGGCGGGGCGCTGCACGGGGAGTCGTTGATCGTGGCAAAGCTGGGGCCGCAGATGGCACCGTAGGTCTGAGCCGACGTGACGTTGAGCGCCCCCGGAGTTGACGGCCCGTAGGTGGTGCCGAACGCATTGTCGCTCATGGAGAAGTGCTGCGCGTAGTTCCAAAGGGCCGTCACCGTATTGCCGTCGTAGTAGTCGAGCGCCGCGAAGTTCGGAGTGCTCGACACCGGTATCGGCGACGGGCGCGATAGGCCCTTGTTCTCTTCCTGTAGGCATTGCGCCAAAGTGAGACCGTGACCGGTGTCCTGCACGTACTGGTCCTCCGCACCGTGGTCAGCAGCACCTTGCTCGGCTGCGTAGCCGTGGTCCTGGTCGCAGGTCATTGCGTCAGACGGCCCGAGGAGCTGCGGGTTGGCCTCGTTTGGGTTGTTGGACAGCAGGTTGCCCGCCAACCCGTTGACCGACGGGGTCCCGGGCAGCGCGTTGAACGCTGGCTCGCCCGGAGGGTTCGTCGCGTCCGGGTACGTGGCGAAGTAATGGTCGAAGCTCACGTTCTCGTCGAATATGACTACAACATGCTTGATCGGTGTAGTGGTCCGGTAGCTGGCAGCCGGATCCGTCCCGCTGCCACCTGGCCCCCCTTGCCCATATCCACCTGGGCCATATCCGCCTGGGCCAAAACCGCCTGGGCTGGCTTTTTGATAGCCCGCCAGGACAGCCCTACTGAGGGCTGTGCCTGAAGCTCCGCTGGCGGCCGCCGAGACCGCCAGCGGCACAGCCAAGGCAGCTCCTGCCGCGACAATCGCAGCGCTACGCACAATGATGCCTCTCAACCTCAAGTCCTCCTCTACCTCGTGACTTTAATTTGGGTTGCTTCAGTTGGGTGCAACGGCTGGGGTGTTGCTCGGGAACCCGCCCGACATGAATGCCTACTCCTGCAATCTGACCCCTTGGGAAACTGCCGCCGACAAGGAGGTGTACGGGGAATGAACTCTCCGGGCGACCGCGGCCAGCAAAACGTCGACATGGGCAAGGACATGCGCCCCCCACCTCTACCTGCGCCAGCGCGACCTGCCCGGGCCCGCCCACCTGCTCCGCCAGGCACTGCTGCGGCCTTGGTGGCACCCCAGCGCAACCGCCCATGCCCAATTGGCGCGACCTTCGCCGAAGCCTGCTTAGGATCGGCGACCATGAAAGTCTTAGTGATCGGTGCCACAGGCCACATCGGCACTTACCTCGTGCCGAGGCTCGTAAAGGATGGCCATGACGTCATCGCCATGAGCCGAGGCCAAAGGGCTCCCTACCGCACGGACGGCCTATGGAAAAAGGTCGAGCGGGTGAGCCTGGACCGCGACGCCGAGGATACCGCCGGGACTTTTGGCCGGACGGTCGCGTCCATGGGGCCCGACGCGGTCATCGACCTCATGTGCTTTACGACATCATCGGCCAGCCAGCTTGCCGATGCCCTCGCTCCCACCGGCACTTACCTCCTCCACTGCGGGACCATCTGGTCCCACGGCCCGGCAGTTCAGGTGCCGGTGAGAGAGGACGCGCCTCGCCGCCCCTTCGGAGAATACGGCACCCAAAAAGCGGCCATCGAGGAATTGCTCCTCGGCATGGCCCGAGATGGAGCGCTCCCCTGCACGGTGCTCCATCCCGGTCACATCGTGGGACCAGGGTGGGCGCCCCTCAACCCCGCTGGCAATTTCAACACCGCCGTCTTCGAGCGGCTCGCCCGAGGAGAGAAGCTACAACTCCCCAACTTCGGCCTCGAGACAGTCCACCACGTGCACGCCGACGATGTAGCCCAAGCCTTCATGATGGCGTTGGCACAGCCCGCTCGAGCTTCGGGGGAAGCGTTCCATGCTGTCTCCGAACGCGCACTCACGCTCCGCGGGTACGCCGAGGAGGTCGCGGCCTGGTTCGGCCGCGCAGCGAACCTCGAGTTCCTCGGATGGGAAGACTGGGCCAGGGGGCAGTTGCCGGCTGACGCCACCGCGACCTTTGAGCACATCTCGCGCAGCCCCTCAATGAGCATCGTCAAGGCCACCACCACACTCGGGTACCAGCCGGGTTATACCTCCCTCGAGGCGGTCCACGAGAGCCTCGAGTGGCTCATCGCCAGCGGCCAGGTCGACACCGGTGGAGCGAAGCTCTCCTAACTCGGTCACGGGCCCAAGCCTCCAGGCAAGGGCACGCGGGGCCGATATGCCATGACGGCGCTCCCTAGGCCTGAAGTCGCGCGCGAGGAGGACCCATCAGCCGCTAAGCCCGGCTTCCCGGCGTCCGATTAGGGGTAGATGGATATCAGGGCTCTCTGGACCAGGTTGAGGACGCCCGTGGGGCTGAGGCGTTGGGAGCTCGAGCGAACGTGCATGCGCAACCTCCTTGGCGCACCAGCTGAACGTGTCTTCTTCAAGGACCTCGAAAGCCGGTTCCTCCTCGTTAGCCGGGGCTTCTGCGTGGACCAAGGCCGCGGCCGGAGCGTAGACGAACTGCTCGGCAAGACAGACTTCGACCTGTTCGGCAGAGAACACGCCCTCGCCGCATTCGAGGACGAACAGCGAGTCATCCGAACGGGCGAACCCATCGTGGCCAAGCTCGAACGGGAGATCTTCGACGATGGCCGCCCTGATGCCTGGGTCTCCACGACGAAGATGCCTCTTCGGGACAAAAAGGGGCACGTCATCGGCACCTTTGGGGTGTCACGAGACGTGACCGCCCAGGTACGCGCGGAGGAAGCCTTGGCCCAGCAAGCCCTCCACGACCAGCTCACGGGCCTCGCCAACCGCGTGACGCTGATGGACCGGCTCTCTCAGGCCCTAGTAGAGATCGAGCGTGGCCGCGGCCGCGTTGGCCTCCTTTTCGTCGACCTGGACAACTTCAAAAGGGCGAACGGCAGCGTGAGCCACGAGGCTGGCGACGAGGTGCTGGTCGAGGTGGCACGGCGCCTTGTCCGGGCGTGCCGGCGGGGAGACACCGTCGCTCGCTTGGGCGGGGACGAGTTCGTCGTGCTGTGCCGCGCTTTGCGTGACGACGACGACATCAGGCTGATGGCGACGAGGGTGCTGCGCGCCGTAGGGCGCAAGTTTAGGCGCGACGACAACGATCTAACTGTGACGGCCAGCATCGGGGTGGTCGTCACGGCAGACGCCACTGCCGACCCAAGCCGGCTGTTACAAGACGCCGATATGGCGATGCACGAGGCCAAGGGTGCCGGCGGGGATTGTTTCCGGGTTTTCGATGACGTGATGAACGCACGCCGTGCCCCGGGCCATGGTTTCGATGCTGACATGCGTCGCGCCCTCGACAAAGGCGAGCTGTTTCTCATGTACCAACCCCTCTTCTCCCTGGATGACGGGGCATTGAGCGGCGTCGAGGCCCTCGTCCGCTGGCAACACCCCCAAGACGGGTTGGTGCTGCCGGGGCGTTTCATCCCGCTCGCAGAAGAACGTGGGCTGATCGACGAGGTGGACGATTTCGTACTCGACGAAGCGTGCCGGCAGCTCGCAGAGTGGGCCAAACGGGAGGCGTGCCCTGCCACCTTCACGGTGGCTGTCAACCTGTCTGGCCGCCAGCTCTCGGACCCAAAGTTGGCCGAGCGCGTCCGCTCCACTATCACTCGGCACGGCATCGAACCTTCTCGGATCTGCCTGGAACTGACCGAGACCGCACTGGTGGGAGAGCTCGGCGAAGCAGCGCGTTGCGTCACCGCCCTTTCGCGCCTCGGCGTGAAGTTGGCGCTCGACGACTTCGGCACGGGCTACTCGACTCTGGTCCACCTCCAGCTCCTCGACACTGACATTTTGAAGATCGACCGCAGCTTCGTCCAACAGATCGGCGAAAGTGGCCGTGATCACGAGATCATCGCAGCAATCACGGCCATGGCCCACGCCCTCGGCATGACCGTGGTAGCGGAGGGGATCGAGACCGACATCCAGTTGGGCGAGCTCAGCCGGCTCGGCTGCGACGTCGGCCAAGGTTTCCTGCTCGCCCGTCCCGTCAGCCCTGACAAGGTCTTCGGCCATCTGGCGACGTTCGCGGCCCTTCAGCGGCCTGCAGCAGTAGGCTGCTGAGGCCCTGCCAAAGCGGAGGTCCGCTCCCTCCCCGAGTTCCGCTCCCTCCCCAAGATCGGCGCATTGGTTCCGGATGGGCCAAGGTTGGTGACGGCGGCGGGCAATCAAACCGCCATCGGCACCTACCGGTCGCTCGATATATCCATAGCCAGTTGTCTGGCTAGGTTGCTGGCGTCAGCCAAGGAGCTACCCGCTCGGGCTGCGAGCCAGCAGGAGATTGGCGCGGCCGTCCGTTCGGACGCGTGAGCTGCGGTGCCGGCCAGGCCGAGCAGGAGCTCCACCTCCTCAGGCGTCGGTGGCGCGACGCCAAGCTTTGCCGCGAAACGCTCCAACCACTCGCTCGCTTCTATGGTCATAGAGCAAGGGTAGTGACGGCCGAACAGACCCTTTCACTCGACCAGCCCGGCTCTTCGCGCTGCGGCCAGGCCTCGACGGAGGGACTCGCAGCAACAAAGCGCCGCCTCAGCCCTGCTCTAGCTCACTGGCCGGTCCGACCAGGCCCGCAGGGTAAAGCTGGCCCCGCAGACGGACGTAGCGCGCGGCAACGATCAGTTGCCTGGAGCCCACCTCGACAAGGACCATCAGCAGCAGGCACGCGACGATGGCGCTGGAGGTCGTGATGTCAAGCACGTGCATCATGTGGCCGATCGTCCTCTCCGCCCCCTTCCCACCGTCACTCGCGTACAGGCTAAAAGCGGTGCGGAGAACCACCCCCACCGTCCAGGACGCAGCGGCCAGCGGGCCGGCCTTGGCGTAGGTCCCCTTTTCTCCCGCGTAGACCCTGGTAAACGTACCAGCGCCCACCCCAAAGACAAGACCGAGGAGCACCCCGCCGGCTACCAGGTACAGGTCGTTACCCTCCGTTGGGACACCCTTCAGGTATGCGAAAAGGAAGTACACGACGATCACCACCGGTAGAGCGAGGTTGCGCGGTGTCAACCGCCGCCCCCTGAACTGAATGAAGACCGTCGCGACCAACACAGCGTCGAGGATGTAGTCGAGCGCGTTCATCCCCACACCACCCGAGCACGCCGAGATGCGCGCTGCTGACCCCTGCCAACGCTCGTGCCCGTGCCCAGCGCCGCTCCTAGGCACGCCCTCAGCGACCGGAGCGCTCCCGCGCACGCGCCGCTCCCTGGCTCATCCTCTTTTTGCAGCACGGCTGGCACCCCGTCGGGCCAAAGACGCCATCGCTCGACCCTCATGCTGTGCATCCCCATCTCCTCTTGCCCCGGCGGCCACACGCGTGGCAGCCCCTTAGACTTAGAGTAATGGTCTATTCGACCTATGACAAGAGGCTCGCCAGATGAAGCAGCGCCACCAAGGGACAGGCTCAGCAGGACGGGGGCCGAAAGACACAGCCTCAAACGGACAGGATTGTCCAGGGCTAGGACGTGACCACTAGGGAGTTGACCAGTTTCGAGCACATCTTGCTCGGGGTCCTAGCCGGCGCGCCTTGCTCGGGCTATGACCTAAAGAAGTTGTTCTCCTCCACCCCGGCCTCGGTTTACGAGCCAAGTTCGGGCGCGATTTACCCAGCCCTACGGCGCCTCGAAGCGAGAGGGCTGTTACGCGCGCGGCCTCTTCCTTCGCTGAAACGCCGGGACAGGGTCGTCTACGAGCCGACGGACGCCGGACGCCAGGCCCATCTCAAATGGCTTCGCCAGCCAGTCAATAGCGACACCGTTGCTAAAGATCTAGCAACCCACCAGATGCGGTTCGTCATGATGGAGCGCGCCTTGCCGCGCGAGGAAGTCGCGCGATTCCTAGAGGACTTAGCGCGAGCCCTACGTGTCTTCATCGACTATCTCGAGGCCTACCTCAATTCCGGTAACAAACCTCCCGGCCTGGCCAGCGAGGGCCCCGCGCCGTTCGGCCGCATGGCACTCCAACACGGTGTCGCCGTCCACCGCGCCAGCCTCGCCTGGGTCGAGCACACCTTGTCGTTGTTAGGAGGGCGCGCCAACGCTCCGGTGGGAGCGAGCGCTCATCAACGCCAAGCCAATATTGACAAAATGCTTGATAGTCGAAAACCAGCGTCTCGGGGTAACGGCCTCCCCGCCGCTAGCCCGATCAGGCAGCCCGCTCGATGGCCAAGCGATGAGACTTCACGGCCCGAGCACGCGGGCACACCCGAAAAGCACAACCCCAGCACTGGGCTCGCATCGCTGCTGAGGGGCGCCCGCGCCGCGCATTGGCATACGGTCAGCGCCCACCTTGCTCAACTCGGTTTCGGCGACCTGCCCACAAACGGCCAGTTCGTACTTGAGGCCGTTCCTCGTTCCGGCGCGCCCGTCGTCCACATCGCACGTGCTCTCGACGTCACCAGGCAAGCGGCCACCCAGCTCGTCAAGGCCTTGACGGCACGCGGCTACCTTGCCTGTGAAGCGGACGAAAAGGACCGCCGCAGGCTACACGTCACGCTCACACCCCGCGGCCTGGCAGCAGCTGCCGCCCTCCGGGACGCCGACAACAAAGTGGAAGCGGAGCTGGCCCACTTTCTGCCTGCGTCGACGCTCTCAGCTCTGAAAGAGGGGCTTGGAGTCCTCGCAAAGAGTTCGAGTTAGTACAGTCCCCCAGGTCCTGGAGCTCCCGAAGCGAAAGCGCAGAGACCTGCGAATGAGAGACCCGGGAACAGCTGCCAACAACTCCCCCTTGCAATATCGTTGCAAGGCCTTGCCATGGCTCTTGCAGCGAAGGCTAGTGCTGGGCTCAGCGCGCCACCCCCCTATCGGCGCGCTCATCTCAGCCGCCAGATTTGCGCCGTCGGCCCGTCACCTGGGAGGGTCACTTTCCCGTTCTTGGCCAAAATTACGGCGTCACCATAGCAGTTCTCTGCCTCGCCTGACCAGCCCACTCGGCTGGCGTCCAGGGTTATGTCGCCACCCGGTGCCCGGGTGAGCAGGACCAGCACCCGATCGGCGGGCGCCTCACGCAGGTACACCAGCGCATCGTCACCGGCATAAACCCAACGGAAGCCGCCAACGCGCAATGCGGCAGAGGACTTACGCAGAGCGATCAGCTCCTTATAGGTCCGGAGCGTCTCGCGGTCCCAGGTTTCGGTCCTGTCCCAGGGGAAGGGCTTTCGGGAGCCCTCTCCCGTGATCCCATGGAGGCCGATCTCATCGCCGGAGAACACCATCGGGATCCCTGGAAAGGTGAACAACAGCGCGGCGCCCACCCGCACGGCGGGAGCGTCCCCGGTCACCGTGCGAATACGGGGCGTATCGTGAGAACCGAGCAGGCTGAAGTGGTGGGTCGCAACCCGCCATGGTACGCGGC